>JAJZAC010000034.1 GCA_021799615.1 Actinomycetes bacterium
TAGGACAGGTCGGCCGATCCGGCGGCGCCCTGCGGCGTGGGAACGCACAGGAAGACGAATTCGGCGCCGGCCACCGCGTCGGCGGCACCGGTCACGAAGCGGAGACGGCCGGCGGCGCGGCCCTCGGCCACCAGTTCCTCCAGGTGCTGCTCGACGATGGGCACGCGGCCGGACTCCAGCATGGCGATCTTGGCGGGGTCGGCATCCCCGCAGGTCACCCGGTGACCGAGGTGGGCCAGGGTGGCCGCCGTGGGCAGGCCCACGTAGCCGACGCCGATCACCGCGACCGTGCGGCCCCGCCCGTGGGGCAGCACCCGGACGGACGGCCCGCCGTGCCCGAACTGGGACCCGGCCAGGCCGCCGACGCCGGCATCGCCGTGCTCCCACCCCGGGCCCTGCCCGCTTCCGATACGTCGCATCACGCGTTCCCTCCGTGTCCTGTCTCGGATTCTGCCACCCGTCCCGTCGGGACCCGATCCGGTTCCAGCACGTCGACCAGTCTCGCCAGCGCGTCCCGCCAGGTCGGAAGCGGGCCGATGCCGGACTGGCGCAGGACGGCACCGTCGAGCCGGGCGTCGGCCGGCCGGGGGGCGGGCCGGGGCGGATCGAGGTCCGCGGTGGCGATCGGGCGCACCCGGCCGGGGTCGTGGCCGGCCTCGGCCATCACAGCCCGGGCCAGGTCGAACCACGTGGCGTCGCCGGCGTTCGTCACGTGGAAGACACCGGGCCGGCGGTCGAGCGCCAGCCGCACGAGGGCGGGAGCCAGGTCGGCGCAGAAGGTCGGGGAGCCGCGCTGGTCGTCGACGAAGTGCAGCGGGCCGTCCCCCGAGGCCAGGCGGAGGACGGTCTTGACCATGTTGGCGCCATGGACGCCGTTCACCCACGCCGTCCGCACCACCGCGGCTCCCGGGCAGGCGGTCGTGGCCTCGTGCTCGCCGGCCAGCTTGCTCTGCCCGTAGGCGGAGATCGGCGACGGCTCGTCCCACTCGTGGTAGGGACGGCCCGCGGTGCCGTCGAAGACGTAGTCGGTCGACACGGCCACCAGGTGGGCGCCGACCCGGGCCGCTGCTTCGGCCACGTTCCGGGTGCCGTAGGCGTTGACGGCGAAGGCGAGCTCGCGATCGGCCTCGCAGGCGTCGACCGCGGTCATGGCCGCCGCGTGCACGACGACGTCGGGCCGGACGGCATCGAACGCCTCCAGCACCTGGGCACGGTCCCGGATGTCGAGCTCGCCCACGTCCGTGGGCACCACGCAGACCGATCCGGGTGCCGGCAACGGACCCGTCGGCGGCGCCGTGAGGCCCCCCCGAGGGGTACGGCCGGACAGTGCGTCGACGAGGTCCCGCCCCAGCTGGCCGTCGGCGCCGGTCACGAGTACCCGCGCCACCGCGCTCACCGGCCGCCGGCGGCCCGAGGCCCCCACGACCCTTCCGCCACCGGTGACCTGCCGACCAGCGGCTCCCACCAGGCACGATGGTCGGCGTACCACGCCACCGTCGCCGCCAGGCCCTGGTCGAAGGCGATCGTGGGCCGCCAGCCCAGCCGGTCGGCGATCTTGGTCGAGTCGAGCAGGTACCGGCGGTCGTGGCCAGGCCGGTCGGGCACGATCTCCTTCAGCGACGCCGGCCGGCCGGTGGCCGCCAGCACGGCGTCGGCGATCTCCTCGATGGACGCCTCGACGCCGCTGCCGACGTTGTACGTCTCGCCCTCGACGCCGCGCTCCAGGACGGCCTCGATGGCCAGCACGTGGTCGTCGACGTGGAGCCACTCCCGGCGGTTCTGCGTCGACGCGTAGAGGGGAAGGGGACGCCCGTCGAGGGCCCGGGCGGTGAACAGCGGGATGACCTTCTCGGGAAACTGGTAGGGCCCGTAATTGTTGCAGCAGTTGGTGATGGTGACCGGCAGCCCGTAGGTCTCGGCGTAGGCCCGCACGGCGTGGTCACCGCCGGCCTTCGACGCGTTGTACGGGGTGCGGGGCCGGTAGGGCGACTCCTCGGTGAAACGCTCGGCGGAGTCGAGCGCCAGGTCGCCGTAGACCTCGCAGGTCGAGATGTGGTGGAACCTGACCACGCCGTGGCGCCTCGCCGCCTCGAGGAGCGACTGGGTACCGAGCACGTTGGTGCGGAAGAAACGACCCGGATCGAGGACGGCCAGGCTGTTGTGGGACTCGGCGGCGAAGTTGACCACGACGTCGACGGCGTGGTCCTCGAGCACGCGGGACACCGCGTCGAGATCGGCGATGTCGGCCTCGACGAACGAGAACCGGTCCCCGACATCGTCGAGGCTGGACCGGTTCCCCGCGTAGGTGAGGGCGTCGAGGACGACGATGGCGTCGCCCGGGTGGCGGGCCACCCAGGCGCGCACGAAATTCGACCCGATGAAGCCCGCACCGCCGGTGACCAGTACTCGCATGCGGGCCAGACACTACCGCCGCTCCCACCGCCCGCCCGACGTGGCTCACCACCGGTGGCGACTAGCGTCGTGCCGGTGGCCGGGACCACCGTGGAGACGAGCGGTCGCGGCCGGCCGGCACGGACGGGTCCGGGCGGCCGCGCGCTCGACCTGACCGCCCCTGCCGGATCCCCGGGGGGGCCGGCACCGGGCCCGGCCGGGCCGGCGCGCCGCCGGTGGCCCGGTGCCCTGGCCGCACTCGTGCTCTATGCGGTGGGAGCCTGGGCCCTCTACGGGTTCGCGTCGTGGGCGCCGGCCGGGCGGATCGACATCTGCAACTGCTCCGACCAGGTCCAGGAGGTCTGGTTCCTGGCGTGGCCCGCCTACGCCCTGGCGCACGGGCAGTCGATCCTGGCGTCGACCTGGATGGTCTGGCCCCACGGCTTCAACATGATGGACAACACGTCGATGCCCGCCCTCGGCGTCGTGGCCGCACCCGTCACCTGGCTGGCCGGCCCCGTGGCCACCTACAACCTGCTCCTCCACCTGGGCCCGACCCTGTCGGCCTTCGCCATGTACGTGGTCGTGCGCCGGTGGGCACCCTGGTGGCCGGCGGCGTTCCTCGGCGGGGCGGCGTTCGGCTTCTCCACCTTCATGATCGGGCAGTCCCAGGGGCACGTCTTCCTCACCTTCTCGCCTCTGGTCCCGATCCTCCTCCTCCTCGTGGACGAGGCGGTGGTCCGCCGGCGGCGTTCGCCGGTCCTGCTCGGCTCGGCGATCGGTGCGGTGGCCGCCCTCGAGCTGCTGGTGTCGTCCGAGGTGCTGGCCATGGCCGTCGTCGTGGCGGTGGTGGGGCTGGCCGTCCTTGCCGTGGCCCGGCGGCGCCAGGTGCGCGCCGCGCTCCCCTCGCTCGCGCGGGTGGCCGCCGCCGCCCTCGTGGTCGGCGGGATCCTGGCGGCGGTCCCGATCTGGTACCTGGTGCACGGGCCCCAGCACGTGGTCGGGCCGCCCCATCCCCTGCGGGACCTGACCGGGATCCCCGGCGACGCGCTGGGCGCCGTCGTGCCCACCAGCTTCTTCCGGCTGGCCCCGGCATCGTGGGTCCACCTGGGCGACCGGCTCACCTCGGGCGACCTGGTGGAGAACGGTGAGTACCTCGGGATCCCCCTCGTCGCAGCCCTCGTCGCGCTCACCGTGGCCTTCCGCCGGCGGCGTGCGCTCCTCTACTTCACCTTCATGGCGGCGGTGTCGTGGGTCCTCTCGCTCGGTGCGCACCTGGTGGTCGGGGGGCGGGCGACGGGCATCCCGCTGCCCGGCCTCGTCCTGGTCCACCTGCCGCTCGTCCAGGACATCGCACCGGTCCGCTTCACCCTGCTCGAGTGGTTGTGCGCCGCGGCGGCGCTGGCGATCGGCCTGGACGAGCTGCACCGAGCCCTGTCCGGCCGGCTGCACGCTGCCGCCCGGCGCCACGTCGCGCCGTTCGCCGCCGCCGCCGTGCCGCTGGCGCTCGGGGTGGCGGTGGCCGTGCCCCTGGTGCCCGACTCCCGCATGTTCGCAACGGTGCCGGCGCCGGTGCCGTCCCTGTTCACCACCCGCGCCGTACGAGCGATACCCGCCGGCAGTGTCGTCCTCGACTACCCCTACCCCGCCGACGGCACGGTCCAGGGGATGCTCGACCAGGCGGTGGCCGGGTTCCGCTACAAGATCGTGGGCGGCTACGCCTTCGTCCCCGGGGCGGGCGGGCGGTCCGCCTGGGTGCCGGTCGGCTCCATGTTCCCGCCACTGTGGCAGGTGTTCGTCGACTCGTTCCACGGGGGGGCCCAGCTCGGCGCCGTCCCGCCCCTCACCGCGGCGACGGTCCGGTCGCTCCGGGCCGCCCTGACCACGGCCCACATCGGCACCGTGGTGGTCCAACCCGTCGGAGCCGATCCCGAGCGGGTGGTCCGCTACCTGACCGCCGCCCTCGGCCCTCCGACCCGCGTCGGAGGGGTGACCGAGTGGTTCGACGTCCCGGCCCGCCTGGCGCTCAGCCGCCCGCCACCGGCCTGAGGTGCCGCACGTCGCCGGCCACGACCGGACGCCGGACACCGTCGACCTCGACCTCGAGATGCCCCTCGCCGGTGAGGCCCACGGCCCGGCCCTCGAACGACCCGCCCGGCAGGTCGACCCGGACCACCGGGCCGACGGTCACGCACCGACGGGCGAGCTCGGCGGCCAGGCCGGCCCGGCCCGCCGCGTCGGCCAGGGCCGCCAGCCGGGGTTCGAGTGCCACCAGCACCGCCTCGAGGAGGGCGCCGGGCGTCGTCGGGCGTGCCCAGATGGTCGACAGGGCCACCGGGGGCGTCGGGGCGACGGCGGTCCCGTCGCCCGCCAGGCGGTCGGCGGGACCCGGCCACGTCACGTTCACCCCCACCCCCACGACCACGGCCCCGGCCGCGGGCCCGTCGAGGTCGACTTCGGCCAGCACGCCCGCCAGCTTCCGCCCCTCGCCGTCCACCAGGTCGTTCGGCCATTTGACGCCGACCTCGACGCCGCACGCCGACCTGCAGGCATCCGCCGTGGCCAGGGCCATGGCCGCCGGCACCAGGTGCCCGGCCGACGCGTCGCTCGGTAGGCGGAGCAGCACGGACGCCAGCAGGTTCGACCCCGCAGGCGCCTCCCACCGCCGGCCCAGGCGCCCGCGGCCGGCCTCCTGGTGGGCGGCCACGGCGACGAGGCCCTCGGGGGCGCCCCCCCGGGCCATGTCCATCAGGTACCGGTTGGTGGAGTCGATGGTGGCGAACCGGTGGATCTCGGCGAACCGGGTCCCGGCAGGGCCCGGCTGGCGTTCCGGGCCGGCAGCGCCGGGTCCGTCTACGGGTGACATGGCACAGAGCCTACGGCCCGTGCCACTCTGGTAGCGCTCCGCGAGGCGGGGCGCTGCTGCGGCGCGCCTGCCCGCCGCCCGATGCCCGGGCGGCGCCGGCGACGGCCAGTGGCAGCGAGCTACGACGAGCACCCACAGGAACCACCGACCAGGAAAGGCGCACCGTGCTGCAGAAGGTCCTCATCGCCAACCGGGGGGAGATCGCCGTCCGGGTCATCCGGACGTGCCGGGAGCTCGGCATCGCCACCGTGGCCGTCTACTCGGAGCTCGACCGCGACGCCATGCACGTGCGCCTGGCCGACGAGGCCTTCGCCCTGGGCGGCCAGACCGCTGCCGAGAGCTACCTGAACACCGAGGCCATCTTGGGCGCCATCGACGCCAGCGGCGCGGACGCCGTCCACCCCGGCTACGGGTTCTTCTCGGAGAACACCGACTTCGCCCGGGCCATCACCGACAAGGGCGTGACGTTCATCGGCCCGCCCCCGGGGGCCATCGAGGTCATGGGGGACAAGATCAGCTCGCGTCACGCCGCCGAGCGGGCCGGCGTCTCGGGCGTACCCGGTCGGTCGGAGGTCCTCACCTCGCCCGACGAGGTGGTGTCGTTCGGGAACGAGTTCGGCTGGCCGGTCGCCATCAAGGCCGCCTACGGCGGCGGCGGCCGGGGCATGAAGGTGGTCGAGGCCCCCGAAGAGGCCGGCCCCGCCCTCGAGTCGGCCCAGCGCGAGGCACTGGCCTACTTCGGCCGTGACGAGTGCTACATCGAGCGGTACCTGGCGTGGCCCCGCCACATCGAGATGCAGATCATCGCCGACACCCACGGCAACACCGTGTGGCTGGGCGAGCGCGACTGCTCCTGCCAGCGCCGCCACCAGAAGCTGGTCGAGGAGAGCCCGGCCCCCAACTTCCCCGACGAGGTCCGCCGGGCCATGGGCGAGGCGGCAGTGCGGGTGGCGGAGGCCTGCGGCTACGTGAACGCGGGGACCGTCGAGTTCCTCTACCAGGATGGCGAGTTCTTCTTCTTGGAGATGAACACCCGCCTCCAGGTGGAGCACCCGGTCACCGAGCTCGTCACCGGCCTCGACCTGGTCGAGTGGCAGTTGCGGGTGGCGTCGGGCGAGCCCCTCGGCTTCACCCAGGACGACGTCCGGCGCGACGGCCACGCCATCGAGGTCCGCATCAACGCCGAGAACCCGGCCGGCGGCGCCTTCACCCCCTCGCCGGGGACCATCACCCGCTTCGTCACCCCCGGCGGTCCGGGGGTGCGGCTCGATGCCGGCTACGGCAGCGGCGACACTGTCAGCCAGTTCTACGACAACCTGGTGGCCAAGCTGATCGTCTGGGGGCACGACCGCGAGGCGGCCCGCCGTCGCATGCTGCGTGCCCTGGAGGAGGTCGAGATCGTGGGCGTGGCCACCACCATCCCCGCCCACCAGGCCATCCTGTCCCACCGAGACTTCGCCGAAGGGTCGCACTCGACCAACTGGGTGGAGCGGGACCTCGACCTGGCCCACATCGTCGCACCCGGCGGCGATCCGGCGCCGGCCGACGGCGAGGCGCCCCGGGTCCTGCGGGACGTGACCGCCGAAGTGGACGGCCGGCGCTACCGGGTCAAGCTGTGGGTCCCCGACCTGGGTGGCACCGTGGTGGCGGCCGGTGGGGCGGCAGGCCCGGCCAAGGGCGGCAGCGGCCGGCGGCCCAAAGCGGCCGCCACCGGCAGCGGGTCGGGCTCGGTGACGGTGCCGATGCAGGGGACCATCGTGAAGGTCCTGGTCGCCATGGGTGACACCGTCGAGATCGGCCAGACCGTGTGCGTCCTCGAGGCCATGAAGATGGAGAACAACGTCAACGCCGAGAAGGCGGGCACCGTCACCGACGTGCGGGTCGAGGCCGGCGCGGCGGTGGGCCCCGGCGACGTGGTCGCCGTGATCGAGTAGCCGGGCACACGGGGACGATGGGTGCTCCCGGGCCGTTCTCGGTCGCCGACGCCAAGGAGCACGCCCGCCGGTCCGTCGAGGCGGCGCGGCGCGAGCTCGTCGACCTCAGCCACGCCATCCACGCCCATCCCGAGACCAACTTCGCCGAGGAACAGGCAGCGGCACGGACCGCCGCCGTGCTCGCCCGCCACGGGTTCGCCGTGGAGGAGGGCGTCGGCGGTCTCGCCACCGCGTTCCGCGCCACCATCGGCGACGGACCCCTCACCGTCGCCGTCTGCGCCGAGTACGACGCGCTGCCCGGTGTCGGGCACGCGTGCGGGCACAACATCATCGCCGCCGCCGCGGCCGGGGCCGGGATCGGCCTGGCCGGTGTGGCCGGCGCCGCCGGGCTGACCGTCCGGGTCCTCGGCACCCCCGGGGAGGAGGGCGGCGGCGGGAAGATCCTCCTGCTGGAACGGGGCGCCTTCGACGGGGTGCACGCGGCGATGATGGTCCACCCGTGGCCCGAGGACCGCCTGCAGGCGGCGTGCCTGGCCGTCTCCCACTTCGACATCGCCTTCGAGGGGCGCACCGCCCACGCCTCGGCCGCACCCTGGGAGGGCCGCAACGCGGCGGACGCCATGGTGGTGGCCCAGGTGGCCCTGGGGCTGCTCCGCCAACAGCTGGCCCCCGGCGACCAGGTCCACGGCATCGTCACCTCGGGTGGCGAGGCGGCCAACATCGTGCCCGGCCGGGTGACGGGGCGGTTCATGGCCCGGGCCCGCACCCTCGACGCGCTGGCCGCACTGGAGCCGCGTGTCATGGCCTGCTTCGAGGCGGGGGCCACGGCGGCCGGGGTGACCGTGACCCGGACCGACCTGGCCCCGGTCTACAGCCACATGGTCTCCGACGGGCCGCTCCTCCGCGCCTACCGGCGGAACGCCGAGGCCCTCGGGCGCACCTTCGCCGCCGACGACGGCGGCACGCCACCGCCGACGCTCTCGACCGACATGGCGAACGTCTCCCTGGTCGTCCCCACCATCCACCCCCTGCTCGGGATCGACGCCGCCGGGGCCGTCAACCACCAACCGGCGTTCGCCACCGCCTGCACCACCCCCTCGGCCGACCGGGCCGTGGTGGACGGTGCCCTGGCCCTGGCGTGGACGGCCCTCGACGCCGCCGGCGACGGGGAACTACGCGACCACCTGCTGGGGCGGGGCGCCACCTGAGGGGGGGCGCCGCCCGCCCGCCCCCGGGTCCGGGGTGGCCGGCGCGCCTACCAGGTCATGCCGAGGACGGACCGCATGGCCGCTTCGAACGCGGGGTCGTCCAACTGGTCCCGGGCCCCCAGGACCAGCTCGGCGTCGGCCCCCACCCGCAGGCGGCGGGGGCACCCGGGATCCTCGATGGCCCGGGCCACCGCCGCTGCCACCACCTCGGGTCCGGGACGCCCGCCGGGTCCGGTCACCCGGTCATCGGTCCCCTCCCACTGCGCCCACAGCTCGCCGTAGTCGTCCGGGCCCGGGTGACGGCTGCCGGGCTTCATGCCCGGTGCGACGTAGCCGGGCTGGATCACGACGGTACGCACGCCGAAGTGGCCGAGCTCGTAGTGGAGGGCGTCGGAAAGGGCCTCGAGGGCGTGCTTCGATGCCGAGTAGGCGCCCTCGAGCGGGGTGGCCACACGCCCCTGGATCGAGCTGATGTTGACGAACACCCCGCTCCCCCGCTCCCGCCACGCCGGCGCCAGCGCCTGCGCCAGCGCCAGCGGTCCGAACACGTTGGTGTCGAACACGTCCCGCACGACGTCGAGCGGGACGGCCTCGAGCGGCCCCCGGGCGTTCAGCGCGGCGTTGTTGACGACGGCGTCGACCGACCCTGCGGCCGCCAGGGCCGCGTCGACGGACGCCCGGTCACGGACGTCGAGGGCCAGGCGGTGCGCTGCCGGCAGGTCGTCGAGTAGGGACGGGTCGCGGGCGGTGGCCACCACCTCGTGGCCGCGCTCGGCGAGCAGGCGCACGGTGGCGGCGCCGATGGCCCGGCCGGCACCGGTGACGAGGACGCGCACCGGGTGAGCATAGGTCGGAGGCTCAGCCGCCGGGCCGGTACTCGCCGAAGATCCCCCGCAGCACGTCGGAGACCTCGCCGAGGGTGGCCATGCGCGACAGCGCCACCTTCATGGGCGGCAGCAGGTTCTGGGTGCCCCGTGCCGCCGCCCCCAGGTCTGCCAGGGCGGCCTCCACCCCGGCCTGGTCCCGTTCCGAGCGCACCCGGGCCACCCGGGCCACCTGGGCCCGCTGGAGCTCCACGTCGATGGGGAAGACGTCGGCCGGCTCGTCGACAGCGTCGACGAAGCGGTTCACGCCCACCACCACCTTGTCACCCGAGTCGACCGCCTTGGCGAACGCGTAGGCGGCCTGCTCGATCTCGTCCTGCATGTATTGGGCCTCGATGGCGCTCACCGCGCCGCCCATGGCGTCGATCCGCTCCAGGTAGGCCCAGGCGGCCGACTCGACCTCGTCGGTGAGGGACTCGACGAACCACGAGCCGCCCAACGGGTCCACGGTGTCGGCGATGCCCGACTCGTAGCCGACGATCTGCTGGGTGCGCAGGGCGATCTTGGCCGCCCGCTCGGTGGGGAGCCCGAGCGCCTCGTCGAACCCGTTGGTGTGGAGGCTCTGGGTCCCCCCGAGGGCGGCGGCCATGGCCTGCACGGTCACCCGGACGATGTTGTTCTCGGGCTGCTGGGCGGTCAGCGTCGATCCGCCCGTCTGGGTGTGGAACCGCAGCAGCCTGGACTTCTCGTCCTTCGCACCGAAGCGCTCGGTCATGAGCCTGGCCCACATCCGGCGGGCGGCCCGGTACTTCGCCACCTCTTCGAACAGGTTGTTGTGCGCGTTCCAGAAGAAGCTGAGGCGGGGGGCGAAGGCGTCGACGTCCAGCCCGGCGGCGAGGGCCGCCTCCACGTAGGCGATGCCGTTGGCGATGGTGAAGGCGATCTCCTGCACTGCCGTCGAGCCCGCCTCACGGATGTGGTAGCCAGAGATCGAGATGGTGTTCCACGCCGGCAGGTGCTCGGCGCAGTAGGAGAAGGTGTCGGTCACCAGGCGCATCGACGGCCGGGGCGGGTAGATGTACGTGCCCCGGGCGACGTACTCCTTCAGGATGTCGTTCTGGATCGTGCCGCCGAGCCGGGTCGGGTCCACCCCGTTCTCCTCGGCCACCAGCTGGTAGAGCAGGAGCAGGACGGCCGCGGTGGCGTTGATGGTCATCGACGTCGTCACCCGGTCGAGGGGCAGGCCGGCCAGGAGCAGGCGCATGTCGGCCAGGGAGTCGATGGCCACCCCCACCTTGCCCACCTCGCCCTCGGCGCGGGGATGGTCGGAGTCGTACCCCATCTGCGTGGGCAGGTCGAAGGCGCACGACAACCCGGTCTGGCCCGCGTCGAGCAGGAACTTGAAGCGCTCGTTGGTGGACTCGGCCGTGCCGAACCCGGCGTACTGGCGCATGGTCCACAGGCGTCCCCGGTACATGTCGGGGCGGATGCCCCGGGTGTAGGGGTACGAGCCGGGTTCGCCCACCTGTGTGCCCGGGTCCCATCCGTCGAGGTCGGCGGGGCCGTAGACCCGCTTCACCTCGATGCCCGAGTCGGTGGATCGCTCCGGGGGGGTGCTGTTCTGGGCCATGGCCGCACAGGTTAGGGGCTGCGGCGACCACCGGGCGCCGGGGGCGGATCAGCCCCCGGACGGAGCGGTCGTGCCGGACGGAGCGGCGGTGGATGTCGGCGCACCGGCCGCCGTGGTGGTGGTCGGCGGGGCCGTGGTGGTCGGCGGGGCCGTGGTGGTCGGCGGCGGCGGTACCTCCACCTTCGGCGTGGTGCATCCGGCCGGGGCGCCCGTTCCCGGTGCACCGCCCGGCACCGGGAGGGACCCGGCGCACCCGATGTTCGACAGGTTGACGGTGAGGGTGGCCGTGCCGCCGTCCGTGAACGAGGTCACCGATGCCGACTGCACGATGTAGCCGGCGGCGTCGACCGACACCGTGTCGACCGTGCTCGTGAAGCCCTGGGCCGTGAGCAACGACACCGCATGGTCGATCGACGTCACCTCGTCCGTGCTCAGCCCGGGGATCGACGCCAGCTGGGCCGGATCGAAGGTCACCCGGTACTGGGTCACCGCCACCCCGTCCACGGTGGCGGGTCCGAGGTCGGTGACGTCGCCCACGGCGGCCTGGTCGAGGTCGAGGAAGCCGGTGGGGGTGGCCATCCCGAGGACGGCCAGGGCACCGTCACGGGAGCCCAGGGTGCTGTCCACGAGCCCGGCGAACTGCGACAGGGGCTGGCCAGCGGTGGCCGACGGGGCCGGCATGCCGGCCGGCGACGACAGGTACGCGGCGGACACCCCGTTCTCGTAGGTCACCGTCGGGTACACCTCGACGTCCACCGACAGGCCGTTGTTGATGGTGGCCGACGCCGCCATGGCGTAGGGGGCGACGTCCACGATGCCCCCGCCGGTGGTGGTCGAGATGGTCGAGCCGCACGAGGGGACGGGTGACGAGGTGACCGGCACCGCCCGAGACACCGCTCCCGGACCGACCATCGCTGCGCTGCCATAGGCACCGGGACACGTGGTGACGTGCGCAGTCGATCCGGGCGTGCCTGACAGCGTGTAGGTGAAGTCGAAGTTGCCCGCCGCCGTCGTCGCACCCAGGGCGGACAGGACCGTCGACCGGGCCGGCCCGCTCGGAGCGGGCACGGGGCGGACCTGGGAGGGCGGCGACGCCTGCCGGCCACCGCCGGAACTGCCGCTCAGGGCGAAGCCGACCGGCACCCCCACCGCGGCCACCACCACGGCGGCCGCCGAGGCGGTCAGCGCCCACCGACGTGCTCGGCCGTGGCCTGGCGCACCCGCCGGGCCGTCTGCGAACAGACCGGCGTCGACATCGGGAGCGACGCCTTCGACCGGCGTGCCGTCCCGGGAACCGTGATCGTGGAACTCGTCCATACCGCCTCCTCGCGCCGACGGGGGTGCTCCCCTGCGACCCGGGTGGCCGAATTGGGGTCGCCCGAGCCTTCCCGACCACCCTACCCCAGGTGCGACCATGTCGACACTGTGATCCGTAAGATCCGTAAACGATGCTCTGACCAGGTCGTTGCCATCAGATTGCCGAACGATGAGCCCTGACTGGCCAGCGCAGTCCAGCAACTTGGCCGCGCACACGGGCGCCTTTGCCGGGTCCTCTCCGAACCGGTCGACGAGCACCTTGGCCAGCCGCTCCGGCGCCGGAACGGGGGTCCCGTCGAGCCGGTCGAGCACCATCCGGAAGAGGGGAACGGCGCGCACCGCCGCCACCCGGGCCTCGGAGGCGGCCGGATCGGTGCCGGCGAGGATGGCCCGGCCCCGATCGGTCACCGTGACGGCACCCGACGGGCCGGCGACCACACCGAACAGGCGGGCGTTGGCCAACCGGGTGAGGAAGGCCCCGTTGCGCACACCGCTGTAGCCGAGGGCGGTGGCCAGCCCGGCAGCATCGAGCGCGCCGCCGGCGCCGTCCACGGCGCGGCAGACGTCGAGGACCGACTCGAGGTCGTAGGAGACCGAGCGGTACCGGGATCGGGTCATCGCTGCACCGCCACCACCATCGCCCGAGATGGGGCCGCTGGCAAGACCGACGGGCGGCGGCCCGCCGGGGTGGGCCCCCGGGGCCCGTCCCGCCCGCGATGACCGCGGGTCCTAGGATGCCCGCCATGGACGATCCCGTCGCCGGTGACGACCGGTGACCACCATGGCGGGGGCGGCACACGGGGAGGTCGACGGCCATGCACCCCGCGCCCTGGTCGGCGCGGTGGTCGACGCCGTTTCGTCCGTCCTCCACACCGACCGCGACCTGGTCGAGCTGGCGGTGGCGTGCCTGACCGCCGGCGGGCACCTGCTCATCGAGGACCTGCCGGGGCTGGGGAAAACGACCCTGGCCAAGTCGCTCGCCCGGGCACTCGGGCTCGACTTCCGTCGGGTCCAGTGCACGGCAGACCTCCTGCCCGCCGACCTGACCGGCTACACGGTCCTATCCGGGACAGGCGCCGACCCCGTCTTCCACCCGGGGCCGCTCTTCACGAACGTCCTCATGGCCGACGAGCTCAACCGGGCTTCGACCCGGGCCCAGTCGGCCCTGCTCGAAGCGATGGAGGAGCGGCAGGTGTCGGTGGACGGCACCACGTATGCCCTGCCTGCCCCGTTCCTCGTCATCGCGACGCAGAACCCGCACGACGCGGCGGGGACCTCGCCGCTCCCCCACGGCCAGCGCGACCGGTTCCTCATGTGCCTCTCCCTCGGCTATCCGGGACGGGCGCACGAGGACGCCATGCTCGCCGGCACCAACCCGGCCATCCGGGCCGCGTCGCTGCCCGCCGCCGTGCCGCCCGGGAGCCTGGAGCGGGTGGCGGCGGCCGCCGATGCCGTCCACGTCGCCCCAGCCCTCCGGAGCTACGTCCTGGACCTGATCGAGGCCTCCCGCCACCATCCGTCGATCACCGTCGGCGCCTCGCCACGGGCCGCTCTCGCCCTCCTCAACGCGGCCCGGGCCATCGCCGTGGCCCGGGGGAGCGACTACGTCGCCCCGGGGGACGTCCAGCGGGTGGCCGGTGCCGTCCTCGCCCACCGCCTGGTGCTGGCGCCCGGTGCCGAGCTGGGGGGCGCCACCGCCCGGGGGCTGGTCGACGAGCTGCTCGCCACCGTGCCGGTCCCGGTGGCGCGCCGTGCCGACCTGCCAGCCGGCATCGGGTGAGCGGGACGAGGTGACCGCCCGCCCCACCGTGCGGGGGGTGGGCGCGGCCGCCGCGGCCGCCATCGCGGGTGCCTCGGGTGCCGCGTTCCGTTCACACGCCCTTCTCCTCTTCGCCTCGGCCATCCTCGCCGCCGCCGGTGGCTCGTGCGCCGGCGCCTTCGCCGCCGCCCGGCACCGCATCGCCGCCTTCACCTGGGCGGCGCCCGCGCTGGTCGCCGCCGGTGCAGCCGCCAGCGTCGTGGTGACGACCGCCGGCGGCCGTGCCACCGTACGCGTCGACCGGGCACGGGGACGGTGGAGGAACGTCGCCGGCACCGCTGCCGGGGACGGCGGTGCGCCGGGTCCCGGCCGGCTGGCGCCCACACCCGGTGCCCTCGACGCCCTGTCCCCGTCGGGCCGATGGGGACTCCAGGCCGTCGCGCCCGTACCGACCGGGACCCGCGGGATCCTCTTCCTCCCCGGGCGGCGTCTCTGGGTGCACGACCCCTTCGGACTGGTCGGCGTGGTGGTCGCCACGGTGCCCCCCGTCACCGTCGTGGTGCATCCCGCCCCGGCGCCGGTCGCCGTCGGGATGCCGCCAGTGGCCGCGGCAGGGGTCGCCACCAGGCCGGCCGCCGCCCAGGCCGGCGGCGGCGGTGGCGGCGAGCTCGACGGCGTCCGACCCTACGTACCCGGTGACCCGCTCCATCTGGTCCACTGGCCCTCGCTCGCCCGCCCCGGACCGCCGCTCGCCAAGGACTTCGGGGCCGACGCCGGTGAACAGCGGTGCGTGCTCGTGGACGACAGGGCGGGTGTGCACACGCGGGAGTCGTTCGAGTCGATGCTGGCCGCGGCGTGCGGTCTGGTCGTCACCGGGTGGCACGCCGGTACGCCGGTCGTCCTCACCACGTGGTCGGGCACCACCACCGTCGTGGGTGCACGCACGGACGACCTCGAGCGGGGCATGGTGGCGCTCGCGTCCATGACCCCGCGTGCCGCCCGCGGCGCGCCGCCGCCCGAGGGGCCCGTGATCACCGTGACCACCCGGGCAGCCGTGCCCGGCCTACCGGCGTCCCTCGTCGCGACGGGCGTCCTGGTGGCGCTCCCGTGACCCGGGTCCGGACGGCGGAGGGCGCGGCCGAACTGGCGCTGCTGGCGAGCTCCCTCGTGGGTGCGGCGGCGCTCGCTCGCATGGTGGCCGCGCCCGGGGTGCCGTGGGCCGTCCTCGCCACAGCCGGTGCCGGAGGAGCCGTCGCCGTCGCCAGTGGGAGGCGGCGGTGGCCGGCACCCGTGGCAGCCGCGGTTCCCGTCGCGGTGGTGGCCGTCGTCGCCGTCTGGGTGTCCACCTGGCGGACGACGGTTGCCGGCGTCCCGACGGCGCGGACCTGGCACGCCGTCGACACGGCCCTGCGCAGCGCGCACGACATCATCGCGACCTCCAACCCGCCCTATCGCGCCGTGAGCGGGATCGTCCTCCTCGCCGCCCTCACCGCCGGGATCGCGGCCGTGGCCGCCCGCCTCCTGGCCGGGACCACGGTGACGAGCCCGCTGCTGGCCCTCGCTCCGCCCTTCGCGCTTGTCGGCCTGTCGGCGTTCGCCGTGGGGGGCGCGGTCGCCGTTCCCATGGCGGCGCTCGCCGTGACCGGTGCGGTGGTCCTCGTCGCCGCCGGAGGCGCGGGGCGCCGGGAGCTCGGCGCCGGGAGCGCCGCGGTCGGACTGGCCGTCGCCGTCCTGGCCGCCGGGAGCGTCTGGGGTGGTCCGTTCGTCGGTTACCGCCCTCCTTCCCACCCGGCCGGACACGGAGGGGCGGGCGGGAGCGGTGGCTCGGGGGTCGTGACGGGACTGGCCCTGGTGGCCAGCGTCGACGCCGTCGAGCGCGCCCAGCCCGACGTCGTGGTGTTCGACGCCTTCGTGCCCCAACCGACCTACTGGCAGGTGGCGGCGCTCGACCGGTTCGACGGCACCTCGTGGCTGCCCGCCCCCGGGGTCACCGCGCTCCTCCGTGGGACGCCCCCGGCACCGACGGGCCCGCCGTCGCCGGGCCGGGACGCCCCCACCAGCACCATCGTGCTCCGGTCGTACGGATCCCGGATCCTCCCCGTCCCACCGAGCACGGTGACCGCCTCGGGGCTGACCGGCATCGAGGTGACGCCGTCCGGCACCGTCCTGCCGACGACCCCCACCCCGGGTGACACCTACACCACGTTCGCCTCGGCCACGCCGACGACGCCGGGGACGCCGGCTCCCTCACCGACGTCGGACCTGAGCCTCCCCCCGCTCCCGACCGTCGTGTCCACCCTCGCCCACCAGGTCACGGCGGGGGCAACGTCACCTGCCGGCGAGGCGGCACGCCTGACGGCGTGGTTCCGTTCGGGGCGTTTCGCCTACACGCTGACGCCACCGCGGATCCCGCGGGGCACCGATCCCCTCGTCGCCTTCCTCACGACGACGCGAGCCGGTTCGTGCCAGCAGTTCGCCTCGGCCTTCGCCGCCATGGCACGCACCCTCGGGCTGCAGACCCGGGTGGCCGTCGGGTTCGCCCCGGGGACCACGGTCGGCGGCACCACCGTGGTGACCGGGGCCGACGCCCACGCCTGGCCCGAGGTCTACCTGGGGCCCACCGACGGTTGGATCTCGTTCGAGCCGACACCGCAGCTGCCCGGTGGCACGACCGTGCCTTCCGGGGTGCGGACGGGGAGCTCGCTCGGCCCTGGCGGCGGGACGGGGCCAGCGACGACGACCGTGCCTCCCACGACGACCACGACCGTGGCACCGCCGGCCACCCAGCCCGTACCGGCCACGACGGTCCCGGGCGTCGGACGCAGCCGTTCCCCGGGTCTCGCCAGCTCCGGGGCGCTCGGCGTGCCCGCCACGCTGCTGGCGGTCGTCGCCGGCGCCGTGCTCGTCGTGGCGGCCGCCGCGCTGGAGCTCGCCCGCCGCCGACGGAAGCGCCGACGTCCACCGGAGGAACGGATCGCGGCGTCGTGGGCACGGGCCGAGCGTGCCCTGGCTGCCACCGGGTGGACCCGGCCGCCGGGCGAGCCTCCGACCGCGTTCGCCTCCCGGCTCGCCCAGGCGGCAGCCCAGGCGGTCGGCTCCCGACCTCCCGGGGGCGTTCCCGACGGCATGTCCGACGTCCAGTCCGCCGCCGACGATCTCGCCGCCGCCCTGGAACGGGCCGCGTACGCATCCGGCGTGCCGACGACCGACGATGCGGACCGGGCCGAGGCCGCGCTCACCGACCTCCTCGGCACGCTCCGGGAGCCCGGCACGCGTGCTGCGCTGCACGCCATTGCCGCCACGCGCGTCGGTGGCAACGCCGCCGCCCGCGACCGCGCCGGAGCGGCGGTCACGTCGTCCCGCTGATCACCGCGGCTCGGGCAGCGTCCGCCGGGAGCGCCCCGTCAGGCGGCCGGCGGCGCCACGTGGGGCATGCAGAGCTCGTCGTACTCGGCGATCACGATCTCCCCGGCGTTCGGACCGCACGTCGGGCAGTTCGGGTCCTGGTGGACCTTGAAGGTACGGAAGCTCTGCTCGAGGGCGTCGTAGGACAGGAGGCGACCCTGGAGGGTGTCGCCCAGGTCGAGGAGGATCTTGATCGTCTCGATGGCCTGGATGGAGCCGATGATGCCCGGCAGCACACCCAGCACACCCGCCTCCGAGCAACTGGGGGCCAGCTCGGCGGGCGGCGGCTCGGGGATCATGCACCGGTAGCAGGGGCCGAGGTAGGGGTTGAAGACGGTGACGGCGCCCTCAAACCGGAAGATCGAACCGTGGACGACGGGGATCCGCTTCAGCACCGACGCGTCGTTGACCAGGTAGCGGGTGGGGAAGTTGTCGGTGCCGTCGACGATGACGTCGTAGCCGTCGATGATGTCGAGCACGTTGTCGGCCCCCAGCCGCACGTCATAGGTGACGACGTTCACGTCGGGGTTCATGGCCGTCAGGGTCTTCTTGGCCGAGTCGACCTTGCGCTCCCCGATCCGTTCCGTGTTGTGGAGGATCTGGCGCTGCAGGTTGGAGGCGTCGACCACGTCCATGTCGATGATCCCGATGGTCCCCACGCCGGCGGCGGCCAGGTAGAGGGCGGCGGGTGAGCCGAGCCCGCCCGCCCCGAGCAGCAGGACCTTCGAGTCGAGCAGCTTGAGCTGGCCCGCCTCCCCCACCTCCGGCAGGAGGAGGTGGCGCTGGTAGCGGTTGCGCTGTTCGGCCGTGAGGGACCGGGGTGTCGACCAGGGGCGCCCTTCGTCCTTCCACCGGTTGAAACCGCCGATCACCGAGCTGACGTCGGTGTAGCCGAGCTCCTGGAGGGTCTTGGCCGCAAACGCCGAACGGACGCCGCCGGCGCAGTAGATCAGGACGTGGGCGCCCTTGTCGGGGATCCGGCTCTCGATGGAGATCTCCAGGTTGCCCCGGGGGAGGTGCACGGCACCGGGAATGGACCCCTGCTGGTACTCGTCCGGTTCACGGACGTCGAGCAGGATGGCACGGGGGCCGGCCGCCTCCGACTCGGCGGTGGCGGGGTCGACTTCGCGGATGGCGGACTTGGCCTGGGCAAGCATTTCCCGGAACGTCGGCACGGCAATCACGGTCCTTCTGGTCGGGGCGCCCCCCTCGGATCGGGCGCCGCTGGTGCACATTGCTCGTGGGTAAACCCTACCAGGATGGTCGACATTCCCGCCCGCCCCGCCGGCGCCGGTCCCGGGTAGCGTGCCGGCATGGCAGCCCGGGACGGGAGCGGGCGGTGGAGCTGAGCGACGCCATCCGCCGCCGCCACATGACCAGGACGTTCACCGGCGATCCGGTCGACCGGGCCGTGCTCGACGGGCTGCTGGCGCTCGCCCTCCGGGCGCCGTCGGCCGGCAACACCCAGGGCCGGGACCTGGTGGTGCTGGCCGACCCGGCGCACACGTCGCGGTTCTGGGAGGCCGCCACCGACGAGGCGTGGCGCCGGCGCTCGACCCGGTTCCCCGGCATGTCCGCCGCTCCCGTGGTCGTCCTCGCCTTCGGCGATCCCCTGGCCTACGACGACCGCTACCGCCAACCCGACAAGGCCGACGCGGACGGCACCGCGGGCTGGCCCGTGCCCTACTGGCACGTCGACGCCGGGTTCGTCGTGCTCCAGGTCCTCCTCCTGGCCGAGCAGGCCGGACTGGGAGCGGCGTTCCTCGGCAATTTCCGGCACGAGGACGCCGTCAAGACCGCCTTCGGCGTGCCGACCACCATGGCGTGGACGGGGACGGTCCTCCTCGGCCACCCGGCCGCCGGCGACCGGCCCTCGGCGTCGCTGGCCCGCGGCCGGCGGGCGGTGGACGATGCCGTCCACCGGGGCGGCTGGTAGGCGGGCACCCCCGGCTGGAGGTCGCCCGGAGCGAGGCCAGGGATCCGGCCAGCTCCCCGGCAAGGTGGCACGCCCACCGTTGGCGGTGACCCGTCGCCACCCCGGAGGAACCGTGCCAACCACTGCCGCCACCCCACCGGCCGATCCGGCCCCGGCCCCCACCACCGCCCCCCGGCCGCCGGAGCCGACCCCCGGAACCGGCACTCCCCCGCGTGCACCCGGGCTCCCGGGCCCCGTCGCCAGGCGCCCGGGACCGCCGCTCGCCCTCGTCGCCGGCGCCGACCGGTCGACGCTGGTCGTCACGGCATGGTCCGACCCCGTGGTCGACCAGTTGGGCGTCCACCCCTGCTCGCGCTATGTCGAGCTCTACTGGCTGGGGATCCTCGGACCGTCGACCACGTTCCTGCTGCGCCGCCTGGCCTACGGGCTCGACGTCCGGCCCGACGGCTTCACCCTCGACCTCGGCGAGACGGCCCGGGCCCTCGGCCTGGGCGACCGGCCGGGCGCCCACGCGCCGTTCCGCCGCTCACTGCGCCGGCTCCAGGACTTCGGGCTGGCCCGCCCCAGCGGGCCGGGCGGGCTGGCCGTCCGTACCCGCATCCCTCCGCTCCCCCTGCGCCACCTGGCCCGGCTCCCCGAGTCCCTCCAGCGGAGCCACGCCCGCTGGCAGGACGAGCAGCAGCTGGCGCCGGCGGAACAGCTGAGGCGGCGGGCCGGGCGCCTGGCCGCCGGCCTGGCCGCGGCCGGCCGGAGCCGGGACGAGGTGGAGGTGCAGCTCGGACGGTGGCAGTTCCACCCGGCCATCGCCTTCCGGGCGGCCGAACAGGCGTGCGGGCCGGGCGGGCCGGGCGGCCGCTGAACGGTGCGTTCAGCCCCGGCGCACCAGCGAGCGGCCGAAGGCCTCGGACGTGGCCAGGTCGGCCAGGAGCCGGACGCCGAACCCGGTCCCGCCCTTTGCCAGGTACCGGGTCGACTCGGCCGACCTGCCCGTCCCGGCGATGTCGAGATGGGCCCACGGCACCGTGCCCACGAACTCGGCGAGCAGCATGGCGGCGGCGATGGTCCCGGCCTGGCCGGCGCGCCCCGTGTTCCGCATGTCGGCCACGTCGGAGTCGATGTGGCTGCGGTAGTCCTCCGGCAGGGGCAGCCGCCACACCCGCTCGCCCGTCCGGCTCCCTGCGGCGACCACCCAACCGGCCAGGTCGTCGTCGTTGGACAGGAGCCCGGCGATCTCGTTGCCCAGTGCCACGACCACGGCACCGGTGAGGGTGGCGACGTCGATGATGGCGTCGGGACCCGCCTCGACGGCGAGCGACAGCGCGTCGGCCAGCACCAACCGGCCTTCGGCATCGGTGTTGAGCACCTCGATGGTCTTGCCGTTGCGGGCGGTCAGCACGTCGCCCGGCTTGGTGGCACGCCCCCCGGGCATGTTCTCGGTCAGCGGGGTCAGTACCGTGATACGCAGCGGCGAGCCGAGGGCGGCGGCGGCGTCGAGTGCGCAGAGGACGGCGGCGGCTCCGGCCATGTCCGTCTTCATCGCCTCCATGCCGGCGGCCGTCTTCAGCGAGAGACCGCCCGAGTCGAACGTGATGCCCTTGCCCACCAGGGCCAGGTGGGGGATGCGGCCGTCAACCTCGACGGGGGCGATCGGGGTGTACTCGACCCGCAGCAGCCGGGGCGGCTGGGACGAGCCCCTCGACACGCCGAGCAGGCCGCCGAGCCGCTCGGCGGCGATCCGCTCCCCGTCCCACGCCTCGACCGAGATCGCCGGATCGTCACGGAACCTCCGGGCGAACACCTCGACGAACCGCTGGGGAGTCATCTGGCTCGGCGGCTCGTTGACCAGGTCCCGGGCGAGCATGACCGATTCGGCGATCCTCGCCCCACGGGCACCGCCACCGGCCGCCGCCACCGCCTCGGCCGGCGCTTCGGTCGTCACCACCAACCGCGTCAGCCGGCCCGGTCGGTCCCCCGTCTTGTGGGTCTCGAAGCGGTAGTCGGCCAGCACGCCTCCCTCCGCCACCGCAGCGGCGGCGGCGGCCATGTCGATCCGGAGCTCGCGAGGGAGCAGCAGGGCCGCGGACGCACCCTCGCCCACCGTCCGCACGAACGCCGCCGCCGCCCGTCGGAGCGTCTCGACGCCCCGGTCCCCGGCCAGCCCGTCGGGCTCGCCCACCCCCACCAGGACGGTGGTGGGGCGGGGCCGGTCGTCGGTGCCGGGTCCGCCGGCACCCCGCAGCGGCAGGCGCGACGTCGCCGAGGCGACGGGATGGAAGACCAGGGTCTGGCCCGGCTTGCCCGTGAATCCCCGCCGGCGGCACCAGACGGGGTCCAGCACGGCGGGAACGTCGGCCCCGGCGATGTCGGCCGTCACCCCGGCCGCCGGCTGGGGACCGTCGGCGCCCTGGAACACCGGCACCCCGACGGCATCGAGATCGCCGGGCAGCCCGTAGGCGGATGCCCCTTCGACCTTCACGTCGCCTCCTCTTCGTCACCGGAACGGTCGCGGCGTCGGGTCCGGGTGCGGGCGAGCAGGTGCCGGTCCCCCTCGGCCCACCGGGCCATCGTCCACAACAGGTCCGACAGGCGGTTCAGGTAGCGGAGCACCTCGGAGCCGGGTGGCGGGTCGGCCACGGCCAGGCGCTCGGCCCGCCGCACCACGGTGCGGGCCACGTCGAGGCAGGCCGACATCCGATTGGAGCCGGGGACGACGAACTCCGCGGGCAGCTCGAAGCCGGCCAGCAGCTCGTCGATCCTGGCCTCGAGGGCGGTCACCATCTCGGGAGTGACGAGGGACGCCCCCGGGACCAGCCGGTCCCGGTGCCGGGGGTCGGTCGCCACCTCGGCCATCAGCACGTAGAGGTCGCGCTCGAGGCCCACCAGCTCGACGTCGAACTCCGATCCGGAGACGGCCTCGGCCCGAGCCATGCCGATGGCGGCCTGGGCCTCGTCCACCGTCCCGTTGAGTTGCATGACGGTGTCGTCCTTGCGGACCCGGCCGCCGTAGAGCAGGCCGGTCGATCCGTCGTCGCCCGTCTTCGTGTAGATCCTCACCACGGTCCCATCACCTGCCGGATGCTAGCCATCGGCGGCCGCGCCCCGTCCGGCGGCCGCGCCCCGTCCGGCGGGAGGCCGGGACCGGCGCCGGTAACCTGGCAGGTCATGGCTGCCCGCCCGACCGGACGATCCGACTACCTGCGCGCCGCCCGAGAGCGGGTGGTGGTGTTCGACGGAGCCATGGGCACCAACCTCCAGCTTGCCGGGCTCACCGCCGAGGACTTCGGCGGGCCGGATCTCGAGGGCTGCAACGAGCTGCTCGTCGTGACCAGACCCGACGTGGTCGCCGGCATCCACCGCTCGTTCCTCGAGGTCGGGTGCGACGTCATCGAGACCGACACGTTCGGCGCCTTCGCGCCCGTCCTCGCCGAGTACGGCCAGGAGCACCGGGTCGAGGAGCTCAACCTGGCGGCCGCCCGCCTGGCACGGTCGGTGGCCGACGAGTTCGCCACCGGGGACCGTCCCCGCTGGGTGGCCGGTTCGATCGGCCCCGGCACCAAGTTCCCCACACTCGGCCAGATCCGCTACGCCGAACTGCGCGATGCCTACCGGCAGCAGGCCGCGGCGCTGCTGGCCGGAGGCGTCGACCTGATCCTGATCGAGACGGTGTTCGACCTCCTGCAGGCCAAGGCAGCGGTGAACGGGGCCCGGCGGGCCATGGCCGACGCCGGGGTGCAGCTCCCCATCCAGGCCCAGGTCACGATCGAGCTGACCGGGACCATGCTCCCCGGTACCGAGATCGGTGCCGCCCTCACGTCGCTCGAGGCGCTGGGGATCGACCTGATCGGCCTGAACTGCGCCACCGGACCGGCCGAGATGTTCGAGCCGCTCCGGCACCTCACCGGGCACAGCAACCTGCCGGTCACCTGCCTCCCGAACGCGGGGCTCCCGTCGGTGGTCGACGGTGCCATGCACTACGACCTCACGCCGGCCCAGTTGGCCGAGCACCACCGGCAGTTCGTGGGCGAGCTCGGCGTCTCGGTGGTGGGCGGGTGCTGCGGGACCACCCCCGCCCACCTGGCGGCGGTCGTCGACGCCTGCGCCGAGATGACGCCGGCGACCCGGCATCCTCAGATCGAACCGGGGGCGGCGTCGATCTACACGGCCGTTCCCTTCGCCCAGGAGTCGTCAGTCCTGGTGGTGGGCGAGCGCACCAACGCCAACGGTTCGAAGCGGTTCCGCGAGGCCATGCTGGCCGGCGACTGGGACACCTGCGTGGCCATGGCCCGCGACCAGGTCGCCGAAGGGTCCCACCTCATCGACGTGTGCGTCGACTACACGGGCGCCGACGGCGTGGCCGACATGGACGCGCTCGTCTCCCGACTGGCCACCCAGTCGACCGTTCCGCTCATGGTCGACTCGACCGAGGCGCCCGTGGTGGAGGCGGCGCTGTCGTGGATCGGCGGGCGGGCCGTCATCAACTCGGTCAACCTGGAGGAGGGGGACGAGGCGGGGACCCGCCTCGACACGTTCCTCTCCCTGGCCAAGGAATTCGGCGCCGCCGTCGTGTGCACGTGCATCGACACCGAAGGCCAGGCCCGGACGGCCGAGTGGAAGCTGCGGGCGGCACGGGCCATCCACGACATCGCCGTCGGGCGCTACGGGCTCCGCTCGGAGGACCTGCTCTTCGACCCCCTCGTCCTCCCGCTGTCCACCGGCATGGAGGAGAGCAGGCGCGACGGCATCGAGACGATCGAGGGCATCCGCCGCATCAAGGAGGCGCTGCCCGGTGTCGGCACCATCGTCGGGCTGTCCAACGTCTCCTTCGGCTTGAACCCGGCCGCGCGCCAGGTGCTCAACTCGGTGTTCCTCCACGAGTGCGCTGCGGCGGGCCTCGACGCGGCCATCGTCCACGCCTCGAAGATCCTGCCCCTGTCCCGCATCGACGAACGAGCCCGTCAGATCTGCCTCGACCTCATCTACGACCGCCGCACCGAGGACACCGACCCCCTGGCCGAGCTGCTCACCCTGTTCGAGGGCGCCTCGACCACCCAGGCGGTCGCTGCCGAGGACCGCTCGGACTGGACGGTGGAGCGCCGCCTGGAGCAGCGGATCGTCGACGGTGACCGCAACGGGCTCGAGGCCGACCTCGACGAGGCCATGGCCAGTGGCCGACGGCCGCTCGACATCGTGAACGACATCCTCCTGGCCGGGATGCGCACGGTCGGCGAGCTGTTCGCCTCGGGGGAGATGCAGCTCCCCTTCGTGCTCGGCTCTGCCGAGACGATGAAGGCCGCCGTGGCCCACCTCGAGCCCCACATGGAGAAGGCGGACCAGGGTGGCAAGGGCTCGATGGTCCTTGCCACCGTGAAGGGCGACGTCCACGACATCGGCAAGAACCTGGTGGACATCATCCTGACCAACAACGGCTACACGGTCCACAACCTGGGCATCAAGGTCGGCATCGCCGACATGGTCGCCGCCGTCGAGGAGCACGGTGCCGATGCCCTCGGCATGAGCGGCCTGCTGGTCAAGTCCACCCTCATCATGCGGGAGAACCTGGAGGAGCTCAACCGGCGGGGACTGTCCTCGGTGCCGGTCATCCTGGGAGGCGCCGCCCTCACCCGCACCTACGTCGAGCGCGATCTCCGCGAGGTCTACGCCGGCCCCCTCTTCTACGGCAAGGACGCGTTCGAGGGGCTCGCCACCATGGACCGGCTGGTGGAGCAGCGGCGGTCGGGTCGGGTCGATCCCGAGCTCGGCCGCACCCCGAGCGGACGCACGCTGCCGGTCCGCAAGAGCGAGCAGCGGCGGCGGGCGGCCGCCGAGGCGGCGGCCCGTGGCGAGACCCTTCCCGCACGCTCCCCGGAGGTCGCCACCGACAACCCGCTGTTCCCCCCGCCGTTCGTGGGCAGCCGGGTGGCACGGGGCATCGCCATCGACGACATCGCCACCTACCTGAACGAGACCGCCCTGTTCCGGAACCAATGGGGCTACCGGCCCGAAGGGGGCGAGGACGACGCCGCGTTCAAGGACCGGGTCCGCGCCGTGCTGCGCGAGCAGCTGGCCGAGGCCAAGGAGGGCCAGCTGCTCGTTCCCCAGGTGGCGTGGGGCCATTTCGCCGCCAACGGGGACGGTGACGACCTCGTCATCTACGAGGACGACACGCGGCGCGCCGAACTGGTGCGCTTCACCTTTCCCCGGCAGGTGGTCGAGCCGTGGCTGTGCATCGCCGACTTCTTCCGGCCGGTGGCATCGGGCGAGCCCGACTGGGCGAGCTTCTTCGTGGTCACCATGGGGGCCCGAGTCTCCGAGGAGACAGCCAGGCGGTTCGCGGCCGACCGGTACCAGGACTACCTGCACCTCCACGGGCTGGGCGTGGAGATGGCCGAGGCGCTGGCCGAGTACTGGCATCGCCGGATCCGCGAGGAGCTCGGGTTCGCCGACGAGGACGGGCCCACCCTGGGGGGACTCTTCCGCCAGCAGTACCGGGGCGGGCGCTATTCCTGGGGCTACCCGGCGTGTCCCGACCTGGAGGACAACGCCAAGGTCGTCGGGCTCCTGGGCGCCGAACGGATCGGCGTCGAGGTGAGCGACGGGTTCCAGCTCCACCCGGAACAGACCACCACCGCCATCGTGTGCCACCATCCGCGGGCCAAGTACTTCGTCGCATGAGCCCGCCCGCACCGGCGGCGCGGTCCGGGCGGGCGGCCGCGACGGCGGCCTTCGTGGCCCTGGCGGCACTCACGTCGGCGACGCTGGCACTGGCGACGCTGGCACCCGGACCGGCCGGGGCGGCCGTCCCGACCACCGGGCACCTGGTCCCCCTGGAGCCGTTGGTCATGCAGTCACCGTTCCCGGGTTTCGACGAGATGCCACCCGGGACGCTCAACGGGCCGCCCAGCGCGTCCACGTTCGCCGGCTACTCCACGGACCCGGCCGCCGCCGCCACGTTCCGTCGCCTGGCCGCATCCCCGGGGTTCAGCGCGTACCTGCGGGAGTGGCGAGACGCCCGGGCCTCCACCCAGGGCATGAACGTGGTGGTGACCCTGGTGTTCCGGATCCCCGACGCCTCGACCCGGGCAGGGTTCGCCGACGACCAGGCCAGGTCGCTGAGCGGCCTGCCGTCGACCAGCCGGTGGGCGGTCCCAGGCATTCCCGGAGCCCGGGGATTCACCGTCGCCGTCGTCAAACCGGTGCCCGCTGTCGACCAGGTCGTGGTCTTCCGCACCGGCATCTATGTGGCCATGGTCGAGCTCGCCTCGGCAGTGGGGCCGCGCAATGTGCACCCGTTCACCATCGCCGAGGCGGTCACCGCCTCCTACCTGCAGTACGCCCTGGTGGCGGTGGCGCCAGGAGGCGGCCGGCCCGTGCCCGCCGGTGCGGCGGGCGACGGCGCCGGCCCCGCGGTGGCGGCGATCGTCGCCGCCCTTCTCGTCGCCGCCCTCGGCGCCGGCACCTGGTGGCTCCTCCGCCAGCGGCGCTCGGCCGGCCAGGCGGCCGATGCCGCGCTGGCGGCTGCCCTCGCACCGCTCGGTGCCGTCGCCGGCGACCGCCGCACGCCGGTTGCCGGCGCCACGGCCGTCCCCGATCTCGGCAGCCGGCCCGACCAACCCGGATGGCTCCCCGATCCGTCCGGCGAACCGGGCAGGATCCGCTACTGGGACGGGAGCCGGTGGACCGGGTACGGAGCCGTACGCGGGGACTAACCCCGGCATGGGTACGATCGCGTCGATGAACGGCCTCACCGCCAGTTCGATGACCACCGTGGCCACCGTCCCGTCCGACCACACGCTGTGGATCGTGGAGGGGATCACGGTGGCGTTCATCGTCCTGGCCGTGATCGTCCTGCTCGCCCGACGAGCTGCGCACCAGCGGGACCGGCGCAGGCGGCGCGCTGGCGCCGAGGCCTACTTCGACGCCGACGTGGCCCACATGGGGATGGGACCTGCCGGCTTCGGCGGCGTGAAGGCGGCGTCCCGGGCCACGTCGACGCCCCTGGCTCCGTCGTTCGGACCTGGCGGGACGCCAGGTCCGCCAGGAACGGGAGGCGGCCTACCGCCGCTCGTCGCGCCACCGGCCCAGCCGGCGCCACCGGCCCAGCCGGCGGGCTGGTACCCCGACCCGTGGGGTGATCCAACCGCTCTCCGCTACTGGGACGGGAGCACGTGGACGACCCACGTGGAGCGCCGGGAGCCGCAGTAGGGGCACGGCGTCGGTGCCCGCAGCCGGCACCGGTGGGACACCGCCGGCAGGTGTCGTTCAGAGGGCGAGGGTGGCTCCGCCGTCGACGACCAGACGGGCACCGTTCACGAAGGCGGCAGGCTCGGAGCAGAGGAAGGCCACGATCCGCCCGAACGCCGCCGGATCGCCCATCGGCGTGTCGCCGCTCGCGCCCAGCTCCCGCATCCGGTCGGTGGCGTGGGGGCCGGGACAGGCCAGGTTGACGGTGATGCCCGTCGCCTGGCGAGCCAGATCCTGTGCTGCCGTCTTGGCCCATGCCCACAGCGCGGTGCGTGCCGTGTTGGAGAGGGCGAGCGTCGGTGCGGCCTGGACGATCGTGTAGGAGGTCACACAACAGATCCGGCCCCAGCCGGCCGCCCGCATCGGGGGCACGGCGTGGCGGGCGAGCCGGATGGACGAGAGCAGGTTGGCCTCGAGTGCCGACATGAGCCCGGCGTCGTCCACGTCGAGTGCCCGCCCGGGCGGGGGGCCGCCGGCGTTCGCCACCACGACGTCGAGCCGTCCGAAGCGGTCGAGCGCCGTCTCCACCAGGTGCCCGGGAACGTCCGGATCTGTCACGTCGGCGACCACCGGCACCACGTCCACGCCTGCAGCTCGCAGCTCGGACACCGTCGCCGCCAGGGATTCCTCGCCGCGGGCCGCCATGACCAGGTGCGCGCCC
>JAJZAC010000120.1 GCA_021799615.1 Actinomycetes bacterium
CCATCGACCCTGGTGGCCGAGCTGGAGCTGGCGGCATGCTGCGGCATCCCGCCGTACACCCCCGACCAGTTGCTCGAGATCGTCGTCACCGACTCGTCGGTGTCGGTCCGGCCCGGCGACCAGCTGTCCCGCCCGCGGCGTCTGGCACCCGACGAGGGCTTCGCCCTGGCCGCGGCGGCCCGGGCCGTCCTCGAGGTGCCCGGCAGTGACCCCGACGGGAACCTGGCCCGGGCGCTCGGCAAGCTCGAGGGTGCCCTCGGACCGGCATCCCTCGACGTCGAGCTGGACGCGCCGGCGGCGCTGGCGGCGGTACGCGCTGCGGCGACCGCCGGGTCCTCGCTCGACGTCGAGTACTACTCGGCGGGCACCGACCGGGTCGCCACCCGGCGGATCGAGCCCTGGTGGACGTTCGCGACGGAAGGGCACTGGTACGTGGACGCCTACTGCCACCTGGCCGGCGGCCCGCGCCGGTTCCGGGTGGACCGGATCGCGTCGACGGCGGCGGCGGGGCCGGCCACCGAACCGGTGCCGGCCGGGCCCGGAGCTCCGGCGCCGGGAACACCGCCACCGGGCGCGTCGGCCTTCGTTCCCGGCCCCGACAGCCGGATGGTCGGGCTGACCGTCGCCGCCGGCGCACTCGGGGTGTTCGAGGGGATCCCGCTGCCGGTCGAACCGGTGGTGGAGGGCGGTCTGGCCTCGGTCACCGTGGCCGTCGGCGGTGACGCCTGGCTGGCCGGCGTGCTCCTGGAGCTGGGTCCCGACCTGGTCGCCGTCGACCCTCCCGAGGCGGCGGCAGCGGCCGAAGCGGTGGTCCGTCGCATGGCTGACCGCTACGGCCCGGGGTAGGACGGCCCGGGGTAGGACGGCCCTCGCCTCTGGACACAGAATAGTAGGAAACATACTGTCAGGGCATGGAACGGCGCCCATGCTGACCGTGGTCCCCCTGCACTCGGGCCGGGCGTCCTACTACGTCGAAGACGTAGCGTCCGGGCGTGCCGAGGGCACGGGGGTCCAGGGCGAGCCGCCGGGGCGCTGGGTGGCCGGGGCTGCTGCCGGGCTCGGGCTGGACGGCGACGTGGGACATGGCGCGCTGGCGCACCTGCTCGACGGCCGCCGGCCGGACGGTGCAGGGGACCTGGGCGCGGCCGACCGGCGGACGGTCGGCGGGTTCGACCTGACCTTCGCGGCGCCGAAGTCGGTCAGCGTGCTCGCACTGCTCGGCCCGGAGGCGGTCGCCGGTGCCGCCCGCGCCTCCCACCGGGCGGCAACCGACGCCGCCCTCGGCTACCTGGCCGACCACGCGTTGGTCGCCCGGCGACGGAGCGGCGGGGACCTCCGCCTGGTGACGACCACGGGGTGGTTGGCCGGCGCCTTCGACCACCACACGAGCCGCGCCCTCGATCCCCATCTCCACACCCACGTGGTGGCAGCCAACGCCGTGCACGGCGCCGACGGCCGCTGGTCGGGTCTGGACAGCCGGCGGCTCTTCGCACACCACCGGGCCGCAGGTGCCCTCTACCAGGCCGAGCTGCGGGCCCAGCTGACGGGCCGGCTGGGCGTCGGGTGGGACGACCGTGGCCGCGGCTTGGCCGACGTGGCCGGTGTCGACCCGGCGTTGCGGGGGCTGTTCTCCCAGCGGAGTGCCGAGATACGCCGGTACCTGACCGGCGTGCCCGGCACGTCGCACCGGGCCGCCTTCTATGCCACCCGGCCGGACAAGGACCGCCGTCACTCGGTCGCCGACCTGGTGCCCGGGTGGCGGGAGCGGGCCGCGGCGTTCGGACTGGACCTCGACTCGTTGTCCCGGGTGCCCGGGCCGAACGCGTCGGCGTCCGGACGTCACCCCTTCGATCCCGGCCGGGTCGTCGAGGGGCTGTCCCAGCCGCGCTGGTCGGCCTCGGGTGCCGCCGTCGCCCACGTGGAACTGGTGGCCCTCGTCGCCGCCGCCCACCCGGTAGGTGCACCGGTGGCCACCGTGGTCCAGCGGGTGTCCGACCTCGAGCGCGAGGCGGGTGGAGCCACCGCCTCCGGCCCCGCCGGGTCGCCGCGGGTGGGTTCCGCCCGCGGCGAGCGGTTCGACGTGGCGACGCTGGTCGGCGCCCTGGGTCGTGGCGTCGGTGTCGACCTGGGCGGCCCGGCCCCGGTGCCCGATCCGGCCGGCCATCGGCACCGCCACGACGTGCCGGCGGCCGCACGCCAGCGGGGCGTCGACCATCGAGGGCTGGACCTGGGGCGCTGACCGGTCAGCGCCCCAGGTCGTACCGGCGGTCGGGCGCCCCCGGCGCACGCCCCCGGCCGGCGTCCACGATGTCCCGCCAGGGTCCGTGACTGTGGGCGGGAGCCAGGTGCACCCATCCGGGCACGTTCCGGTGGTCGAAGGCCACGGCGTGGCCGGGGCGACCGTGGGCCAGCGTGTCGACCGGGAGGCGCGGCACCGTCACCGTGGCGCGCGTCACCGTGGTGCGCGTCACGCCACCCGTCACGGCGTCGGCCCACCGGTGGCCGGACGGCACCCGCCCCACCGACGTCGACGAGCGCACCGACTCCACGTCGCCGGCCAGCTGGGACAGGGCGCGCAGCGTCGTCACGTCGCCGATCCCGGGCAGCACGACCGTCGTGCCGAACAGCGACGGGAACCCGTCGGCCCGAGCGCCCCACCGGTGGCGGGCCTGCGAGAGGTCCTGGAAGCACGCCACCACGGTCACGCCCTGACCTCCACCCTCGCTGACCAGGGCGGGCAGGTCGGGAAGTGGCGCAATGTTGGCCACCTCGTCGAGGAGCAGGACCACCGGTGGTCCGCCGCCGCCCCGGGCGCCCCGGCGGAAGGCGGCGGCGCGCACGGCGTCGACGAGGCCGACGACCATGGGGGCGACGAGCGCCTGGCGATCGGCAGGCGCGCACAGGTAGAGGGTGTCGCCCGACGCCACGAAGGCCTCGGCGTCGAAATCGGGATCCCGAGCGGCGTCGAGCGCCGCCGACGTCCGGTAGCCGGCGAGGGACCCGCTGGCCGTCGACCAGATCCCGCTCACCTCGCGTTGGTCGCCGGACACCACACCGTCGAGCGCGTCGCCCGCCAACCTGGCGTCGGTGCCCGGTGTCCGGGCCAGGACCGCTGCCGCCGTCGCCGGGTCACGCCGGTCGACCCACCGCACCACGTCGGTCATCGACGCCCCGTCGAGGGCGGCGGCATGGAGGAGCGGGGCCAGCAGGGTTCCGGCCCGCTCCGTCCAGTGGTCGCCGCCGTCGACCCGCGCCGGTGCTCCACCGGCAGCAGCCGGCCCGGTTGCCACTGCTCGTCGCGCCGTCAACTGGGCGGTGTCCCAGTCGCTGCATACGGGAACCGGCGACCACCGGACCGCCTGCACCCCGGCGGGCAGCCGGTGGTGGCGGAACGCACCGGCGGGGTCGAACAGCCGGCACGTGCCCACGGCCGCCCGCGCCGACGCGGTGGCGTCGAGGACGTCGCGCTTGGTCGACGTGGACAACACCGCGCCGGCAGCGGCGAGGACGTTGGGGACCACCAGGGCGCTCGTCTTACCCGAGCGGGGAGGCCCGAGCACGAGCACGGCATGGCCCGGTGGCGCGAACGACCAGCCGTCCGGTCCGTGCCCGAGGTAGACGCCGTAGCCCGCTCCCCTGGTGGCGGCGCGAGCGGCGTCGAGGCACCGGCGGGCATGTTCGGCAGTCGGATCGGGGACGTGCATGGGACCTCCGGAGCGGTGTGTGGGTCGTCGTGGCCTCGCCGTCAGCGAGGGCGTGCGGACGCGCGCGCGGGCAGCCACGTCGACGCGCACGGACGGACGCGTGGGCACGGGCGCGGCGTGCCGCGCCGACCATCGGACTGCACTCATGTCGCGACGCGCGGCCGACGCATCGCGTCGCGACCGCGTCGCGACCGCGTCGCGACCGCGGACGGACGTACGCGTGTGGCTTCGGCACACGTCGCGACGGGCGGAGCCCGTACGCGAGAGGGCGGCGGTGGCGCGCCGCCGATCGGATGGGAAAAAGCATTGCAAATGAACGACTCTTCGTCCAGGTGTGATTTGGTGCGTCGGTGGACGGCGCCGCCCGCGTCCGTTTCGCGTGTGCTGCCGGTGCCGCTGCCGCGACGCGCGCCTCGCCGCGATGCTTGACCTTGCACGCAAAACACATTTTCATTGGGACGATTGTGTATCGCTGAGGAGGTGATCCGTGAACCGATCGCAGCTCGTCCGAGCTGTCAGCAGTGCGCAGGGAATGGCGCGGCAGGCAGTCGAGGACGTCGTTGGCGATCTGCTCGACGTGATCGTCGCCGAGGTGCGTGCCAACCGACGCGTGTCGCTCGCGGGATTCGGGACGTTCAGTCCCGTCGCGCGTGCACCACGGATCGGGCGGAACCCGCGGACCGGAGCAGCGGTACCGATCCCGGCGTCGAAGGGTGTCCGGTTCGCCGCCGGTTCGACGTTCAAGCAGGCGTTGAACTCCAAGGAGGGAGCACCCATGGCAGTATCCACAGCAGCCGCCAAGAAGACGGCTGCGAAGAAGGCCCCGGCTCGCAAGACCGCGGCGAAGAAGACGGTCGCCACGAGAGCCGCGGCGAAGAAGGCCCCGGCTCGCAAGGCGACTGCGACGAAGACCGTCGCTCGGAAGGCGGTCGCCAAGAAGACGGTCGCCAAGAAGACCGTGGCCAAGAAGACCGTGGCGAAGAAAGCCCCGGCTCGTAAGACGGTGGCGAAGAAGACGGTGGCGAAGAAGGCCCCGGCTCGCAAGACGGTCGCCAAGAAGGCGCCGGCTCGCAAGACGGTGGCGAAGAAGACCGTCGCCAAGAAGGCACCGGCTCGCAAGACCGTGGCCAAGAAGACCGTGGCGAAGAAGGCCCCGGCTCGCAAGACCGTCGCCAAGAAGACGCCGGCTCGCAAGGCACCGGCCCGCAAGGCGGCAGCCCGGCGCTGACCGGCGGCGCCGGATCGGCGCCAGCTGCTGACGAGGACGGAAGACGGGGGCCGGAGGCCCCCGTCTTCCGCGTCGGACCGCCCGACCCGATGGGCGCCGGCCCCCCGGGAGGAGCCGGGTCAGGCGAGGGGAGGCAGGCGACCTCCGACGGGGACGTCGGCAGGCTCGTCCACGTCCCAGGCGAGGTCGGGACGCTCCACCACGGTGACGGTGAGGCCGAGGCGGCCCGCCTCCGCCACGTGCCGTGCGAACGACCCCGGTCCGTACGAGAAGCAGAAGCCGGAACGGACCGGCAGGCAGAGGACGTTCGTCCCGTTGCCGACGCGGTCGGGGACCAGCACCACGCCCGTTCCGGCGTCGACGGTGGTCAGGTCGGTCGCGCTGGGGAGGTCGGCGTGGGCCACGACGACGCGCTCGACGCCGGCCTGCCCGAGCCGGTCGACGCCGGCCTGGACGGCGCCGTTCAGGCCGCGACCGGGTTCCCACACCACCAGTGCGCCGCGCTGGCGCGCCCACCCGGCGACCTCGCGGTCGTCGCACACGACGGCCACCGGCCAGCCGCGGGCAGCGGCCAGCACCCGTTCGGCCATGGCTCGGGCGAGCTCGGAGCGCTGGACCGCGGAGAGCGCCGCGGTGAGCCGTCGTTTCGCTTCCCCGAACGCCTTCACGGGGACGAGCACGGCACGGGGACCGAGTCGTAGCCCGGGGGCGACCGCGTCGCTGGTGTCGCCGGGCACGCCGTCAGTGTACGGGTGCCGTGTCCGTCGCCGCCTGGCCGGGCACGTGGCGAGGTCGGAACCGTGGCCGGTGCGGTGGCGACGTCGTAGTGTGGTGCCGTGCCGGGGAGGATCGCCGTGGTCGGTGCCGGGTCGTGGGGCACCACGGTCGCGTCCCTGGCGTGCGCCAACGCGCCGACGGTCCTGTGGGCGCGGCACGACGCCGTCGTCTCGTCGATCCGCCAGTCCCGGTCGAACCTCGACTACCTGCCCGGTGTCGAGCTCCCGGCCGAGCTCGAGGCCACCTCCGACCTCGACGAGGCGGTGGCCGGGGCCGACCTCGTGGTGATGGCGGTGCCCTCCCACGGGTTCCGTGGCGTGTTCGGCGCCCTGGCCCCGTCCATGGCCGCCGGCACGCCCGTCCTCAGCCTGACCAAGGGTCTGGAACAGGGTTCCCAGCTGCGGATGACGCAGATCGTCGAGCAGGTGCGGCCGGGGACCGTCACCGGCATGCTCACCGGCCCCAACCTGGCGTCGGAGGTGGTCGCCGGCCAACCGACGGCCGCGCTGGTGGCCATTCCCGACGAGTCGCTGGCCACCTGGATCCAGGGCCTGCTCATGTCGCCCACCTTCCGCGTCTACACCTCGCCCGACGTCATCGGCTGCGAGATCGCCGGGGCGTCGAAGAACGTCCTGGCGGTGGCGGCCGGGATCTCGGACGGGCTCGGGTTCGGCGACAACACCCGTGCCGCGCTCATCACCCGGGGGCTGGCCGAGATGGGCCGCCTCGGCGTGGCACTGGGCGCCGATCCGCTGACCTTCGCCGGTCTGGCCGGCGTCGGCGACCTGGTGGCGACGTGCACCAGCCACCGCAGCCGCAACCGGACGGTGGGCTTCGCCCTCGGCAGCGGCCGGTCGCTGGAGGAGATCCTGGCCGAGATGCGGATGGTCGCCGAGGGGGTCAAGACCGCCCGCCCGGTCGTCGAGCTGGCCGCCGTCCACGGCATCGAGCTGCCCATCGCCGCCGAGGTGGTGGCGGTGATCGACGGGACCCGGACGCCGTCGGCGGCGATGGCGGAGCTGATGCTCCGACCGGCCACCGCCGAGCTGCCCCACGAGGCGGCGGCCAGGCGGGTTGCCACGGGCCGCCAGCCGGTGTGAGCGGGCTCGACGGGCCGACCCGCGTGACCGGGC
>JAJZAC010000121.1 GCA_021799615.1 Actinomycetes bacterium
GGGACCGGACCGGGAGCCGCCCGGCGGCCACCGCGGCGGCGGCGAACACCACGACGTCGAGCCAGAGCACGGACGACGCGCCGCCGAGCTTGAGCGCGGCCACCGCCGGGCCGGCGGCCACGAACCCGGCCAGCGACGCCAGCAGCCCCAGGCGGGCGTTCAGGCTGGCCAGGTCGACCGGCGGCGCCGGTTCGCCGGAGCGGGGCCGGGGCGGCGCGCCGGGCGAGCGCAACAGACCCTGGGCCGCCATCTCCGGGACCAGCGCTCCCTTCGTGACCAGGTAGACCTTGGAGAGGACCAGCATGGCGAAGGCCTCGGGGAACAGCAGGAGCGAGTGGACGTCGTGGGCCAGGAACGGGCACAGGAGGGCCCGGACGGCCGCCGAGGTCACGGCCATGGCCCGGCGGGCACCCCGGCTCCGGTCGATGAGCGGTCCGAGCGCCGGCGCCACCACCGCGAAGGGGGCCATGGTCAGGAGCAGGTAGAGGATGATCTTGTCCTGGGCCGCCTCGGGGGAGATGGAGAAGAAGAGGGAGCCGGCCAGCGAGACGGCGAACAGGGTGTCGCCCGCCGTCATCATCACGTGGGTCAGGGCCAGGCGACCGACCGGGCTGCGCTGGTCGAACAGGTCGTGGAGCGCGGCCCGGACCAGGCGCTTGAACTGGTCACTGCGGTCTCGAACGCCCACCGGGGCATGGTAGGCGCCCGCCGGACCGCCGCCGTTCCCCGGGCCGGCGGCTCCCGGCGCCGGGGCGTCCTTCCGGGCGGCGGTAGGATGCGCCCCGTGATGCGCCCGGGCCCGAAACGACGAGGTGGCCGATGACCGTCCATGCGTACGTGCTGATCCAGACCGAGGTGGGGAAGGCCGCCGCCGTGGCCCGCGCCGTGGCCGACGTGCCGGGGGTGGTGGCCGCCGAGGACGTGACCGGTCCCTACGACGTGATCGTGCGGACGGAGGCCGAGAACATGGACGAGCTGGGGCGCATGGTGGTCGGCAGGGTGCAGATCATCGAGGGCATCACCCGCACCGTCACCTGCCCCGTCGTCCACCTCTGAGCCGGAGGGCCGCTGGGCCTCTGAGCCGGAGGGCCGCTGAGGCCCGGGGCCGCAGGGCCGCCGGCGCCCGTCCCCCGCAGCGGGCGGGAGCCCCCGATCGGTGTCGACCCCGGGCCCTGCACCCCACGGTGGAGGCTCAACGGATGGCGCCCTCCCGGCGGAGCTGCTCGACCTCCCCGGCCGCGAATCCCCAGTCGGCCAGGGCGTCGTCGCCGTGCTGGCCCGGGTTGGGGGGCGGGCGGCGGATCTCGCCCGGCGTGGACAGGAACCGGGGCGCAGGAGCAGGTTGGACCACGCCGGCCACCTCGGTGAAGGTGCTCCGCGCCCGATTGTGCGGGTGGTCGGGCGCCTCCGCCGGCGACAGCACGGGTGCGACACAGGCGTCGGAGCCGGCGAAGACCTCCTCCCATTCCGCCCGGGTGCGGGTGGCGAACCGGGCCGCGAACCGCTCCTTCATCTCCGGCCACCGGGCACGGTCGTTCTGGTCGGGCAGACCGGCGTCGGCCAGCCCCAGGCGGTCCAGGAGCTCGGCGTAGAACTGGGGCTCGATGGCCCCCACCGCCATGAACCCGCCGTCCGACGTCTCGTAGACCTCGTAGAACGGCGCCCCCGTGTCGAGGAGGTTGGTCCCCCGCTCGTCGCTCCACACACCGGCCGCCCGCAGCGTGTACGTCATGGTCATGAGGGCGGCGGCACCGTCGACCATGGCGGCGTCGACCACCTGGCCCTTCCCCGTGGTGCGGGCCGAGAGCATGGCGGCCACCAGCCCGAAGGCCAGCAGCATGCCACCGCCGCCGAAGTCGCCGACCAGGTTGAGGGGCGGCACCGGCCGGTCGCCGGCCCGACCGATCGGCTCCAGCGCGCCGGCCAGGGCGATGTAGTCGATGTCGTGCCCGGCCGCCGGGGCCATCGGCCCACCCTGGCCCCACCCAGTCATGCGCCCGTAGGCCAGGCGGGGGTTGCGGGCCAGGCAGGCGTCGGGCCCGATCCCCAGGCGCTCGGCCACGCCCGGCCGGAACCCCTCCATCAGGCCGTCGGCCGCGGCAGCGAGCCGCAGCACGACCTCCACCCCCTCGGAGCGCTTCAGGTCGACGGCCACCGACCGCCGGCCCCGGTTGAGCAGGTCCACGTGGGGATCGGTGCGGGGCGGGTAGGTGGCCCGGTCGAACCGGTCGACGCGTACGACGTCGGCACCGGCGTCGGCCAGCATCATGCCGGCGAACGGGGCCGGTCCCAGGCCGGCCAGCTCGACGATGCGGATCCCTTCGAGCGGACCGCTCACGTACCCTCCCCTTCGGCTCCGTCGGACCGGTGCGCCCCGACGGCGACCGGCCGGCGGCCCACACGGGGTGCGGTGCCGCACCAGGGATGCTGACCGCACCGGGACACGGCGGTCAAATGATCTCCACACCCCGGGGGCAGCCCGGACGCAGCCCGGACGCAGCCCGGGGGCGGGGGCGGCATAATCGTCGGACGTGACCGCACCGGGGCGCGGCGACCGACGTCGCGACGGGCCGGGTGCGGCGAGAGGGGTGCACATGCAGGCGCAAAGCGGCCGCGCGCCGGGTCGGGTGAACCTGATCGGTGACCACACCGACTACAACCGCGGCCTCGCCCTTCCCATCGCCATCGACCTGGCCACCGAGGTCGTGTTCACGCCCAACGGGTCGTCCCGGATCACCGCCCTCTCCGGCGCCTTCCCGGATCAGGTGGAGATCCCCCTGTCGATCCCGGTGGACCCGACCGTCCTCGGCGCGCTGGAGCCGGCATGGAGCCGGCCGATCGCCGCCCTCGTCGCGCTGGTGCGGCCGGAATGGGGTGGCCTCCTGCGGATCGAGTCGACGGTTCCCGTGGGTGCCGGCCTCTCGTCCAGCGCCGCCCTCGGCGTGGCCGTCGCCGTGGCTCTCGGCGCCACGGGTCCGGCACGGACCATCGCCGTCCTGTGCCAGCAGGTGGAGGCCATGACCGACGTGCCCGTCGGGATGATGGATCCCCTGGCCTGCGCCGGGGCCAAGGCCGGCCACGGCCTCCTCATCGACTTCGCCGACCTGTCCACCGCCCACGTGCCCCTGCCCGAGGAGATGGACATCGTCGTGGTCCACTCGGGGATCAGCCGGGACCTCCGCTACTCCCCCTACGCCGCCCGGGTGGCCGAGTGCGAGGCGGCAGCGGCCGTGGTGGGGCCGCTGGGGACCGCCGACGACGCCGACGTCGCCGGGCTGCGCGACCCCATCCTGGCCCGCCGCACCCGCCACGTCGTCACCGAGTGCCGCCGGGTGCGGGAATTCGCCGGCGCCATGGCCGCCGGCGACATCCACCGGGCGGGGGCGATCATGCGTGAGAGCCACCGCAGCCTGGCCGAGGACTTCGAGGCATCCACGCCCGAGCTCGACGAGCTGGTCGAGCACCTGGCGGCCATGGACGGCGTCCACGGGGCCCGGCTGACCGGTGCCGGCTTCGGCGGGTGCGTCGTGGCGGTCAGCGAGCCGGGCGCCGTCGACGTCGACGGATTGGGCCGGCAGGCATGGCGGGTCCGGCCCTCCGACGGCGCCCTTCCCCTGTGAGGGCACCGGTCCGGCCGGCGACCGCTCAGCGCTCCGGCCAACCGGGCCGGTAACCCGGCGGGTAGGGTCGGGCGCCGTCGGCGTGCAGGCGCACCCGCCGGTGCACGATCCGCTGGAGGACGTCGGGATGGCGCACGTCGTCCACCACCAGGCCGGCCCGTTCGCCGTCCACGTCGGCCACCACCACGACCAGGGTGCCGCTCCCTGCCAGGCGCCCCAACAGGTGGCGGTCGACCTCGACCCGGTCCACCTCGACCAGCGCCACCTGCTCGACGCGCTCGGCACCCAGGTGGTGCCGCACCAGGATCCGGTCGGTCGTCACCACCAGTTCGGTCGCCCACCACCGCAGCAGGCGGGCAACCAGCCACGCCACGGGCACGGCGGCGGCGATCCCCTCGATCCAGTGGACGGTGGAGCCCGACCGGGGGAACGACACCTCGAGGGAAACGGCCACCCCGACCACCACGATGGCCGTCACCAGCGGCCCGACCACGGCCAACCAGTGGGGGCGGATGTCGACGAGGATGTCCTCGTCGGGGCGCAGCAGCCGCCGCGGCACGCCCACGGGCTCAGCCCAGTTTGGCGGCGATGGACCCGGCCGAGCGGAGGACCGACCCGTCCGCGCCCCGGGCCGAGTACTCGTGGGTCGGCCGGGCCCGGGCCTCGGCCACCAGGTCACCGAGCAGGGTGCCGAAGGGGACCTCCGGGTCCACCCACAGGTAGCGGGCGAGCGAGCCGGGGATGGTGTTCACCTCGTTCACGAAGCAGGCGTCGACGCCGTCGGAGAGCACGTCGATCCGGGCCACGCCGCGCACCCCCACCAGGCGCACGACCTGCAGGCCTGCGTCGACGATGCGGTCCCGCAGCCCGGCGGGCACGTCCGCCGGCAGCTCACGGGGCGCCGCCGCCATCCCCTCGCCGGCCACGTACTTGTCCCGGTAGTCGAGGATGTCGGCGGCCGGGGACGACCGCAGCGGACGCTCGATGGCCGACACCTCGACCGACGGCCAGGTGCGTACGGCCACCTGCAGGTCGAACAGATCGGGCCGGAAGGGCTCGAGGACGGCGCCGGCCCGCAGGTGCGGGTTGTCGCCCAACCGGTGGCGGGCCGTGGCCAGGTCCTCGACCACGTCGATGCCGATCGACGAGCCGCCGAAGCGCGGTTTGACGATGTAGGGCCCGGGGAACGGCACCTCCTCCAGGTCCCGGGAGAGGGCCAGCCGGGGCAGTGCGGGCAGGCCTGCCCCCGCCACCAGCGCCCCGAAGGCCAGTTTGTCCATACCGAGGGCGGCCCCCGAGGCGGTCGGCCCCGTGTAACGCACGCCGGCCAGGTCGAGCGCCGCCTGGAGGGACCCGTCCTCCCCCGGCCCGCCGTGGCAGCACACCACGGCCACGTCGAGGTCGAGCTGCCGGGCCCGGCCCAGCCGCCCGCCCGGCTCCACGAAACCGCCGCCCGGGCCCACCACGAGCTGCAGGGGAGACGCCCCCCGGGGGACCCCCTCGACGAACGCCCCGGCCTCCGCCGAGGGGTCCACGTCGAACCACTCGCCCGTCTTCGTCCAGTAGACGGCCCGAAGCCGAGGCCCGCCCGACTGCTCCAGGGCACGGGCGGCCTGGAGGCCGGTGAGGATGGAGACGTCGTGCTCGGGCGACGGCCCTCCGAAGATCACGGCGATATCGGCCACGGGCTGGGGTCCTCCGCTCTGCTCGGTGGTCGGGCCGGGCCCGGGACGCCGGCCCGGCCGGGCCCGGTCGGCCCCGCGGGCCGCCGGGGGTCAAGGGTAGTGGTCCGGGAGGTCGTTCTCGTACAGGACGGCGTCCCCCGCTCCGAGCTCGTCGCGGATCACGGCCACGGCCGCCGGCCGGTCCCGCACCCAGCGCACGTCGGCGGCCGGCTCCCCGCCGGGCCGGTCGCCGGCACGCCGCGCTCCCTCGAGCAGGGCACGGCGGTTGGTCCTGCCCACCACCACCACCAGGTCGGCTTCCCGGGCGGCAGCCTGGCCGAACCGGCGGTTCTCCTCCGCCTGGCGGGCGCCGAGCTCCACCATCCCCGGCGTCACCACCGCCCGGCGGCGGGCCGGCAGGGCGGCCAGGGCGGCCAGGGCGGCGGCGGCACCGGCCGGGTTCGAGTTGTAGGTGTCGTCGAGAATGTCGAACCCGCCCTGGCTGCGGGCGGGGGCGAGCCGGTGGTCGACCGCCGGCAGGGTGCCGATCCGGGGGACGACCTGGTCGAGCGGGGTCCCGAGCGCCCGGGCCACGCCCAGCGCGCACGCCAGGTTGGTCGGCCGGACGCCCGGCGGCAGGTCGACGGGCCCGCCCACCTGCCGCCCGTCGGCCACCACCACGCGGCGACTCCCGCCACCGGCGTCGGAGCCGTTCCCGGCCCCCTCCGCCGGGACGACCGCCACGTCGGCGCCCCGATCCGTGGCCGAACACCGCACCACCCGGGTCCCCCCGGCCGCCAGGCGCTCGGCCAGACGGGCCAGACGGGGGTCGTCGACGCACAGCACAGCGTCGGGCACACCGTCGGTGATGGTCGACTTCTCGGCCAGGATGGCGTCCTCCGACCCGAAGCGCTCCAGGTGGACGGGGCCCACCGCGGTGATGACCGACACCGACGGCGGGCACCAGCGGCACAGGGCGGCGATCTCGCCCGGCCCGTAGGTGCCCATCTCAGCCACGAAGACGTCCGTCCCGTCCGCCAGCTGTTCGTTCACGGCGCGGGCGAGCCCGGCACGGTTGTTGAAGCTGGCCGGAGTGGCCACCACCGAGCGGCTGCCGTCGAGCAGGTGGCGGATGTGGTTCTTGGTCGACGTCTTGCCGTAGGAGCCGGTCACCGCCACCACCGTGGGCGCCACCCGCCCCAGCCGGGCCGCCGCCTCGTCGACGAAGCGCTCGGCCAGACGCCGCTCCAGCGGTGCGGTGACGGCGCAGGCGGCGTCGACCAGCCACGGAGCGGCCAAGGCGGTGACGGCGCCGGCCAACGCCGGCCGGCCGGTCGCCGCGCCCAACGCCCACACCACGACGACCGGCACCGCTGCCGCCGCCGCCAGGGTGGTCAGGCGGCGGGTCCACCGCAACGGTGCCGACCGGCCCCGCCCTCCCAGGCCCACCGGGCCCACCGACCCGGCCACGGCCACGGCCAGGCCGCCGGCCGACGCGGCCGACGACGC
>JAJZAC010000035.1 GCA_021799615.1 Actinomycetes bacterium
CATTTACGGGCCGAATACTCCCAGCCGCCCACCAGCCAAGAAATCACCATCCTCCGCTTGGCCTGGGAGGACGTTGCCGCGTAGCTGCGAAAGTCGAGAAATTGACGGAAGCCCCAGGAAAGGGAAAACAGCTCCTGACCAGGGTGAACGAGAGCCGGTGGTGGGACTCGAACCCACGACCTGACGATTACAAGTCGCCTGCGCTACCAGCTGCGCCACACCGGCACTGATGGCCCTCCCCACACCGGGCCCTGGGCAGCCTAGGACGGTTCCCCATGCCACCGGTGGCTCGTCTGTCACGTGCCATCCCGGTTCCGGGGACCATGCAGCTCGCTGGGATCCGAGGGCGGCCGGGCACCCACCAGTGCGATCGGCTCCGGGGCCCGACCGGCGATCCTTGCGCCGCTGCCCGCGGCCGGGCAGGCTGGCGGAGCATGGCCACCCCTGACGAGCCCCGCCGGCGCCCCGGAGGGCGGCCCCCGACCGGCGGCCCCTCGGTGCACCCGGCGCGGGCCGCGGTGCTCCTGGTCCTGTTCGTGGTGCTCACCGTCGTGTTCGTCCGCCAGGTCCACCCCACCGCCGTCACGAGCACGCCAGCGGCCCCGCAAGCGGCTGCCACGACGACGACGGCTCCGCACCCGACCACCACGACGACCACCGCGCCGCCGACCAACGTCCCGGTGCTGGTGGCGAACGGCTCGAGCGCGTCGGGGGCGGCCGGGGACCTCTCCAACCAGCTGCGCGCCGCCGGCTGGTCGGTGCTCCCGGCGGTGAACGCCACCATCTCGGTGGCCAGGTCCACCGTGTACTACGCCTCGGGTCAGCAGGCGCCGGCTCGTGCCATCGCCTCGTCGCTGCACCTGCCTGCGAGCGCCGTCCAGCCGCTCACCAGCTCGGCTCCGGTGGCGGCCACCGGTGGTGCGGATGTCGTGGTGGTCATCGGCGCCGACATCGGCCAGACGGTCACGACCACCTCGACCACAGCGGGGTGACCGCACCCGGTCCCCTCGGGGGCCGCCTGGTTGCGTTGGCACCGATCGCCGCCGCCGGCCACCGCGCCGTGGTGGTCACCGACTTCGACGGGACGCTCGCCGCCATCGTGGGGGACCCTGCCGCGGCCCGTCCGGTGCCTGGTGCACGAGCGGCCCTGGCCCGGGCGGTCGGCGAGTTCGGCACGGTGGCCGTCGTCTCGGGGAGGCCCCTGGCCTTCCTCGCCGGACACTTCGGTGACGTCGGTGGGCTGGTGCTCGTCGGCCTGTACGGGCTCGAGCGGCGGATCGGCGACCGGCTCGTCCAGGCCGAGGCGGCGATCCCGTGGCGACCGGTGGTGGCCGGAGCGGCGGACCGCCTCGCCTCGGGCGCCCCGGCCGGGATCGAGATCGAGCGCAAGGGCCTGACCGTCACCGTGCACTGGCGGCGCCTGCCGGCGGGGGCAGCGTGGGCTGCACAGGCCGTCGAGGACGAGGCCGCGCGGACGGGATTGGTCGCCCATCCGGGCCGGGCCACGTTGGAGCTCCGGCCCCCGCTGGCTGTCGACAAGGGCACGGTCGTGGAGGAGCTGGCATCGTGGGCGCAGGCGGCCTGCTTCTTCGGCGACGACATGGGAGACCTGCCGGCCTTCGCCGCGCTGGACCGGCTGGCCGGGGAACGGGGCGTGGCCGTCGCCAAGGTGGTGGCCGCAGACGACGAGTGCCCACCGGAGGTGGTGGCACAGGCCGACGTGGTCGTGGAGGGCCCGGCAGGTGCGGTGCGGGCCCTTGAGGAGCTGTCGGCAGCAGCCGCCGGGCCCGGCGCGACCTGACCCGACGGCGTTCCGGTTCAGTCTGCGGCGCGCAGCTGGTCGGCCAGCCAGTCGACCGGGTGGCGAGCCCGGATGATGGCGCGGGCCGACTCGGCTCGTCGTGCCCGCTCGGCAGGCGCCATCTCGAGGGCGGCGACCAGGGCATCGCACGTGCCGCTCACGTCGTACGGGGGAACGGGCACGACCGCCGGGGCGAGCTCGGCGAAGGCTCCGGTCTCACGGGACAGGGCGACCACCCCGTCGACCCGGTTGACCAGGGGTCCCTCCTTGGCCACCAGGTTCATGCCGTCACGCACCGGGTTGACCAGGAGCACGTCGTAGCGGGCCAACGCGGCGAGGGAGCGGGGGAAGTCGTCCTCGACGTGCAGGACGATCGGGGTCCACCCGGGGTCTCCCCACCGGTCGTTGATCCGTGCCACTTCCGCCTCCACCTCCGCCTGGTAGGAGACGTACTCCGGTAGTCCCTGGCGAGACGGGTAGGTGAGAGCGAGGAACGTCACCCGGCCACGCCAGTCAGGGAAGCGGCTCAGCAGTTCGTCGAACGCCCAGAAGCCCCGCAGGACGTTCTTCGACAGCTCCATCCGGTCGACCCGCACGATCAGCTTGCGGGGTGCGCCGCCGAGCTCCCGATCGAGGAGGGCCTCGGCCCGACGCACGGGACCGCTCCCCGCCTCCGCCTCCAGGCGCCGGGGATCCGTGGACAGCGCGGAGACGAACGTCGGTGCGGCCGGCCCGTCGCCCAGTCGGGCCTGGCACGCCTCGTAGGCGTCGGCCCACCGGCGCGCGTGGAATCCGCACGCCCGGAACGCAGCCATGCCTTCCAGGAGCTCGGCGACGACCCGGTCGGGGAGCATGGCCAGCATGTCGGGCTCGGCGAACGGGGTGTGGCTGAAGTGGACCGACCGGAGGTCGGGCCGGGCGCTGCGCAGCACCGAGCCGACCAGGCACAGGTGGTAGTCCTGCACCAGGATCCGGGCTCCGTGCGGTGCCACGTCCGCCACCCGCGCCGCCACCAGGGCGTTGAACGACCGATAGGCGTCCCACGCCCGGCCCCAGCCGGCGTCGGTGCGCGGGCTCCGGGCACCGTCGAAGAGATGATGGTGGCAGAACCACAACGTGGCATTCGAGACCACGTCGTACGCCTGGCGGTACAGGTCGGGATCGGGGTCGACCATCTCCAGCCGGAACCCGTGCGCCGACATGCGGCCGGTGCTCGCCGCCGCCCGGTCGGCGTCCGAGAGCGCACACGAGACCCAGGTGGCGCCGGAGCCGGCCAGGAGCGGACGGATGGTCCCGGCCAGTCCACCGGCCGACGGTCGTTGTACCGGCTCCCCAGCGTCGTCGAACGAGAACGACAGCGGCCCGCGGTTGGAGACGACCACCGTTGCACCCGGAGGGCCGAGCACGTCCCCGAAGGTCGGTTCGGAGAGGTTCCGATCGGCGCCCGCCGGTGACGGATCGAGCTGGCCCACACCGCTCGCCATCCACCCGACCCTAGCGGGGTCGGGTGCGATGCCGGCGATGTGGCACCTGCCCCCAGCTCAGGGCCCGTGGAGCCCGGGCCGGCCGGTGACCCGTTCGTAGAGCACCACGCCGCCGCGGCGTGCCACCGGCGCGAACTGGGGCAGGATCGACCGGAGCACCCTGCGGTCCTGCGCCGAGCTCAGTTGGGCCGGCAACAGGACGTACGTGATGGAGCCGGCGGCGGGCAGGCGCTGGCCGTCCTGGGTGAACAGGCCCCAGTACTCCGCCGAGAACGGGGTCGGCCACAGGTAGATCTGGGTGCGGTGGTCGAGGTGGGCCACGAACGGGTACCAGGCGGACACGGCGGCATGTGGCGGGATGCGGGCTTCGAGCGCGTCGGCGCCCCGGGCGAAGGGGCTGGTGGGGCTCCAGGCGGGCGTGGGCACCTGGCGTGACCAGGGTGCCAGGCCCCACAGCGCGCTCGAAGCGACAGCCGACGCCAGCACGAGCACCGTAGCGACGCGGCGCATCCAGGCGGCCCCGAGGCGCGACACCGCCCAGATGGTGCCGAACACCAGCACGGGGGCGATGGGCATCGAGTAGTGGTAGATGACCTGGTGCATGTAGGGGTCGTTGCTGATGACGTTCTCGAGGGCTGCGGGGAGCGCGATGGCTGCCATCTCGGGCCCGACGGCGAAGACCCACCCCACGCTGGTGCCGAGCTGCATCAGGTAGAACGGTCGCCCGCCGCCGGCCAGGTAGCGGACGAACGCGCCCGGCCTGCGGAACGGCTCGACCAGGGTGCCGGTGATCCCGCCGAAAGGGAGCCGGTCGGCGTAGAACCCGGCGGTGCCGAGGATCTCGCGGATGACCACGCCGTAGGCGAACGCCGTCCAGGCCGCCGCCCCGGCCATGAGGGCGGCACCCCAGCGACGGTCGCGTCGGAGCAGTACCCAGAGCCCGAGCGGGAGGATGTAGACGGCGACGTCTTCCTTGGCCAGGAGCGAAAGCATGGCGGCCACCGCCAGTAGCCGGCCCTTGGACTCGATGGCTGCGTACAGGGCGAGCGACAACGTGAGGACGAGCAGGGCCTCGGGGTGGAACTGCTCGAGCAGCCCGTTCTGGAGGGCCGGGCTGCACAGCAGCGCGGCGGCGAACAGGGTGGCCAGGAGGGAACTTCCGAGGCGGCGCAGGGCGAGCAGGTAGACGGGGATCGCCGCCGCCGCCACTGCGCAGGCCTGGACGGCGAGGAGCAGGCGGACGTCGGGGTCGATCCAGTACAGGGGTACCAGGGGCAGGAGGATGAACGAGGTGTGGTCGCCGAAGAGGTTCCGGCCCATCACGGTGACGAACGGGGCGTGGAACCGGCTGAGCAGCCACAGCCCCTGGTCGAAGATGCCCAGGTCGAACGCGGGCTGCCCGTAGCCCTCGTAGCTGCGGATGCTGGCGATGGCGAAGTAGACGGCGAACGCGGTGACGAGGAGCGCGACGGGCAGGTGCCGGGCGGGGCCGTACCGGTGACGTCCGGCGGCCGGCGGTGCGGCAGCGGGTCCGGCGGCCGACGGTGCGGGCTCCGCTCCGGCAAGCGGTACGCGGACCGGTACGGCGGGTCTGGGCGGGACGGCCGTGCCCCGTTGCGGGTCCGGGCCGGCCGGCGGGGGCATCAACCCTGCAGGGGGAACTCGGCTCGCTCGAGCGCAGCCCGGAGGACGTCCGTCGCCTGGACCCGCAGCTCGGCCAGGGACCGGTTGCGGTGCGCTCGCACGCCCAGGTCGACCTGGGCCACGCTCGCCGGGCCGAACCGCGACACGACGTCGATGAGGAGGGCGATCTCCACCGCATACCCGTCGGCGAGACCGCACTTCTCCAGCACGGACCGGGGGGCCGCCGTCTCGCCGGCGAGGGGCTGGCGGATGTCGCGGAGGTCGGGGAACAAGAGGTCGATGACCGGCAGCGCCGTGAGCTGGGTCACCCGACCCCCGCCGTCGACGGCGCCGTCGAGGGGGCGGAGGTAGAACCCCTTGACCAGCGTGACCGATTCGTCGAGGAGCAGGGGTCCGAGGAGCCCCGTGACGAAGTGGGGACCGAAGGTGGTGACGTCAGCATCGACGAACGCGATCAGGTCGCCGCGTGCGATCTCGAGCCCGGCCGCCATCGCCTGTCCCTTCCCCCCGAAACCGCCCCGGGGGCCGCCGAGCACCTGTGCGCCGGCGGCACGAGCCATGTCGGCGGTGGCATCGGTCGAACCGTCGTCGATCACCAGGATCTCGTCGACGAGGGGCACGCCGGACCGTTCGGTGAGCTCGTCGACCACGGGAGTGACGACGCCGGCGATGGTCGGCGCCTCGTTGCGAGCGGGGATGCACACGGTCACCCGTCGGGACCCCTTCGCCGCTACCAGGAGGTTCGGATCGAAGTCCGCGGCGGCGGCCATCGGGCCTGGTCCCTCTCCGGGCGCGCCGCCAGCGGCAGTCGAGCGGGAGGCGTCAGGCATGGTGCCATCATCCCTCACGGGAGCGCGGATCGCCTACCGAGGGGAGTGGTGACCGGCGGCGGGCACGGGCCCGGAGCCGGCGAGGGCCCGATGCCGGCGAGGCCGTGGCCGCACCCCCTGGCGGCGTCTGATCGGGGGCGGAGGCGGGGCCGCATTGACGGCGCCGTGCTCCATCGTCCACCATGGGGGCATCATCCAGAGCGGTCGAGGGACCGGGCCCGACGACACCGCGGCAACCAGCGAGACCGACACGAGGTCGGTGCGCCAGGTGCCAATGCCCGAGCGATGAGGGAGGACCTGTGGATTTCGTGTCTGGCCTGCGCTGTCGAGAGTGCGGCCGAACCTACCCGGCCGAGGCGCTGCACGTCTGCGACTTCTGTTTCGGCCCGCTTGAGGTCACCTACGACTACGACCGGATCCGTGCCACCGTCACGCGGGAGCGTATCGAACGAGGTCCGCGCACCATCTGGCGTTACGCCGACCTGCTCCCGGTCGACGATCCGAACCCGGTGGATCTCGGCGCGGGGTACACGCCGCTCGTGCGGGCCGATCGGTTGGCAGCGGAGCTGGGCCTCGGCGAGTTGTGGATCAAGGACGACACCGCCAACCCGACCGGCTCGTTCAAGGACCGGGTCGTCTCCGTCGCCCTGACCAAGGCCCGCCAGCTCGGCCTGAAGGTCGCTGCCTGCGCGTCAACCGGCAACCTGGCCAATTCGGTGGCGGCCCACGCGGCTCGGGCCGGGCTGGAGTCGGTGGTGCTCATCCCCTCGGATCTGGAACGGGCGAAGGTGACGATGACCGCTGTCTACGGTGGCCGCGTCGTTGCCGTCGACGGGACCTACGACGACGTCAACCGGCTGTGCGCCGAGCTGGCGAGCGAGCATCCCGACTGGGCCTTCGTGAACGTCAACGTCCGCACCTACTACGCCGAGGGCTCGAAGACGCTCGCGTTCGAGACGGCGGAGCAGTTGGGCTGGCGGGCGCCGGACCACGTGGTGGTGCCCATCGGGTCGGGGAGCCAGTTGACGAAGATCGCCAAGGGCTTCGCCGAACTGGCCACGGTCGGCCTGCTCGACCAGGTACCCGACGTGCGCGTCTCCGGGGCCCAGGCCACCGGCTGCGCGCCGGTCGCCACCGCCTTCGCCGAAGGGGCGGATGCCATCCGCCCGGTGAAGCCGTCGACGATCGCGAAGTCCCTGGCCATCGGCAACCCGGCCGACGGCTGGTATGCGCTGCAGACGATCCGTGAGACGGGCGGGTCGTGCGCCGCGGTCACCGACGAGGAGATCCTCGACGGGATCGAGCTCCTGGCCCGCACCGAGGGGATCTTCGCCGAGACCGCCGGCGGGGTGACGATCGCCACGCTGGCCAAGCTGGCTGCGTCGGGCCAGATCCGCTCCGACGAGTGCGTGGTCGCCATGGTCACCGGCCATGGCCTGAAGACCACCGAGGCACTGTTCGATCGAGTCGGGCCGACCGCTACGATCGCGCCCACCCTGGACGCGTTCGATGCCGCCATCGACCTGGGCCGGAACGGCGACCAGAGCGATGAACCCGCGCAGAGGAGTGACCGATGAGCATCACCGTCCGCATCCCGACCCAGCTCCGGCAGCTCACCGGCGGCGCCGGCGAGATCAAGGTCGAGGGATCGACGGTGGGCGAGGTGCTGAAGGCACTCGACAGCGCCCACCCCGGCTTCGGCGAGCGGTTGTTCGACGACGCCGGCGAGCTGCGGCGGTTCGTCAACGTGTTCCTCGCCGACGAGGACGTGCGTTTCCTCGACGGACTGTCGACGGCGGTGGCCGACGGCCAGACCATCTCGGTCATCCCGGCAGTCGCCGGGGGCTGACCCCGGCACGGTGTCGGCGGGACCCGGGTTCGCCGCACCCGGCGCTCCGGCACCCCTGCCCGGGGACCCCACTCGGCACCCCTGCCCGGAGGTCCCCACGCCGGAAGGCCGGTGTTGCGAACCTCGGCCCGACGTGGTTTGCTGTTAGCACTCGATAGAGTAGAGTGCTAACGACGAGTGACGGCTCCGACCCGGACGGGTCACCGATCGCAACGACCACGGAGGAACACCAGATGGCCAAGCTGATCTCATTTGACGAGGATGCCCGCCGGGCCCTCGAGAGCGGGATGAACAAGCTCGCGGACGCGGTCCGGGTCACCCTCGGGCCGAAGGGCCGCAATGTCGTGCTCGACAAGAAGTGGGGCGCCCCGACGATCACCAACGACGGCGTGTCGATCGCCAAGGACATCGAGCTCGAGGACCCGTTCGAGAGGATCGGCGCCGAGCTCGTCAAGGAAGTGGCGAAGAAGACGGACGACGTCGCCGGTGACGGGACCACGACGGCCACCGTGCTGGCGTGGGCGCTGGTACGTGAAGGGCTGCGCAATGTCGCCGCCGGGGCCAACCCGATGGGCCTGAAGAAGGGGATCGAGGCGGGCGTCGAGGCCGCGGTCGGCTCCCTGCAGGGCATCGCCCGCGAGACCGAGACGAAGAGCCAGATCGCCCAGGTCGCCTCGATTTCGGCGGCCGACACCGAGATCGGCGAGCTGATCTCCGAGGCCATCGACAAGGTCGGCAAGGACGGTGTCATCACCGTCGAGGAGGCCCAGACCTTCGGGCTCGAGATCGACCTGGTCGAGGGGATGCGCTTCGACAAGGGCTACATCTCCCCCTATTTCGTGACGGACCCCGAGCGGATGGAGGCCGTGTTGGAGGACGCCTACGTCCTCTTGGTCGGCTCCAAGATCACCGCCGTGCGGGACCTGCTCCCGTTGCTCGAGAAGGTCATGCAGTCGGGCAAGCCGCTCGCCATCGTGGCCGAGGACGTGGAGGGCGAGGCGCTGGCCACGCTGGTCGTGAACAAGATCCGCGGCACGTTCAAGAGCGTGGCCGTCAAGGCGCCCGGCTTCGGCGAGCGGCGCAAGGCGATGTTGCAGGACATCGCCATCCTCACCGGTGGCCAGGTCGTCACCGAGGAGGTGGGCCTCAAGCTGGAGAACGTGGGCCTCGACCTGCTCGGGCGTGCCCGCAAGGTCGTCGTCACCAAGGACGAGACGACGGTCGTCGAGGGGGCCGGCTCGGACAACGACATCAAGGGCCGGATCAGCCAGATCAAGACGGAGATCGAGAACACCGACTCCGACTACGACCGGGAGAAGCTCCAGGAGCGCCTGGCCAAGCTGTCGGGCGGCGTGGCCGTGATCAAGGTCGGTGCGGCCACCGAGGTCGAGCTGAAGGAGAAGAAGCACCGGATCGAGGATGCCGTGTCGACGACGAAGGCAGCCATCGAGGAGGGTGTCGTTCCCGGCGGCGGCGTCGCCCTCCTCCGTGCCCAGGCGGCCGTACTCGACGTGGCCGGCAAGCTCGAGGGCGACGAGGCGACCGGAGCCCGGATCGTGGCCCGTGCTGTCGAGGAGCCGTTGAAGCAGATCGCCGTGAACGCCGGCCTGGAGGGCGGCGTGATCATCGACAAGGTCCGGAACCTCCCCAACGCGACGGAGGGCCTCAACGCGGCCACCGGCGAGTACGTCGACCTGTTCGATGCCGGTGTCATCGACGCTGCCAAGGTGACCCGGTCCGCGCTGCAGAACGCGGCGTCGATCGCCGCGTTGTTCCTCACCACGGAGGCGGTCATCGTCGACAAGCCCGAGGAGTCGGCGCCGGCCATGCCCGGCGGCGGCATGGACGACTTCTGATCCATCGGCACCGCCCGTGGCGGTGCGACGGATCGACCTGACGCCAGAGGGTGCCTGCGGGCACCCTCTGGCGCGTCCGGACGTGGACGTGGACGCAGGCCCGGGGCCACCGCAGACCCGGCTCCGCCGCGGCGACCGGACAGCGGGCCACATCTGCACTCCTCCCAGATCCGTTCGGGGCCCTCGGGTAACCGGCGCCCGGTCCGTCCCTAGACTGTCCCCGTGCCACCGGAACCACTCGAACCCACCGTCGGATGGGGCGTGCTCCATCTCTTCTGCCGGGTCCCGGACCCCCCGGCCGCCGTGGACCGGGACCGCATCCTGACCGCCGTCGAGGGCGCGGAGTCGGACGGGGTGCACGTGGTGGCGGTGGCGGTGCTGGGGCACAAGGCGGATCTCGGCTTCATGGTGCTCGGCCCCGACCTGTGGCGGCTTCGCAGCTTCCAGGCCGCCATCCAGGGGGCCGGCCTGGACCTGGCCGACTCCTATGTCTCCCTGACCGAGGTGTCCGAGTACGCGTCGGGCGTTCCCGACGCGATGAAGGAGGCCCGCCTCCACCCCGGTCTCCCGCCTGAGGGGAAGCCCGCGTTCTGCTTCTATCCCATGTCGAAGCGGCGGGGCGACGCCGATGGTTCCAACTGGTACGCGCTCCCCTACGACCGGCGCAAGGAGCTCATGTACGCCCACGGCGCCGTCGGGCGGGAGTTCGCCGGCAGGGTCCTCCAGGTGGTCACGGGATCGACGGGCATCGACGACTGGGAGTGGGGAGTGACGCTGTTCGCCGTCCACCCTGACGACCTGAAGGAATGCGTGTACCGCATGCGCTTCGACGAGGGTTCGGCCCGATTCGGCGAGTTCGGGCCGTTCGTGACCGGCATGGTCGCTCCGGTGGCGGACGTGCTCGACACCGTGCTCGATTCCGCGAACGGGCGCGGCTGACCAGATGCGCCCGCCGAGGACCCCGGCCGTGTCCGCTAGCCCCGAACTTCCGGGTATCGCGCCAGCTCCGGGTATCGCGGCCCCGACGGAGCGGGCGTCGTTGGAACGCCTGCAGGCGTCGCTCGAGGAGCTGGCGCCGGTGGTCGTCGCGTTCAGCGGCGGCGCCGACTCCGCATTCCTCGCCTGGGTGGCCACCGACACGCTCGGTCCCGGCGCGGCGTTGTGCGCGACCGCCGTGTCGCTGTCGCTGGCCCCCGAAGAGCTCGCCGACTGTCGGGCCCTCGCCACCGACTGGGGACTCAGCCACGTCGAGGTCGAGACGGATGAGCTCGGACGGCCTGGCTACGTCGCCAACGGGGGCGATCGCTGCTACCACTGCAAGTCGGCGCTCATGGACGCGCTGGAGGTGATCGCTGGCGTGGCGGAGGCCCGCGGCCGGTCGGTCGTACTGGGGGTGAACCTGGACGACCTCGGCGATCACCGTCCCGGCCAGGCGGCGGCAGCCGAGCGTGGGGCCAGGTTCCCACTCGTCGATGCGGGGTTCTCCAAGCAGGACGTCCGGACTTGGTCGAGACGGCTGGGCCTGCGGACATGGGACAAACCGGCGGCGGCGTGCCTGGCATCGCGCGTCCCCTACGGGACACCGGTGACGCTCGGCACGCTCGGCTCCGTCACGGTGGCCGAGTCCGCCCTGCGATCCATGGGGCTCGGTGCCGTGCGGGTCCGCCACTACGGCGATACGGCCAGGATCGAGGTCCCGCTGGGCGATCTGGCCACCGTCGTGGACCGGCGTGACCAGGTGTCGGCCGCGGTCCACCGCGCCGGTTACCGTTACGTGACCCTCGATCTCGACGGGTTGCGCTCCGGCAATCTCAACCGGGCGCTCGACAGACGAGGTGTTGCCCCATGATCGGCGTCCGTGTCCGTCTGACCTTTCCTGACGAGCTGGTCCGGGAGCCGATCCTGGCCCGCCTGGTGCGGGAGAAGGACGTCACGCCCAACATCCGGAGGGCCGACGTGGGCGAGCACTCCGGCTGGATCATCTGCGAGCTCGACGGCGACGGCCCGGCCGTCGACGACGCCGTCGGATGGCTGCGCGACCAGGGCGTCGAGGTCGACCTGCTCGGCGACGTCATCGAGAGCTGACGGCACCGGGTCCTGTGACCGTGTGCCGACACCGGCCCAGGCGATGTATCGGCCAGGTGCCGGCCGGGTGTCGGGATGGGCCGGTCAGTCGTCGCCGGACGAGCGGACGGTCCACCCCGCCCCCGACACCGAGCGGGGTTCGTAGAACAGGCATCCCTCGGGGCACGCGAACGGGATCTGCTGGTTCGCGGAGACGCGGCAGCGCTCCAGCTTCTCCTCCCGGGCGGTGGTCTGCATCACGTAGTGGCGGCAATCGGAGTTCACGGCCATGCCCCATTGTGGCCGATGCGCGGGGCGCCGGCGGCGTCGGGGCTCGGACAGGTGGGCGTGCCGGCCGTCCATCGGCGGCTTCGCAGGAGGCTCGCCGGCACGGGCCGGGGCTCGCCGGACCAGGCCTGTGCTCGCCGGAGCAGGCCAGATCGGCCCCGGCAGGCTGCGTGCGGCAGGTCGATCGAGTGCCCGGACCGCGATGGCGCCGGTGTAGCGTCGAAACCCGTGGAACCGGATGCGGACATCGTGCCGACCACGAAGCAGCTGCTCAGGTGGGCTGAGGCGCTGGCCGGGATCGCCCGTACCGGGCTCGGCTTCACCGAGTCCCTCTACGAGCGGGAGCGCTACGAGGAGGTGCTCCGTGTGGCCGCCGACATCCGCGCCTCGGCAGACAACGGCCTCGCCGGTGCGCAGGATGCCGAAGGCATCGTCGAAGAGTGGCTCGCCTCCGTGGGCAAAGGGGTCCCCGGCTATGTCACCCCCAAGGTGGCTGTCGGGGCCGTCGTCGGCAACGAGGAGGGCGAGCTGCTCTTGGTCCGGCGGTCCGACTCGGGGGTGTGGCTCTATCCCACCGGCTGGGCGGACATCGGCTACTCGGCCTCCGAGGTGGTGGCGAAGGAGGTCGAGGAGGAGACGGGTATCGAGGTCGAGGTAGAGCGCCTGATCGCCGTGCTCGACGGGTTCCGCGTGGGGATGAGCCGCATTCCCATGTACTCGCTCGTGTTCCAGTGCCGCCCGATCGGTGGCGAGCTGCGGGCCCACCCGCTCGAATGCACCGACGCCGGCTGGTTTCCGCTGGACGCCTTGCCCCAGCCTCTGGCGGGAATCGACCGATGGGGCCCCCAGGTGACCGCCGTCCTGCGCGGCGAGCCGATCGAGGTCCTCTACGACCCGGTCCGCCAGCCGGTGTGGCGGGACGACGAGGCGGAGGCGCGCCGGCGAGGGCGGGACGACGATGCGTGAAGGCCGGTCCGAACCCGGTGTCTCGGCTGGGAGCGCGTCAGCGGTTTCGTCGGTGGCGCAAGTGGAAGAGGTGGAGGCCGTGGAGGCCGTGGACGAGGAGCTCGTCGCGGCGTTCGGCCGGTTGATCCCGCAGCTGTCGTCCTCGGCTCCGGCGCCCACCGAGGCCGAGCTCCGGGAGATCGTGGCCTCGCCGACCTCCGTGCTGCTCGTGGCACGAGCCCCCGATGGCGGTCCGATCGTCGGATCGCTGACGCTCGCTCTGTTCCGGGTTCCGACCGGCATGCGCGCGTGGATCGAGGACGTCGTCGTGGACGAGGCCGTGCGCGGCGCAGGGATCGGCGACGCGCTGGTCGCGGCGGCACTGGAACGGTCGCACCGTGCCGGCGCCCGTACCGTCGATCTCACCTCTCGGCCCAGCCGGCGCGCGGCCCACCGTCTCTACCAGCGGAACGGGTTCGAGGAGCGGGAGACCGCCGTCTACCGCCACCGGGCGGACTGAGACCGAACCGCTACCGGTCGGACTGAGACCGACGCCCGACGGACCAGGTGGAGCCGCTCGACGTGGTCACGCGCCGCCATATGCCGTTCACGTGAGCGGCGTGTACCCGGGAACGTCCTCGTGCCTGGACCGCAGCTGTACCTTCGCTTCCGGTGCACCGCTGAAGCGCCCGTGGGACCAGCGGACCTCGACGTAGCCCTCGGTCACCCGTTCGATCCCCGTCGACCGTTCCCGCGCCCGGAGCGTCCAGTCGACCTGCGGCTGCCCGGCCGCCACTGCGGGCCGGACGTCGAGGGCCACGAACTCCCAGGTCCGGCGCCAGTCCCACGGCGTGTCCACCCGGATCCGCAACGGCCCGGCCGATGACGTGCCGAGCACGAAGTACGGGGCTGGAGCCAGCCGAAGGAGGCGCCAGGCCTGTTGCTCCCGGTCGGCTGCCGAGACCAGGGCCTCGTTCCAGCGGCGGGCGCTCTCGGCTGACACCGCCCGGACCAGGTCGAGGTAACGGGAGTGGAGCGATGCCGGCCACGACCTGCCGGGCAAGAGGCGGCCGAGAGCCTTCCCGTCGGCGGCTGTCAGCTCGGCCACGTCGTCGGGGTAACGGCAGGTGCTCCCGGTGGGGTACGCCGCTCCGGTCGGCGGGGTGTCCGGCGTCAGCCCCGGTAGGCCCGGGCCGTGGCCGGCCAGCTCCGCACTGCAGCCGTCCCCGGTCACCGGCCTCGCCGCCGTCCCGGCCGCTCCGGCCACTCCGGCCACGCCGGCGGCTCCGGCCACTCCAGCCATCGGGGCGGCCTCCTCGACATACGCCACCACGGCGCGGTAGAGCGCCCGGTATTCGTCGGGCGCTGTCAGGAGGAACCAATTCCCGGTCGCGGGCCGCCCGAGGAAGAGGCGGGCGGGGGACCGGTTGGCGAGGACGTCGGACCGGGTCTTGATCGACACCAGGTAGACGTGGTCGATACGCAGGTCGGCGGGGATGGGATCGGCCTCGACCTGCCGGTCCGGCCCCTTCCACTCCACGCGGCGGGGAAGGCGTCGACGGAGGCCGTCGGAGGCGGTGAGGAACGCCCGGCCATTGGCCCAGGCATGCGTGAACAGGGCGGCATGCGAGCCTGATCGGAAGGCTCCGTCGAGTCGCGACCAGGTGGCGTCGTCGACGTTGACGAACTCTGATGGCGGCGAGGCGAGCGCGTCACCCAGCCCGACGCCGAGCATCCCCAGACCGGTGGCGATCTCGGTGATCTCCGTCTTCAGCCCGGGCATCGCCGACGCTGCCCCGGGGGTCGCGTACCGGTGGCCACCGCGGAACGCTACCGGCGCTCTGGTCCCGGAAGGTGGACTGCAGGCGCTTCCCCTGCCCGGCCCACCGGTGCCGGGTCCCGGTGGACGCGACGCCTGGTCGTCGGAGGCGCCTATCCTGCTCGGAAACCCACCGGGATGCAAGGGTCCCCGCCGGACCAGGAGGAACCGATGCAGGCTCCCAGGACACCCATCGAGGGGACGCCGGGGTTCACCATGGCGGGTGCCACGCCACCTCCGATCGACGTGGTCCGGGCACCGGCCGGCGCTCCCGACATCGTTGCCGTGGTGCTGGACGACACCGGCTTCGGACAGCTCGGGTGCTTCGGCTCCGGCATCGCCACCCCGAATCTCGATCGCCTGGCCGCCGGCGGGCTCCGCTACAACCGCTTCCACGTGACCGCCATGTGCTCGCCGACCCGGGCCGCCTTCCTCACCGGCCGGAACCACCACGCGGTCGGCATGGGCGTCGTGGCCGACCTGCCCGTGTCGTTCCCCGGCTACACGGGGAGGATCCCGCCGTCGGCCGCCACCTTCCCCCGGATCCTCCGTGACGCCGGCTGGGGCACGATGGCCGTCGGCAAGTGGCACCTCACCCCCCGCTGGGAGCGCTCCGCCGCCGGCCCCTTCGACCGGTGGCCGCTCGGGCTCGGGTTCGAGCGCTACTACGGGTTCCTGCAGGGGGACACCGGCCAGTGGGCGCCCAACCTGGTGTGCGACAACCACTACGTCGACCCGCCGCGCCGTCCCGAGGACGGCTACCACCTGACCGAGGACCTGGCCGACACCGCCATCCGCTACGTGACCGACCTCCACCATGCCGCACCGGGCAAGCCGCTCGCTCTCTACTTCGCGCCCGGCGCCACACACTCGCCCCACCAGGTACCCGAGGCTTGGGTGGCGCCTTACCGTGGCCGGTTCGACGCCGGCTGGGATGCCTGGCGAACAGAGGTCTTCGCCCGCCAGGTCGAGCTGGGCGTGGTCCCCGAGGGGGCGACGCTCACCGAGCGCCCGCCGTGGATCGACGACTGGGCGTCCCTGTCCCCCGACGAGCGGCGCATGCACGCCCGCCAGCACGAGGTGTTCGCCGGGTTCCTGACCCACACGGACGCGCAGATCGGGCGCCTGATCGACGCGTTGGACGCCCTGGGTCGTCTGGAGAACACGCTGTTCATGGTGTTCTCCGACAACGGCGCCAGCGCGGAGGGCGGGCGTATCGGCAGCGTCAACGAGCACCGCTTCACCGCCCGCATCCCCGAGTCCCTCGAAGACAACCTGGCCGCGGTGGACGGCTGGGGGGGGCAGCGCACCTACAACCACTACTCGTGGGCGTGGGCGTGGGCGGGCAACACCCCCTTCCGCCTGTGGAAGCGCTACACGTGGCTGGGCGGCACGCGGGCACCGCTCATCGTGCACTGGCCCCGCCGGATCGGCGGTACCGATGCCGGCGCCGTCCGCTCCCAGTTCGTCCACGCCGTCGACCTGATGCCGACGGTGCTCGAGGCCGCCGGCGTCCCCGTCCCCCCGGTGGTGGGCGGCGTCGACCAGCAGCCGGTCGACGGGGCCAGCATCGTGTCGACCTTCACCGACGCCGACGCTCCGTCCCCCCGGTCGACCCAGTACTTCGAGCTGCTGGGCTCCCGCTCGATCATCGACGGGCGGTGGAAGGCGACCACGGACCACGTCGCCGAGGGCGTCCTCGACGAGGAGGCGCTCCTCGTGGGCAGCCGGGAGTTCGCCGCTGACCACTGGGCACTGTTCGACCTGTCGGAGGACTTCTCTGAGGCGCGCGATGTGGCCGCCGACCATCCGGACGTGGTGCGCTCGCTCCGCGACCGGTGGCTCGCCGAGGCCGAACGGAACCACGTCCTGCCGGTGGAGGACACGTTGACGAACCGGCTCCATGCCTTTGTGCCACCGGCGTACCCGGCAGGGGCGGACCGGACGTACGTGCCGGGCGCCGGTCCCGTCTGCGACGAGTCCGTGCCCATGCTCTTCGGCGGGTTCCGGATCAGCGCCCTGGTGGAGCGGGGTCGGTCGGGTGCCGGTGGGTCGGGTGCCGGTCGGTCGGGTGCCGGTGGGTCGGGTGCCGTGCCCTCGGGCGTGCTGTGTGCCATGGGCGACTGGACCGGTGGCTACGCGCTCTTCGCCGCGGACGACCGGCTGGTCTTCTCCTTTTGCAGGGCCGGGCAGAGCATCGAGGCAGTCTCCGACCGGCCGCTGTCGGAACTGCTTCCGCCGAGTGGACGCCATGAGCTCGAGGTCGCCTTCGTGCCGGGGCAAGCCGGCAGCGGGAACGGATCGGCGGGCACCTTCGCGCTCCTTGTCGATGCCGATCCTGTCGGCTCGACCGAGTTCGACGGGGTCTTCCCCATCGCCCTCCAGCACGGCGGGGCGGGGCTCCGGATCGGCCACGATGCCGGCCTTCCCGTCTCCGAGCGCTATTGGCCACCTCACCCCTGGAACGGAACCCTGCACCACGTGCGGGTCCGGACCCCCGGTGCCCGCCCCGATCCGCTCGACGAGCTCAGGTCTGCCCTGCACGGCGACTGAACCCCCCAACCGGCGCTGCCCGGAGCATGGGCCTGCTGAACGGGGTGGGGGCCTGCTCAACGGGGTGGGGGCCTGCTCAACGGGGTGGGGGCCTGCTCAACGGGGTGGGGGCCGGGCACGGCCGTGCCGCCGACGCCCGGCGGCCAGAGGGCGTGACTCCGGTATCTCGATGTCGGTCAGTGTCTGTCACACCATTCCGGCATAATCCACCCATGATCATGTCGACCCTGACCGCGGTGGCAGCGGACCTCCGCGGCGTCTTGGCCGAGCTCGAGCCGGAGCGCCTGGACGGCCCGGATGCAGCCGCGCTCCTCACTTCCTTCGCCGAGATCGAGCGCTTGGCCGCCGCCGGCAAGCTGCTCTCCGCCCGCCGCGTGGAATCGTCGAACATCTGGCGCGCACGGGGCCACCGCTCTGCCGCGGCCCACGTGGCAGAGACCACCGGCACCGGCATCGGCCCAGCGCTCGACGCGCTGGCCACCGCCAGGCGGATGCGCAAGCTCCCGAGCACCGAAGAGGCAGCTCGTGACGGCGCCTTGTCGGAACGACAGCTGCAGGTCATCACGGACGCGGCGTCGGCGGCACCGGGGGCCGAGCAGGAATTGATCGACGCGGCCCAGCAGCAGCCGATGAGCCTGCTCAAGCTCCGGGCTCGCCGGGCGAAGGCTGCCAGTGACGACCACTCGGTGCGGTACGAGCAGATCCGGTCGAGGCGGTACCTCAAGCACTGGACCGACCGTGACGGGGCCGTGCGTTTCGACGCGCTGCTGACGCCCGACGCCGGGGCGCAGGTCATCGCTGCCATCCGATCCCAGGCGGCCCGCCTCGAAGCGGACGCACGCGGAGCAGGCAGCACCGAGCCGAAGCGGGTCTTCGACGCCGATGCACTCGTGGCCCTTGCGAACCGAGCCGGTTCCCGTCAGGCGCGTCGGGGTGGAGCCGTGCCCGGCGGGCCGAGTGCTGGCGGTGAGACGAGTGCTGGCGTTGAGACGAGTGCTGGCGGTGAGACGAGTGAAGCGGATGCCACCACGTCGGGCCGACGATCGGGCGGCGCACCGCGATCGCCGTCCCACCCGGACGCGACCGCTGGGCCCCCGCCGGCCGTGGTCCACGTGCGGGTCGATTACGCCGCGCTGGTCCGCGGTCACGCCGTCGACGGAGAGATCTGCGAGATCCCTGGCGTCGGACCCATCCCCGTCGAGGTCGCACGCCGCCTGGCGTGCGATTCGATCCTCAGCGTCCTGCTGACCGATGGTGTCGACGTCACGACGGTGGCGCATCTCGGCCGCACCATCCCGGCTGACCTTCGTCGGGCTCTCGTCGACCGAGATCCGACCTGTGTGGTGCCCGGCTGCGCCGTGGAGGAGGGACTCGAGATCGACCACGTCCGCCCATTCGCCGACGGCGGTGAGACGAGGCTCGCCAACCTCGCCCGTCTCTGCCACTGGCACCACTACCTGAAGACCCACCGCTCGTACCGGCTCCGACGCGACGACGGGATCTGGGTGTTCGAGCCGCCTGGCTGAGCTCCACCGGGCCCGCCCTGCTGCCTGACCTTCCCTCCACCGGTCTGCGTCCCCTGTGGCGGGGCGGCAGGCCGGCGCCGGACCGGTGACCGGTCGCGGCCAGTCCCGCGGTTAGTCCCGCGAGGAGCCCCGGTATGCCGACTCGGCATCGCGGGCGACGTCGCGCACGGGCCGTCCCAGCACAGCTGCGGCGCCGACGACGTCGTCGTGCTCCGCCTTGACCCGCGTCCTCGAGGCCTTGACCCTGATGACCTGGCCATCGACCTCCACGGAACCGACCTCGCGTGGCTGGGGCCAACGCTCGAGCACGGACCCGCGGACGCCGAACGAACCGGTGCGGTCGGCGAGCAGGGAACGGAGGCGACCGGCGTCGATCGGATCGCAGAGGACGTGCACGGTCGTGGCCGGCCGGCCCTTTTTCATGATGATGGGAGCGAGCCAGGCATCGTGTGCCCCTGCCTCGAGGAGGTCGGCCACCGCGGTGGCGAGCTGCTCGCCGGTGGCATCGTCGACATTGGTCTCCAGGTGGCTGACGGGCTGGCCGGGAGAGATCCCCACTGTCGCTCCGGTGGCGACCCACGCCGTCTCGGTCGCAGCGCCGACGCCGGTCGGGCCGCTCCCTCTGCCCGGCGACATGGGCGACGGCGTGGCCACGCCAGCGGGCGCCGATGTGGCCGGCAACCCCGTAGGCACCGATGCGGGAAGCCGGGTTCCCACCACGACCTGGGTACAGTTCGGTAATTCGTCCAGCTCCCGCGAGCCGGCGCCGAAACCGCTCGACGAGATCTCCATCGCCGGGACCGGACCGAATCGTTCCGCCAGCGCGGCGAGAATGGCCGCGCCGGTGGGCGTGGTCAGCTCGGCGTCAATCCCCGTGCCGACGACGGGAGCTCCACGGAGGAGCCCGATCACGGCAGGCGGCGGGTTGGGCAACACGCCATGGGAGGCACGGATGACGCCGGAGCCCTGGGAGACCGGGCTCGCTTCGATCTCGTCGACGGCGAGAAGCTCCAGTGCCGCCATCGTCCCGACGACGTCCACCAGGGAGTCGTGCCCGCCCACCTCGTGGAAGTGCACGTCGGCGGCGAGCTGACCGTGCAGACGCCCCTCGACGTCAGCCAGCGCCGAGAACACAGCCAGGGACCGGCGTGCGACCCGCTCGGGGAGCCCGGCTCCGGTCACGATGGCAGCGATCTCTCGGAAGGTGCGGCTGGTCTGGTCGTCGGTCACGGTCACGAGGGCCCGCGTGGCGCTGACGCCGCCCCGCAGGACCTGTGTGGCCGCCAGTTCCCACCCGCCGACCGGCAACCTGCCCAGGATCTCCCTGATCCCGTCGACGTCGGCGCCGGCGTCGATGAGGCTCCCGAGCGCCATGTCGCCGGCGATGCCGGCGAAACAGTGGAACCAGGCCACGCGGGCGGGGCGGCCTCCGGGCGCCGTCGGCTGACGGGATGTGCTCGTCCGGTGGCCGATGTCGGCACCGGCGGCTCCCTGGTCGGCACCCCCGGCTCCCCGGTCGGCACCGGCGGTGCTCACGGCAGGATGCGGGCGATGGCGCACGCGGCGCCGAACCCGTTGTCGATGCCGACCACCGTGATGCCCGAGGCACACGACGCGTGCATGGCCAGGAGCGCGGTGACGCCCTCGAGCCCCGCGCCGTAGCCGGTGCTGGTGGGCACGGCAACGACGGGAGCCGGGGTCACGCCGCCGACCAGGCTGGCAAGCGCACCTTCCATGCCGGCGACGACGACGACGGCGTCGGCCTCGGCCAGCTCGTCGGCGGAGGCCAGGAGCCGGTGGACGCCGGCCACGCCGCAGTCGGCCAGGAGCACGAAGCGGATGCCCAACGCTGCAAGCGTGGCCGTGCACTCGTGTGCCACCGGGAGGTCGGAGGTTCCCGCGGTCACGACCAGGACCCTGGTCGGGCGGGGATCGGCCCCCCGCCAGGCGACGGTGGCCAGCTCACCCCGCACGTGGTCCGCGCCGGTGGCCTTCCCCGTGACGGTCACGGTGCCACCCGGGTGATCGGCGAGCACCCGTTCGAGCTGCGATGCGTCGGCCCTGGTCAGGATCACGGGCCCGCCACCAGGCCGGGCCTTCGCTGCTGCCGCCCCGTTCCGCCCGTCCGCCCCGTCCGCCCCGCCGGAGGCTGGCAGCGGTCCCGGAGTGACCGTGGCATCGGCCGCCGCCGGGGAACCGGGACTTCGTGTCGCACCGGCCGGTCGCCGGGTGGCGGTGTCTTCGAACGTCCACGGTGCCAACAGCTCGCCCACGATCCTCGAGCACTGTTCCGGCGACTTCCCCTGGCCGTAGACGGCCTCGGGCATTCCCTGGCGCAGCATCCGGTGGTGGTCGACACGGGCGAACCCGAGATCGGCAAAGGGCAACCGCCGCAGGCGGGCGACCGCCTCGTCGGGCGTGCACCTCCCCGATCGGATCTCCTCGACAAGGCTGATGAGAGCGAGCTCGTCCATGACGTTCACTATCCTGCCCGGGTATGGCCGGACCCGCACCATCGAGCATCGCGTTCCTCGGCCCGGCCGGCACGTTCACCGAGGAAGCCCTCCTCACCGAGCCCGCCTACGCCGCGCTGCAGCTCGTCGAACTGCCGTCACTGGCCGAGGTCCTCGAATCGGTGGAGTCGGGCCGGGTGGACCTGGGGTTCGTGCCGATCGAGAACGCCATCGAGGGCACCGTCCGGGACACGCTGGACAGCTTGATCTTCGAGTCCAACCTCCTCATCCAGCGTGAGGTCGTGCTCGACGTCCATCTCCACCTGATGGCGCCTCCCGGGACCACTCTCGCCGACGTCACCCGGGTGGCATCGATCCCGGTAGCCAGCGCCCAGTGCCGACGCTTCGTCGCGGAGCACCTGGGGCCCGTCACCCTCGTGGCGGCCAATTCGACTGCCGAGGCGGCTCGCCTCTTGGGCCAGGGCGACCCGTCGCTGGCCGACGGGCACACCGCCGCCATCGCCCCCCGGCTGGCGGCCGAGCTCTACGGGCTCGACATCCTGGTCGACAGCGTCGAGGACCACGCCGGCAACCAGACCCGGTTCGTGGCCGTCGCTCGCACGGGCATCCCCGCTCCCACCGGCCACGACCGGACGAGCATTGTCTGCTTCCAGCAGGCGGACCGGCCGGGCAGCCTGCACGGCATCGTGGGGCAGTTCGCCGCGCGCAACATCAACCTCACCAAGGTCGAGTCGCGCCCGACGAAGAAGGCCCTCGGCGACTACTGCTTCGTCTTCGACCTCGACGGGCACATCGCCGACGAGGTCGTCGCTGACTGCCTGCGCGTGCTCCATGCCGAACAGGCCGACGTCAAGTTCCTCGGCTCGTACCCGGCTGCCGGAAGCGCCGCCACGGCCATCCGCCAGGAGATGGACGCCGCCTGGCGGCGTGCCGACGCCTGGCTCGCCACCCTGCGCCAGCAGATCGGAGATCCGCCGCTGGGGTGACCGGTGACTGCCCACCAGCGGGATTGGCCGTGCTGGTGGGGAAGGGAATTTCGTCGCTGGCCGCACATCCGGTACCGTCAGAGCCGCCTGAGGCTGCGTCGCCGGGCGACGTTGTCCAACCCTGGGGGGAGCGACCATGACCGAAACCGCCGCCGCTGATCAGCCGCCGAACGGCGAGGGCGAGCTGATCGCCGAGCTCGAGGCCTGGCTCACGTCGAACTGGGATCCGGACCTCGCCGTCGGCGATTGGTGGGAGCGCCTCGGCTTGGCCGGTTGGTCGGCGCCCGCCCTTCCCGAGAACGCCTACGGGCGGGGAGTCTCCCGGGCTGACGCGAACCGCGTCGCCGAGGTCATCGGTGAGTTCGGCGCGCTCGGCGCGCCCGCCGGCCTGGGGCTTCTCCTGGCCGCTCCGACGATCGCCTCCCACGGCACCCAGGAGCAGATCGACCTCTACGTCCGAGAGATCGTGACCGGCAAGAAGGCGTGGTGCCAGTTGTTCAGCGAGCCCGCTGCCGGCTCCGATCTCGCCGGTCTGCAGACGCGGGCGGTGCGCGACGGTGACGAGTGGACCGTGGACGGCCAGAAGGTGTGGACATCGGGTGGTCAGATCGCCGACCTCGGCATGCTCCTGGCCCGGACCGACGTCGACGTCCCCAAGCACCAGGGCATCTCGTACTTCGCGCTCAACATGCACCAGCCGGGCGTGGACGTGCGACCGCTGCGCGAGATGACCGGTCGAGCGCTCTTCAACGAGGTGTTCCTCACCGAGGCACGGGTGACCGACGCCGCGCTGATCGGCGGCATGAACCACGGGTGGGCGGTGGCGAACACCACCCTGGCCAACGAGCGGGCCGGACTGGGCTCTGGCGGCGGGAACGCCGCGGGGGGCGTGGCGACACCGGGAACGGTTGCCGGCGACCTGGAGCGGCGGGCCGGCGACTTCGTCCGCACCGGTGCACGGTCGGGCGGCCGCCGTGGCGGGGGCGAAGGGTCCCTGATCGGCGCCTCGCGTGGCGGTGCCGACCTCCTGATCGCGCTGGCCCGCGCCAACGGCAGGGTCGCCGATCCCGTCGTCCGCCAGGAGCTGGCTCGGCTCTACACGTGGGGCGAACTCGGGCGTTTCAATTCCCTCCGGTTGAAGGCGGTGAAGGAGGCGGGCGGCGACATCCCCGGCATGCCCAACATCGCAAAGTTGTCGATGAGCCAGATCATGCGCATGGCCCGGGACCTTGGCATGCAGATCGCCGGTCCGGCCGCCACGCTGCACGGCTACGACGACGAGCAGCGACAGAGCCTGACGGACGAGGTGATCAACCCGATGGTGAAGATCGTGACGGAAGTGGCCCTGTTCGCGCAGGCCCCCCCGATCTACGGCGGCACGGACCAGGTGCAGCGGAACATCATCGGCGAGCGGGTGCTGGGACTGCCGAAGGAGCCCAACAACGACCGCACCACGCCCTTCTCCGACCTTCCCAAGAACAGCTGAGGGTGGCATGCGGGCGATCGATGCCGGCCGGCGCTCACCGTTGACGGGGGACGGCACGTGACCGGCGCCGGCCAGCTACCGGAGCCCGATCCCCGGGCGGCCGGGATGGACCCGTCCCGCCTGGAACGGATCACCGCGCATCTCGAGGGGCGGTACCGGGTGCCCGGCAGGATCACCGGCTGGCAGATGGTCGTGTTGCGCCGCGGGGCGGTGGCCTACGCACGCTCGATGGGACTGATGGACCGTGAGCGGAACCGGCCGGTGGTCGACGACACCATCTGGCGCATCTATTCGATGACCAAGCCGATCACGTCGCTCGCCCTGATGCAGCTCTACGAGCATGGCGAGCTCCTTCTCACCGATCCGGTGCACCGCTTCATCCCCGAATGGCGGGACCTGAAGGTCGAGGTGGCGGGCGACGGCGAGACGCGCCATCTGGTTCCGCCTGACCGGCCGATGAACGTCCGGGACGCCCTGATGCACACCACCGGCCTTCCGGGGAGCGTGGTCCCGAGCCACCCGCTCGACTACCGGTACCTCGAGGCCGTCCGCCAGGCCGGCCCGGGCACCACACTGGAGCGAGCGTGCTCACTCCTGGCCGAGCTGCCCCTCAAGTTCCAGCCGGGCACGGCATGGAATTACGGGCTGTCGACCGACGTGTGCGCTCGGCTTGTGGAGATCATCTCCGGCCGACGCTTCGACGACTACCTCTCGGACGAGGTCTTCGGGCCGTTGGGCATGGTCGACACTGGCTTCGTCGTCCCCGACGGCTCCGCAGATCGCTTCGCAGCGTCCTACGCGTACCGGAAGGGGGAGGCCCCCTCGCTGCTCGACGATCCCGAGGCCAGCCCGTACCGGCGCCATCGTTCGTACCTGTCGGGTGCCGGGGGACTGGTGTCCACCATCGGTGACTACGCCCGCTTCTGCCGGATGCTGCTGGAAGGTGGCTCGATCGGCGGTACCCGGGTCATCGGGCGCAAGACCCTCGAGCTGATGACGACGAACCACCTGCCCGGCGGGACGGACCTCCGGCACATGGCCACGGGTGGCTTCGGCGAATCGGGGTTCGACGGGGTGGGGTTCGGCCTGGGGTTCGCTGTGGGGCTGGGGCCGGCGGCGACCGGTGATGCCGGCTCGGCCGGCGAGTACTCGTGGGGCGGGGCGGCCAGCACCGCGTTCTGGGTCGATCCGGTCGAGGACCTGGCCGTCGTGTTCATGACCCAGCTGATGCCGTCCGGCACCTACCCCATCCGGTCCCAGCTCCGGGCACTCGTCTACCAGGCGCTGGCTGACTGAACGGCCGGCCCGGCTGGCGCAGCAGGCGCAGCGTGCCCGGCCCGGTCGGCCCGGTCGGCCCGGTCCAGCTGGTAGCCCGCATACCAGGTACGGGTCAGAGGCCGGTCGGGAACGTCTCGGGTGGCTCGCCCTGGTTCCACATCGGGGTCCGCTCCAGGGGGATGAGCGCGTTCGTGTGGTCGATATGGACCACAGCATCGAACTGCTGGAGCAGCCTGGCCTCGAAGTAGTGGCTTGCCAGTTCGGTCTGGGGCCGGTAGATCACGCCGATGGCACGTTCGAGGCGAGGTCGGCCGAGATCGTCGTCGCGCAGCTCGCCGGTGGAGAGCCAGTAGGCCGGCAGGTTGGCGCCGTGGAGGAGCCATTCGTGGCTCTCGGTGCGGCCCGGGCGCACATGCTTTCGCTCGGCAGGGCCGCCCCAGTCGCTTGCCGCGGTGACCCGGCCCGAGTAGGTGCTGAATCCGACCAGGTAGGTGTCGCCTCCGTAGCGCTGGCGAGCGAGCTGGCCGATGTTCAGCTCGCCGCGTGCACCCATGGCCGTCGCTCTGGCGTCACCGACGTGCGAATTGTGGGCCCACACGACCACTTTCGTGTGGGCCCCGTGGTGGTCCAGGCGATCCAGGTGGTCGAGGAGCGAATCGAGCGTGGAGGCCATGTGCCGGTCGCGTAGGTTCCACGAGGACACCTCGGCGCGGTACATCTGGTGGTAGTACTCCTCGGCATCCCGGACCAGCTGGGCGTTCTGTTCGGCGTAGAACTGCTCGTCCTGAGCCACCCAACCGTCCCGACTGAGGTAGTCCCGCGCCCGGTGCCGAAGCTCGACGAGTTGCGCGACGACCTGCGTCTCGCACGGATCGGCGGCGCCGGTGGCCAGCGCGTAGCCGTAGGCCTGACCGTCGTCGCCCACGTGGTCGAAGCAGGCGTAGCGGGTCCGGGCCCGTTGAGCCGCATCCGGGTCCACCCGGTCGAGGTATGCGATCACGGCCTCGATCGACGCCCGCAGGCTGTAGAGGTCCAGTCCGTAGAAGCGCACCTTGGTGGCCGGGCTGCGTTGGGCGTCGTTGCGGGCGCGTAGCCACTGGACGAAGCCGAGTACGTCCTCGTTGCGCCACATCCACGTCGGGAACCTCCGGAAGTCGGCCAGCGCGTGGTCGGCGTCGGTGTCGTTCGAACTGCCCATCACGTATCGGTTGACCCGGTAGGCATCGGGCCAGTCGGCCTCCGCGGCGACGACGGTAAAGCCCAGCTCGTCGATGAGCCGCCTGGTGATGCGGGCTCGCTCCCGGTAGAACTCGTGGGTCCCATGCGACGCCTCGCCGATGAGAACGATGCGGCGGTCGCCCACCTGGGAGAGGAGGCTGTCGTAGTCCTCCACGACGCCCGTCACGGGACGTGCCCGGAGGACGATCTCCTCGAGGGAACGCTCGGTGGACGAGGGCATGACCTGATGCCACTGCATGGATCCAGCGTGGCGGACCTTCACTTGATGGGCCAGGGCCGGAGGTCACCTCGGCTGTACGGCCATGACCGGGACGCCCAGGCCGGTGCGGGTCCGGCCGGACCAGCGGGTGGGGACCAGGACAGCGGGGCCTCACCGTGCAGGTGGGCCGGTCGGCTCCGTACGGACGGGGGGAAGAAGCTCGTCCAGCGGGTGGACTTCCGGGGGAGATCCCGTGCCCTTGCTCGTGTCCTCTGGGCGGAGCTCAGAAGCTCCCGGGGCGTACCGGCCCCCGCCGACTACCCTGGCCCCGTCCGGGAGGGATGGCAGAGCGGACGAATGCACGGCTCTTGAAAAGCCGCGAGACCTCGGTCTCCGTGGGTTCGAATCCCACTCCCTCCGCAGGTCAGGGGCACTTTCTGGTTGAGCGCCTCGATGCAAAATTGGCCGCTGTCCATAATCTGTCCATAATTCCGTGGGCGAAACTATGCTCTGAGGCATGGCGGGAAGCATCAGGCAGCGGGGTCCAGGACGGTGGCAGGTGCGGGTGTCGGCGGGCCGTGATCCGGCCACCGGTCGCTACCGGTACGTGACCGCGTCCGTCGAGGGCGGCAAGCGCGACGCCCAGCGGGCGGCAGCGAAGCTCGAGCACGAGGTGCGCCAGGGTCGAGCGTCGGGGGAGCGGGGGACCGTGTCCGACCTCCTGGAGAAGTGGATGGCGCACCTCGAGGCCCAGGGGCGGGCGCCGACGACCATGGTGCGCTACCGGTCGGCCATCGACGTCCGCATCGCCCCCGCCCTCGGCCACCTGAAGGTGACCGACCTCACCGCTGCCGACCTCGACGCCTTCTACGCCGGGCTGTTGCGACAGGGGCTCCAGCCCCTGTCCGTTCGCAAGTGCCACGCCGTGCTGTCTGCGGCGCTCCACCAGGCCGAGAAGTGGGGGTGGGTCGACCGCAATCCCATCGTCCGCTCGTCTCCCCCGCCCGCCCGTCAGCGCGAGATCATCCCGCCGACGGTCGACGAGATCCGGCTCCTTCTTGCGGAAGCCGAGCGGATCAACCCCGACCTCGCCCGCCTCTTCTACGTCGCCGCCACCACCGGGTGCCGGCGGGGCGAGCTCTGCGGGCTCCAGTGGGGCGATGTCGATCTTGACCAGGCCACGCTGCTCGTCGCCCGGTCGATCTCGGACACCCCCGGAAACGTCGTCGTGAAGGACACGAAGACGCACCAGTCGCGCCGCCTGGCACTTGACGCCTCGACGGTCGAAGTCCTCAGGGCACA
>JAJZAC010000036.1 GCA_021799615.1 Actinomycetes bacterium
GGGATCGCCCTGCTGGCCAGTCGGGTCCGTCCGCTGCGCGCCTGGCGGGCTGGTGGGAACGTCGACACCGCCGACGGCGGAGAGCTCGACGGCGCTGACGACGGGCCGCCGCGGGAGCACGCCGGCGTGCCCGATGCCGGGCTCTCCCTGCCCGGTGCCGTGCCCGAGCTGCCCAGCTGACAGCCGGGAGCCCCTGACCGGGTCACCCTGACCCACCCGCCGCCCGGCAGGGCCGATCAGGAGCCGGGGGTGCCCTTCGCGGTCGCGGCCTTGGCTTCCGCCGCCTTCCGGTACGCCTCCAGCTGGTCGAGGAGGGGCATGCGCTCCTGGCCCACCGTCGAGTCGAGCCGCTCGGCGATCTGCTCGGGCGTCCACCGGCCCTCGGCGTAGACGGCCCGCACCTCGCGGGGCTGGTTCCACACCGCGATCTTGGGGCCCACCGCGGTGTAGACCTGGCCGGTGACGTGGCGGGACCGTTCGGAGAGCAGGTACACGACCAGCGGTGCCACGTCCTCGGGGTCCCCCATCTCGGCCAGGTCCATGGGCACGTTGGCCGACATCCGGGTGCGGGCCACCGGGGCGATGGCGTTGGCGGTGATCCCGTATCGGTGGAGGCCGGCCGCCGCCGAGCGGACCAGGGAGACGATCCCGCCCTTGGCCGCCGCGTAGTTGGCCTGGGCCACGCTCCCGGCGAAGGCGCCCGAGGTGAAGGCGACCAGCGACCCGCCGCCCTCTTGCGTGCGCATGATCGCCGACGCGGCCCGGAACACGGTGAAGTGCCCCTTCAGGTGCGTCTCGACCACGGCGTCCCACTCGTCTTCGGACATGTTGAAGAGCATCCGCTCGCGGAGGATCCCGGCCACCGCCACCACGCCGTCGATCCGCCCCCAGCGCTCCACCCCGGCCCCCACGATCCGCTCGCCACCGGGCAGCGTGGTCACGCTCTCGGCAACCGCCACCGCCTGGCCGCCGGCCGCCTCGATCTCGGCAACCACCTTCTCGGCCACCTCGCTGGTGGGGTCCTCCCCCGCCATCGACACGCCGATGTCGGCCACGACCACCCGGGCACCCTCGGCCGCCGCGGCCAGCGCCACCGCTCGGCCGATGCCGCCACCGGCGCCGGTGACGGCCACCACCTTGTCCTGCAGGAATCCGCTCATCGCTCGTGCTCCCTCGCTCGTCGGTTCGCCGTGGCGGCCCGGGCGTCCGCCCGTCGGTTGACCCGCGCGAGAACATGTTCTAGCGTCGCCGCGGGGCCGGCGCCACCCGGCGAGGCCATGATGAACCGGTGCCGGCGCCGCCGGCGACACGGGCACGGAGGGGGACGGCGAACGACATGGGTGACCTCGGGTTCTGGGCACTGGCACACGAGGATCCGGCGCACCTGGCGCTGGTCGACCCCGACGGCGTCGAGCTCACGGCCGGGGAGCTCCTCGGCCGGGCCAACCAGGTCGTCCACGGGCTGCGGCGCTTCGACCTCAAGCCGGGCGACGTGGTAGCCACCCTGCTCCCCAACTGCACGGAGATGTTCGAGCTGTACCTGGCCGCCCTCCAGGCCGGGTGGTACCTGGTCCCCATCAACCACCACCTCGTCGCCCCCGAGGTCGCCTACATCCTCCAGGACTCGGAAGCCAAGGTCTTCGTCGCCCACGAGCGGTTCGCCGACGTGGCTCTCGACGCGGCCGACGAGGCGGAGATCCCCTCGTCCACCTGCTTCGCGGTGGGCGAGATCATCGGGTTCAGCTCGTATTCGGCGATGCGTGACGCCCAGCCCACCACCGATCCGCCCGACCGGACCATCGGCGACGTCATGAACTACACCTCGGGCACCACCGGCAACCCAAAGGGCGTGTTCCGCCCGCTGCCGGCGGCCACGCCCGAGCAGGCCGCGCTCGGACTCAGCGGGATCCTCATGCTGTTCGGCATCAGCCCCCAGGACGCCAACGTCCACATCATCGGCTCGCCCCTGTACCACACGGCCGTGCTGCGCTTCGGGGGCGGTTCCATCCACTTCGGGCACACGGTGGTCCTCATGGACAAGTGGACCCCCGAGGGGATGCTCGAGCTCATCGAGCGCCACCAGGTCACCACCTCGCACATGGTCCCCACCCAGTTCCACCGGTTGCTCTCGCTGCCCGAGGAGGTCCGCACCCGCTACGACCTGTCGTCGCTCCGCCACATGATCCACGCCGCCGCCCCGTGCCCGGTGGACGTCAAGCACAAGATGATCGAGTGGTGGGGACCGGTCATCGACGAGTACTACGCGGCCAGCGAGGGCGGCGGGACCGTGGTCAACACCGAGGAGTGGCTGCGCAAGCCTGGCACCGTCGGCCGCCCGTGGCCCATCTCCGAGATCGCCATCTTCGACGATGCCGGGAACCGGATCGAGGAGCCGGGCACCATCGGCACCGTCTACATGGCCATGCAGACGGGCGACTTCAGCTACCACCACGACGAGGAGAAGACGGCGAAGAACCGCATCGGGACGTTCTTCACCGTCGGCGACGTGGGGTTCCTCGACGAGGACGGCTACCTCTTCCTGCGCGACCGCAAGATCGACATGATCATCTCGGGCGGGGCCAACATCTACCCCGCAGAGATCGAGAACGCCCTCCTCGGCCACCCGGCGGTGGCCGACGTGGCCGTCTTCGGCATCCCCGACGACGACTGGGGCGAGCAGGTCAAGGCCGTCATCGAGCCGGCCGCCGGCCTGGAGCCCACCCCCGAGCTCGAGGCGGAGATCCTGGCCTTCTGCGGGGGGAGGCTGGCCAAGTTCAAGACGCCCAGGTCGATCGACTTCATCGCCGAGATGCCCCGCGACCCGAACGGCAAGCTCTACAAGCGCAAGCTCCGTGACCCCTACTGGGAGGGTCGTCAGAAGATCTGAGCGGGAAAGGCCCGCCGGATCGGGGGACCGGCCGGGTCACCCTCCGGTGCCGTAGCGGGCCAGGATCCGCTCGCGCCTGGGGGGGTGGATGTTGGCCAGGGTGACGTCCCCGCCGTACAGGTCGAGGACCCGGTGGTCCATCACCCGGCGCCACACCGGCGGCACGTAGGCCAGCCCGATCATCAAGCCGTAGCCCGAAGGGAGCTGGGGAGCCTCCTCGAAATTCCGCAGCGTCTGGTAGCGGCGGGTCGGGTTGGCGTGGTGGTCCGAGTGGCGCTCGAGGTTGTAGAGGGCCAGGTTGGACGCCCGGTGGTTCGAATTCCAGCTGTGGCGGGGCACGGTCCGCTCGTAGCGGCCGTTCGCCACCTTCTGGCGCAGGAGCCCGTAGTGCTCCACGTAGTTGACCACCTCGAGGAGCGAGAAGCCGAAGACGGCCTGGAGTGCCAGGAAGGGCACCACCCGCCAACCCAGCACCCCGATCAGTACGCCGTAGAGGGCGACGGACATGGCCCACGCCTGGAGGATCTTGTTGGCGGGGTGGAGCGATCGGTGGCCGTTGCGGGCCAGGCGGCCGGCCTCGAGGGACCAGGCCGAGCGCAGGCTGCCGATCACCGTCCGGGGCAGGAACGCCCAGAACGTCTCGCCCATGCGGGCGCTGGCGGGGTCCTCCGGGGTGGCCACCCGGGAGTGGTGGCCCCGGTTGTGCTCCACGTAGAAGTGACCGTAGAGGGTCTGGGCCAGGGCGATGCGGGACAGCCACCGCTCGGACTCGGCCCGCTTGTGCCCGAGCTCGTGGGCCGCGTTGATGCCGGCCCCCCCGACCAGACCGAGGGTCATGGCCCACCCGATCGTCTCCACCACCGACAGGTGGTTGTGGCCCACGATCCACGTGGCCCACACCAGCCCGGCGTACTGCAGGGGCAGGTACAGGTAGGTACACCACCGGTAGAAGCGGTTCGCCTCCAGGGCGGGGACGGCCGACTCCGGCGGGTTGGAGGGGTCCTCGCCCAGCCACCAGTCGAGGAGGGGGATGAGGACGTAGATCCAGATCGGCCCCATCCACAGGAACACGCTGGTGCCCGTGACGCGGAACAGCGCCCACCCGATGGCGGGGAGCAGCGGGACGACCAGTCCGAGCAGCCAGCGTTCCCGGTGGCGGTCCCGCCAGGGCGGTGCGTCGATGGTGGTGGCGACGGTTTCCGTGGTGGTCATGGGATCTCCTCGGGGTGTCGAGCTACGGCGGTCGAGCTACGGGTGTCGAGCTACGGCGGTCAGGAAGGCGGGACGGGTGGTGCGGAAGGTCCGGGTTGGTGCCGGGGGGAGGGCGGTTTCGATCGTCAGCCGGTGGCCACCGCGCCGGGGGACGTCGCCCCTGCCGCCGGACCGGGAGCCAGCACCCCGCCGATGATCATCGAGGTCAGGCTGCGGGCCAGCTCCTCGGGGGGGATCTCGGGCGGCCCCACTGCGTAGCTCACGAGCAGGCGGGCCAGCGCGTCGGCCGCTACCGCCCGCTTGGACGCCGAAACCTCGGCGAACCGGGCCGCTGTGATCTCGTCGATGGCGGTGCGGGCCAGACCGACCACCGGGCCGTCGGGGGCGATGAGCACACCCAGGATCGACTCGGGTTCCGTCCGCAGCAGGCGGTCGAGGAGCGGGTGATCCCGGGCCACCGACAGCGTCGTGAACACACCGGCGAACAGCGCCTCGGCCGGATCGTCGAACTGCTCCGCCGCGCTCACCACTTGGCGGACGACGTCGGCCGCCTCACGGGCGACCGCCTCCGACACCAGGGTCTGCTTGGACGGGAAGTACTTGTAGAGGGTCTGGCGCGACAGGCCCGCACGGTGGGCCACGTCCCCCACCGACAGCCGGGCGATCCCGTGGTCGGCCGCCGCCGCCAGGGTGGCGTCGAGGATGCGGTCACGGGCGGTCCGGTCGTGCTCCACGTTTACAAGTTAACAGATGATGTGAACCTGTCAACCCCGTACGACCGCCGGCCGCCCTCTGCGTCAGTCGGTGAAGCCCTCCCGGTCGACCCGCTGTGCCTCGGCCCGGATGGCCTCGACGATCGTCGGGTCGGCGCTGTCCACGTTGGCCTCGGCGATGGCCAGCATCTGCTCCGGCGCCACCTCGATGAAGATCCCTTCGGCCTCGGCGGTCAGCACGTCCCCGGCGTACATGCCGGCCCAGGTGCTGATCTTGCGCCCGGACCGCTCGACGAACCGCGCCTCGAGCCGGATGTCGGTGCGCAGCGGGGTGGGCCTGCGGTAGCGGACCTTCAGCGTGCCGGTCATCCCCGGCGCACCGGCCACCAGGTTGGCCGAGCCCAGCATCTCGTCGAAGACCTCGGCGATCACCCCACCGTGCACGCACGTGGGCGGCCCCTCGTAGCGGTAGTCGAAGTTCGCCGTGCCGGCGATCTCCCGCCCGCCCCCCTCGCCCGTCACCGCCCACAGGCGCACCGGCGGCGCGATCGGGTTGTGGGTCCCCATCACCGGGCTGGCCGGGAAGAAGTCCTCCGGCGACCCCTCCACGTCGGGGCGCCCCCGGGGCGGGCGACCCGGTCCCGCCCGCTCCTCCAGCCGTGACGCCAGCCCGGCCAGGTCGCCGGCGGCGGCCGCGAGATCGGCGTCGTCGAGCACGCCGGCCACGGCCAGCACCCCCAGGCGGCGGAGGGCGGCCGCCATGTCGGCCCGGGGATCGCTCATCGGCGCTGGAAGACGGCCGGGCGCTTCTCGGCGAAGGCCCGCTGGCCCTCCTTGGCGTCCTCGGTGGCGAAGATGGGCCAGCCCAGCTCCAGTTCGATCTTCAGCGCCTCGGGCTCGGGCAGGCCCTCGGTGGCCCGCACCGACGCCTTGATGGCCTCGACGGCGAGTGGCCCGTTGGCGCCGATGGTGGCGGCCACCTCGAGGGCGGCCTCGAGGGCAGTGCCGTCGGGGACGATCCTGCCGATGAGCCCGATGCGCAGCGCCTCCTCGGCGCTGACCTCCCGCCCGGTGAGGAGGAGGTCCATGGCGACGGTGTAGGGGATCTGGCGGCGGAGGCGCACGGTGGATCCGCCCACCGGGAACAGGCCCCGTCGGGCCTCGAACACGCCGAACGTCGCCCCTTCGCCCGCCACCCGGATGTCGGTGGCCTGGAGGATCTCGGTCCCGCCGGCCACCGCGTAGCCCTCGACGGCGGCGATCAGCGGCTTGCGGAGCGAGTAGTGGCGCAGCAGCGCCTTCCAGTGGAGGTCGGGATCGGCGGCGAACCGCTCGGTCACCGCCTCCGCCCCCGCCCCACCCTGGGACTTGAGGTCCATGCCGGTGCAGAAGTTGCCGCCCGCCCCGGTGAGGACGGCGCAGCGGATCGAGTCGTCACCGTCGATCTCGGCCCAGGCGTCGGCCATGCCGACCAGCATCGCCCCGGACAGGGCGTTCTTCGCCTCCGGGCGGTTCATGGTGACGATGGCCGTCGAGCCGTCGCGCTCGAAGGTCAGGTGTTCGGTGCCGATCACGGCGGTCCTCCCTGAGTCGGCCGGTACCCGGTCGGCGCCGGTCGCCGCCGGGGCCACCCACCAGGGTGACGGCCCACTCAACTGGAACAGATTCTAGTTCTGGACACGGCCCGGCGGCTGCGTGCCGGGCCCGTCGCCGTCACGCTACTCCGGGGGCGGCGGGCCGGCCGGCCCGCAGAACGCGTGGACCTCCCCCGACCCGACCGCCAGCACCAGCCCGTCGGCCGCCGTCACCGCCGGGAAGCTGGTGGCCACCGCACCGACGGAGAACCGCTGCACGGTGGCCCCGGTGGCGGGATCGATCGCCTCGACCACGCCGCCTCTGGTCTCGGACCACACCAGGCCCCCGGCCACCACCGGCGGGCCACTGGCACCCCCGGCCGCCACCCACCTCGGCGACAGCGACGGCGGGGACGCCCCGACGGCGACGGCCTGGATCCCCCGCGAGCACGGGATGTAGAGGATGCCGGCGTCCCACGCACTGCCGCCGTCGGCGTCGTTCCCACCGGCCCCCGGGCACAGCCGGGCGCTGGTGACCTGACCGCCGATCCCCCCGAGCGCCCCCTGGCGGAGCAGGTAGCCGGTCTGCGACTTCCCGACCTGGAACACCAGCCCGTTGCCGAGGACCATGGGTGCCGTCGACCCCAGGTCGGCATCGACGGCGTTGTCGGAGCGCCACGACGGCGGGGCGAAGTACTGGAGCAGCCGCATGGTCGGGGACAGCTCCAGGACGGCGTCGCTGTGGTCGTAGGGGGCACCGGCCCGGGTGGTCGAGCCGTTCCCGGTGGCGACCCACACGTTCCCCGACCCGTCGATGGCCGGCGCCGCGCCGCCCATCCACACGGCTCCCTCCCGCTGGCCGGACGCACCGTCGACGGCGAAGACGTCGGACGGGCCGCCCCCCTCGGGCACCGAGACGACCAGGCCGTGGTAGGGGCCGCAGTCGCCGTAGTTGCCGCCGAAGCCGACGATCACCCGGCCGGCGGTCAGGGCCAGCCCGGCCCGCTGGAGCTCGAAGGATGGGTCGGTGCCGGTGGGGTCGATCACCTGGTCGAGGAGGACCGTACCGGTGGCCAGGTCGAGCCCGACCAGGTGGTGGGCCGCACCCGACGGGCCGGCCTGCACGTCGGCCACCACGAACACCTCGCCGCGGCCGACGTCGACGACGGGCGTCGACGTGATCCCGACGGTGGGCGAGATGTCGCCGCACAGCCCCGGAACGGTGGAGGGGCGGAAGGGGGACCCCACCGTGCGCTTCCAGAGGACGGCCCCGGAGTGGGCCGACAGGGCCACCACCGTGTCCCCTTCGGTGGCGGCGATGACCCGACCGCCGACCACCAGGGGCTCTGCGTACAACCGGCCGCCGAGCGGCACCGACGTCCACGCCGGCCGGGCCGGGGACAACGAGGCACCCGAAGGATCCACGCCGGCACGCGCCCCGCTCCCGTGATAGGTGGACCAGTCGGCGCCGGCCGCCGGCGAACCGCCGGACGTCGCCCCCGTGGTCGGGGTCACCGGAGATGCCGACTCCGTCGGGGCCGAGGAGGCCGTGGAGCCCAGGTGGACCGTCCCGGCGCCGTGCCCGCCGGCGGTGGGGTGGGAGGACGATCCCATGGCCGCCGTCAGGGCACCGACCGACGCCGCCACCACCAGCACGGTCGCCACACCGGCGGCCACCCATCGCCGGGCACGAGGGGTGGTGTCGAGGTCGTCGCCCACGCCGACAGTGTGGCCTGTCCCATGACCCGGCGTGCTGCGGTATGTACGACGTGGCCAGGCCGGCCGGCCAGCACCCGGTCGAGCCCACCTGCTAGACCGTGCCCGATCGGGCCGGTGCCGTACGACGACGCCGGTGTACGGAGGGAGGGCGTCGATGGCCGATGTGCAGGGAACGTGCGACGAACGGTTCGCGGGGGTACGCGACATCTTCCAGCGCAACCTCGACTCGGGGGCCGACGTCGGCGCCTCGGTGGCGGTGCTGGTCGACGGTGAGCCCGTGGTCGACCTGTGGGGAGGGTGGGTCGACGAGGAGCACTCCGCCCCGTGGGAGCGCGACACCATCACCAACGTGTGGTCGACCACCAAGACGATGACGTTCCTGTGTGCGCTGATGCTGGCCGACCGGGGCGAGCTCGACTTCCACGCGCCGGTCACCCGCTACTGGCCCGAGTTCGGTGCCGCCGGCAAGGAGGGCATCGAGGTCCGACACCTGATGTCCCACACGGCCGGACTGGCCGGGTTCACCGACCCGCTCGAGCCCGAGGACCTCGCCGACTGGGAGCTGTGCACCGCCCGGCTGGCCGCCCAGGAGCCGTGGTGGGAGCCGGGGAGCGCGTCCGGCTACCACGCGGTGACCCAGGGCTACCTGATCGGCGAGGTGGTCCGGCGCATCACCGGGACCTCGATCGGCCGGTGGTTCGCCGACGAGGTGGCGAAGCCGCTGGGGGCGGACTTCGCCATCGGCCTTCCCGAGGAGGAGGACCGGCGGGTCTCCCTCGTCATCCCGCCACCCCCCCAGGCCCTGGACCGCGTCGACCCTGCCCTACTCGACCCGGACGGGTTCCCGTTCCGCGCCTTCACCAACCCCCCGCTCGATGCCGCCGCCCCCCACCTGGGGTGGTGGCGACGGGCCGAGATCCCCGCGGCCAACGGTCACGGCAACGCCCGCTCGGTGGCGGCGATCCAGTCGGTCATCGCCGGGGCGGGCCAGTCGGCCGGGAACAGGCTCCTCTCCGAGTCCACCTGCGACGTCATCTTCGACGAGCAGAGCAACGGGACCGACCTGGTGCTGCGGGTGCCCATGCGCTTCGGCATGGGCTACGGCCTCGGCGGGGAGCTCATCCCCATGGGACCCCGTGCATGCTTCTGGGGCGGCATGGGCGGTTCCATCATCGTGATGGACCAGGACACCCGCCTCACCGTCTGCTACGTCATGAACAAGATGGCGCCGGACATCATCGGCGACACCCGTGGCTTCGACCTGGCCATGGCGGCTGTCGTCGGCGCGCTCGACGCCGGGTCCTGACCGGGGGAGCAGTTCGACACCCGAGGCGCCGCCGCCGGTGACGCCCAGCTCACGCTGCCGCCCTCCGGTTCGTCAACGTCGGTGCCGGGTCCGAGTTGAGCTTGCGGGGGCGCAATGCCCGGGTGGTCGTCGCCGGGACAATCCACCGCGGCGACCGGGTCCGGCGACTCCCGGCAGGCGGCTCCCACCCGGACCGGGTCAGATCCGCTCGATGATGGTGCCGGTGGCCAGCGCGCCACCACAGCACATGGTCACGAGGGCCAGGTTCCCATCCGACCGCTCGAGCTCGTGGAGGGCGGTGGTGATCAACCGTGCCCCGGTGGCGCCCACCGGGTGGCCGAGGGCGATGGCGCCGCCGTTCACGTTCACCTTGTCCCAGTCGGCGTCGTGGGCCTTCCCCCACGCCAGCACGACGGAGGCGAACGCCTCGTTCACCTCGAAGATGTCGATGTCGCCCATGGTCATCCCCGCCTTGTCCAGCACCTTGGCCGTGGCCGCGATGGGGCCGTCCAGGTGGTAGTAAGGATCCGACCCGACCAGCACCTGGGCCACGATCCTGGCCCGGGGGCGCAGGCCGGCCGCCTTCGCCCGCTCCTCCGACATCCACAGCACGGCGGCGGCGCCGTCGGAGATCTGGGAGCTGTTGCCGGCCGTGTGGATCCCGTCGGGCAGGACCGGCTTCAGGCCGGCCAGCCCCTCGGCCGTCGTGTCACGCGGACCCTGGTCGGTGGCGACGAGGGCGCGCTCCTCGGTGGGGCCGTCGGGACCCATGACCGGCGCCTCGACGGGCACGATCTCCCGGTCGAACCGCCCCTCGGCCACGGCGACTGCCGCCTTGCGCTGGGACTCGAGCCCCAGCCAGTCGACGTCCTGCCGGCTGATGCCGTGCTTCTGGGCGATCCGCTCGGCCGCGCCGAACTGGTCGGGCATGTCCCACGGGAAGTCGTCCGGCCTGGAGCTCCCCGGACCGTTGATGGCGTTCATGCCGAGGCCGACCCGGCTCATGGCCTCGATCCCGCAGGCGATGCCCACGTCGATGGCGCCCGCGCCGACCAGGTTGGCCACGAAGTTGTTGGCCTGCTGGGACGAACCGCACTGGCAGTCGACGGTGGTCGCCGCCACCTCGTAGGGAAGTCCCTGGCTCAACCATGCCGTGCGGGTGACGTTGGACGCCTGCTCCCCCGCCTGGGTCACGCACCCGCCCACCACCTGCTCGACCTCGCCCGGGTCGATACCGGCCCGCTTGACCAGCTCGGTCTGGACGGTGCCGAGGAGCACGGCGGCGTGGAAGCCCGAGAGCCACCCGTTGCGCTTGCCGATCGGTGAGCGGACGGCTTCGACGATCACGGGCTGGGACATGGGTGCTCCCCCTCTGTATTCCGAGGCCCGGGCCTCAGGGACCGTGGCGCCTGCAGCATGCAGGCCGGGCCGGTTGATTATAGAACGAGTTCTACTAACGGTGCTCCGGCTTCCCGTCGCCGAGGCTGCGGGCGAACGCCTCGAGGCGGTCCACGACACCCGGTTCGGGCTCCGGGGCGGCTCCCGCCAGCGTCGCCTTGATGGAGCGGAAGGTGGCAGCGTCGAGCCCGCAGCGCCGGCACACCTCGAGGTGGTCGGCGACCCGCCCGGCCTCGGCCGCGTCGAGCTGGCCGTCCAGGTAGGACTGGAGGACACGTGCCGCCTCCCGGCACCCCATCGGCGCCGGCGTCCGGTGCCGGCCGGGCATGCGGATCACGATGCGCCCCCTTCCACCTGGGGGACCAGCCCCCGGTCGGCGATCTGCCGGCGGATGCGGGCCCTCCCCCGGTGCAGGCGGCTCATGACCGTGCCCAACGGCACGTCGAGGACGGTGGCGGCCTCCGCGTAGCTGAGCCCGTCCACGTCCACCAGTTCCACCACCCTGCCGAAGCGGGCCGGCAGCCCGGCCAGCGCCTCCATGACGGCAGCCTGGAATTCGGCGCTCTCGGCCAGCGCCTCGGGTCCGGGGCCGGTATCGGCCGGATCGGCCGGATCGGCGTCGGGGTCGGCCAGCAGCCCGGGCCGGCGGCGCCGGGTCCGGTTGACCTGCGTGTTGCGGAGGATGGTGCACAGCCACGCGCGGGGGTGGGCGCCGTCGAAGCGGTCGATGCCCCGGAAGGCCCGCAGGAGCGTGTCCTGGACGAGGTCCTCGGCGTCGGCGGCCGACGTGGTCAGCGAGCGCGCCACCCGCAGGAGCACCGGGATCTCCGGCACGACGTACGTCTCGAAGGCGGTAGCTGCATCCAGCCGGTCCACCGGGGTGGCGGCGACCGTGGCCGTCACGGCGTCGTCACCGCCGTCGCCACCGTCCAAGGCCGGACCGTCCATGGTGCGAGCGTACCGGGCGGGTCGGGCGACGAGGGTGGCCGGCGCGGCCACGGCCGGGACGCTGCCTCACGCCGCCCCGGCCGGCGACAGGTCGGCCAGGGCGTCGGACACGGCCCGGTGGAAGGTCGGGTAGGCGTAGATCATGCGGGCCATCACCTGGGTGGGGACCGCGGCGTGCACGGCCAGGGCCAGCAGCCCCAGCACCTCGCCGCCCGCCGGACCGACCGAGGTGGCCCCGACCAGCACGCCGCGCTCCGCGTCCTCCACCACCTTCACGAACCCGTCGTTGCCCGCCTTGTGGATCCATCCCCGTGCCGACGACGGGACCGGGGCGGTCCCCACCCGCACCCGGAGGCCGGCGGCCAGCGCTGCCGCCTCGGTCATGCCCACGCTGCCCACCTCCGGGTCGGTGAAGGTGACCCGGGGCAACGCCCGGTACTCGGCAGGCTCGGGTGCGTTCCCGAGGATGTCGGCCACCGCGATGCGGGCCTGGTGGACGGCCACATGGGTGAACGCCCCCTCACCCGTCAGGTCTCCGACGGCCCACACCCCGGGGGCGACCCGCAGGCGCCCGTCGACGGGCACCCGGCGGCCCGACTCGTCGATCCCGAGGGCCCCGACGCCCAGCCCGGCCAGGTCGACGGCCCGCCCCGTCGCCACCAGCAGGCGTTCGGCCCCGAGGCTCCCGCCGCCGGCCAGCTCCACCGTGAACCGGCCGTCGGCGTGGCTGACGGCGGTGGCCGGTGCACCCGTGACCACGTCGATACCCTCGGCCGCGAACACCCTGGCCACCAGCCGGCTCGCCTCGGGCTCCTCGGCGGGCAGGATCCGCTCCCCCGCCTCCACCACCGTGACGGCGACCCCGAACCGGGCGAACACCTGGGCCAGCTCGGCACCGATGGCCCCACCGCCGAGGACGGTCAGCGACGCCGGCAGGTCGACCACCTCGATGGCCTCGCGGTTGGTCCAGTACGGCGTGTCGCCGAGTCCGGGGATGGGGGGGACGACGGCTCGGGCGCCGGTGGCGAGCACGAGGGCCCGGTCGGCGGTGAACGTGTCGTCGCCGACCGCCACCACGCCGGGGGCCACGACGCGGGCCGTGCCCCGCACGAACCGGCCGCCCTTGCCCTCGAAGCGCTCGACGGCCACCCGGTCGTCCCAGCTGTCGGTGGCCTCGTCACGGATCCGCTGCGCGACAGGTGCCCAGTCCGGCTCCACGGTGACGCTTCCGGCCATGCCGGGGATCCGGCGGGCCTCTGCCAGGAGGTTGGAGGCCCGGATCATCATCTTCGAGGGAACGCAGCCCCAGTAGGGGCACTCCCCGCCGACCAGACCGTGGTCGATGCCGACCACGTCGAGACCGGCCCCGGCCAGCGACTCGGCCACCTCCTCGCCGCCGGGGCCCAGCCCGACCACCACCACATCCGCTCGATGCTCCACGCGTGCCTTCCTCCCCGGTCGTCCTGCCGTGCCCGTCCCACCCCGACGGCGGCGTGACGGCGACGGGTGCGGAACCCCCGCCGCCCCGGTCCCATTCCCGGCCGCCTGCGGACGGGGCCGCACCTGCGTACCCTCGTGGCATGGGCGGCGAGCCGATGCCACCGGGACGCGAACGTGAACGCGGTGGCAGTTCGGCGCGCCGCTTCCCGGGCCACGGGTACGACGGCACCGGGGGTCTTGCCGCCGAGCTGACGTCGGTCGTCGGGCCGGAGCACGTGCACACCGATACCGATCGCCGGGTCTCCTTCGAGGTGGACCGGATGGGACGGTACCTGGGGCGGTGCCTCCTGGCGGTGGAGTCGGCGTCGACCGCCGAGCTCGCCGCCGAGCTGGCCGCCTGTCGGCATACGGGGGTCGCCGGAGCCGCACCTGGCGCCCTCGTGGTGTTGTTCGGCCACGCCGGCGACGGTGGCGTGCACGTGAACGTGGCCGTCGGTCCCGGGAGCGGGCCGGTCGAGCGCATCGCCGCCGTGTTCGGCCTGGTGGGCGAACTGGACGGGTCGGTGAGCGCCGAGCACGGGATCGGCGTCGACAAGGTCCGGCGGCTGGGCCTCACCCGCTCGCCGGAGGAGATCGGGGTCATGCGCCGGATCAAGGAGGCGCTCGACCCCGATGGGGTCCTCAACCCCGGCGTGCTCGTCGGCTGAGGTCGCCGCTCCTCAGAGGTCGGCGTCGAGCACAGCCGCCACGGTGGCCGCCAACTCGCCGGCCGCTTCCACGTCACCGCGGGACGGCTCGCCGGCGACGGTCACCGGAAGGTGGACACGGCGCCACCCGAGTGCACCCGCCACCATCTCGATGGACCGCACCGCGCCGGTCGTGTCGTCGTTGCCGTGGACCACGCACCCATAGGGCCGGCCCGCCGTCTGCTCCAGGCACGGGTAGTAGCACTGGTCGAAGAAGTGCTTGAGGGCCCCGGACATGTAGCCGATGTTGGCCGGCGTGACGAGGACGTAGCCGTCGGCGCCCAGCGCATCGACCGGACCGGCCACCAGTGCGGGGCGGCCCACCACCTCGACGCCGCCGATGCCGGCGGCGGCGACCGCCTCCAGCACCGCCGTGGCCAGCGTGTGGAGCGACGGCGAGACGGTGTGGTGGACGACCAGCAAGCGCGGCACCGCCGCAGGCTGGCACCGGCGGCGATGCCGTGCAAGCGGGGTGGCCGGTCAGCGCGCCGGCGGCCGCAGGATGGCGACGATCCGGACCGGGCCGCTCGTGCCCGCGGGAACGGTGACGGTGGCACCGGCCCGGAAGGTGCCTCCTCCACCGCCGGCAGGTGCGTCGGCCACCAGGACGGCGCCGTCGGATCGGAGCGTCCCACCCGGAGCGCACACGTCCTGCTGGAGGCCGGAGACCGCCGTGACCCAGGCACCGTGGACGGAGACGGGACCCGTCGGGCTGACGGCCCGCACCCACAGCGACCAGCCCGCCAAGGTACCCCTCGGGTCGACGACGGTGTACGGGCCCAGCTGGGAGGACGTGCCCGGTCGCACCTCCATCGACACCGGGATGACGCGGTCGGGCCCGCCGGGAAGGACGGACACCGAGATGGTCTGCGTCAGCCCGGTCGCGCCGCCGACCGTCGGCGCAGCCGGGACAGCCGCTGCTGCGGGCTGCCCGCCGTGGGAGACACTCGGGCGAGGGCACGGTGCCGGGTCGGCCATGCCGGAGCTGCCGGTCGGAGTGGGGGATCCGGCTCCGGCAGCTCCGGCGGCCACGGCCCCGAGCGGGACGAGCAGCCCCGCAGCGGCCATGGAGATCAACGTTTGACGGGTCAGCGGGCGCACGGCGTTTCCCTTCCGATGCGACCGTCCAGCGGTTGACCGGTCGGAGGGCGCGCTCGTCCAGGGGCACCTCCCGGTGCCCGCTTTCGATGGTCTGACTTGTCGGTCTGTTGTGTTTAGAGGAGGAGGATGTGTGTGGGTTGTGTCGATTTCCGATGCAATTGTTGTGTCATATAGATTTGTTTGTATATTTATCATGTCGTTTCATTACAACAGTTCATCGGCACTTCTGGGGCTCCCGCGCAGGGCCGAAGGTCCCGAATCCGGCGCGGCCCGCGGCCGACAGGACCGCCCCCGGTAGGCTGCAGAGCGGTGCCCGGACCGGAGCGGGACGGGCGTGCCGGAGGTCGAAACCGAGGACAGGCCGGCGCGGACCGGCCGAGGAGGGACGGAGCGATGGCTGACGAGTGGGGTCCCCTGGCGGCACTGGCGGGCGAGTGGACCGGCGAGGGAGGCGGGCTCGACGCCTCCTACTCCCACACCGCCCACCAGGTCCTGCAGACTCCCTACACCGAGAAGCTGTCGTTCAAGCCGTTCGGACCGGTCCAGAACGGCCGCCAGACCCTCTACGGGCTCGACTACCGCACGGCCATGTGGCGGGGCGACGAGGAGAACCCCTTCCACACCGAGGTGGGCTATTGGCTGTGGGACGGCGCCGCTGGCGAGATCCTCCGGGGTTTCGTCGTCCCCCGGGGCATCACCGTCCTCGCCGGGGGCACCGCCGCGGCTGACGCCCGGACGTTCACCCTGCACGCCGAGGCCGGGCACCCACGCTTTTCCATCGGCGAGAACAGCTACCTCGCCGAGCACGCGTCGTCCCGCAGCTACACCGTCACCGTCACCGTCAACGACGACGGCACCTGGTCATACGACGAGACCACCATGCTGGTGATGGACGAGTTCGACGAGCCGTTCGCCCACACCGACCACAACACCCTCCACCGGGTGGACTGAGCGCCCCGCCCGTCGGCCCGTCCGGCTACGCCCGGTGCCTCACGGAACCCACGTGGCCGGGCGCTTCTCCAGGTAGGCGGCGATGCCCTCGCGGGCCTCGTCGCCGGCGAACAACGACGCGGACAGCTCGCCGGTCCACGAGAACGCCTCGTCCTCGGACATGGTCGGCACGCGGACCAGGAGCTCCTTGGTGGCGGCCAGGGCACCCGGTGCGCCAGCCAGCAGGTCGTCAACCACCAGGTCGACCTCGGCGTCGAGGCGGTCGCGGGGGACCGCCGCGTTGATCAGGCCGATCCGGGTCGCCTCCGCCGCGTCGAACCGGCGTCCCCGCAGGAACGCAGCCCGGGCGTCGGCCGGGCGGAGCTTGGGCAGGCACACGACGGAGATCATGGCCGGCGCCACGCCAATGCGGACCTCGGTGAAGCCGAACCGCACGTCCTCGGCGGCCACGGCGATGTCCAGCGCCGCCGCCAGCCCCATCCCCCCGGCGACGCAGTGGCCGGCGATCCGGCCCACGTAGGGCTTCGGCGAGTGGCGGAACCGGGCGAAGAGGACCCGCGGATCGGTGGCGCTGCCGGGTTCCGGCGGTCCACCGCCGGCTGCCTGATCGGACAGGTCGGCACCGGCGCAGAAGGTGGAGCCGGCGTTCGTGAGCACGACCACCCGGACCTCGGAGTCGGCATCGGCCGCGTCGAGCACGGCGATCAACTCGGAGAGCAACTGGCGGCTCAGCGCGTTCCGGCGCGCCTCGTCGGCCAGGGTGACGGTCAGCACCCCGCCGGCGAGCTCGGACTCGACGACGGCCATCACGCCCCCCGGGGGGCGGGGCCGTCGGAGGGGGGACCGGCGAAGGCCTGGGCCCGCAGCAGCCAGTGCCGACCGAGGTCGCCGGCGACCAGTCCGGTGTCGTCGAGGTGGCGCCGCTGGGTCACGACCAGGCAGAACTCCTCGGCCGATCCCCGGATCGTGTCGTCGGCGTCGTCCGGGCCCCACGTCCACGTCGCCCCGGATGGCGCCGTCAGCTCCAGACGCACCTGGCCGGGCGGCGGCTCCTCGGCCCGCACTGCGTACGACCAGCCGCGGGTGAGGTAGCCGAGCTGGGCGATGTGGCGGAGGCGGTCGGTGGCCGGACGGCGGGCACCCACCGCCTCGACCACGTCGGCGCCGTGGGCCCACACCTCCATCAGCCGGGCGGTGAGGAACGACTTGGCGCCCATCGGCGGCCCGTACCAGTCGACGCGGTCCCCCTCGGCCAGGGCGGCCGCCGCCTCGGCCAGGGCGGCCCGGCCCGCACGCCACTCGGCCAGGAGCGCCCCGGGATCGAGGACCCGGTAGGCGCCGAGGGTGAACTCGTCCGGGCCGATGTCGAGGGCCGCGGTGAACAGCGCCTCCACCGACACCCTGAATGCGTCGGGATCGGTGATGGCGGTGGCGGCGGCCCGGTCGAAGTAGGTGAGGTGGCCGATCTGGTCGGCCACCGTCCACCCCGGGCTGGGGGTGGGGAGCGCCCACTGGCCAGGGTCGAGGTCGGTGACGACGGCGTCGAGCGCGTCCTGCTCGGCGATCAGGTCACGGCGCAGGTCGTCCAGGTCGGTCACGGCGTCCTCCGGGTGTGGGATCGGGGTCGGGTGGGCACAGCCTCGCACCGCAGGCCGCGCAGCACGGTCTCCACCAGGTCGTTGGCCGCCCGGTGCGGAGTCGTGCGCAGCGACGGCATGACTTCGGGGAGCGACAGCATCCGGGCCACGCTGGCCAGGACGTGGGCCACCGCGGCCGTGTCGACGTCGGGGATGTCGCCGCGCTCGACGGCCAGGTCGAGCAGGCACCGGGCCACGGCAACGAGGTAGCCGGCGTGGAAGTCGGCGAGCCGCTGGGCGGCGGGCATCGCCGCCAGGTCCCGGCCGAACGCCTCCGTCATGCCGTCGACGGCGGCATTGGCCGCCGTGAGGTAGGCGGCCAGGGCCTCGAGCGGCTCCATGTCAGGGCGGACGGCCTCGATGGCGGTGCGGCCGATCAGCCACAGGTTCCGGTCCACGACGGCCAGGACGAGTTCGTCGCGGCTGGGTGCGAGCCCGTAGAGGGTCCGCAGCGAGCAATTGGCCCGGGCGGCGATCTCGGCCATCGTCAGGTCGGCGAACCCCTCGGCGAACATGGCAACCAGCTGGTCGAAGATCTCGCGCTGCCGGTCGGTGAGCTGCTCCTCACGGCGTCGGTCGATGACCGCCGGTGGCGGGGTGACCGACCGCAGGCGGCGCTGGAGCTCCGTCGCTTCGGGCGCGGTCACGTGGAGGACCGGGACCACGACGTCACCCCTGGTCGACCAGATCCGCGGGCACGGGCACGACACGGCTGCGGAGCCACTCCCCGAGTCCCTTGGCCTGGGCGTCCTGGCGGCTCGAGGCGGCGACCCCTTCCTCCAGCAGGTCGCGTACGAGGAAGTTCAGCGCCCGCAGCGCCGGGAACCGGTGGCGCTCAACGGTCAGGTCCGCCGTCTCGGGCAACAGGCGACGCAGTTCCTCGACGGTGAGGAACGAATCGAGCCACGCCCATGCCGCGTCGGTCCGTGCGAACACGCCCAGGTTGGCATGGCCGCCCTTGTCGCCCGAGCGGGCGCCGACCACCGTGCCGAAGGGCACGCGGACGGCCTCACCCCCGGGTTGGGTGACCGGTGGCTCCTCGGGACCGGCGACGTCGGCGGAGCCGGCGGGGGCCACCGAGTCGACCACCGTGCGCCCGCCGCCCCGCACCTCCACGAACTGGGGCACCAGGTCGGCGTCGACGCGGGCCGGTCGGTAGATCCCGTAGGGCCGTGCGCCCGACGGCCCCGTGCCCAGTCCGAACATGCCCGGAATGGTGGCCAGCGCCAGCTCGGTCACCGCATCGGCGACCGGGCGACCCACCTTCCGCTCGTCGGGGTCCTTCAGGGTGATCCGCCACAGGGCCACCGCCTCCTCGTTGGTGGCCGGATCGGGCTTGTCGGTGCGGACGAGGCGGGTCGTGACACTGGCGAACTCGTCGGGCCGGTGCGGACTGGCCCGCCAGAAGGCCCGCTCGATCAGGTCGGCCTTGGCCTCGATGTCGAGCCCGGTGAGCGCCACGGTGAAGTCCTGGCGGAACCCGCCGACCTGGTTGGTGGCCACCTTGAGGGTCGGAGGCGGTGGCTCGCCCTTCGTCCCGGCGATGCGGACCCGGTCGGGTCCGGCGTCCTCGAGCGCGATCGTGTCGAAGCGGGCGGTCACGTCGGGCCCGAAATAGCGAGGCCCGCCGATCTCGTAGAGGAGCTGCGAGGTGACGGTGCCGATGGAGACCTGGCCGCCCGTACCGTCGTGCTTGCCGATGACCGAGCTGCCGTCCTCGGCCACCTCGGCCCAGGGGAACCCGACCCGTTCCATGCCCGGCACCTCCGTGAAGAAGGAGTAGTTGCCCCCGGTCGCCTGGGCACCGCACTCGATCACGTGCCCGGCCACCACCGCCCCGGCAAGGCGGTCCCAGTCGTCCCGGGCCCACCCGTGGTGCCAGGCCGCCGGCCCGCACACCACGGCAGCGTCCGTGACCCGGCCGGTGACGACGATGTCGGCACCCTGGTGCAACGCCTCGACGATGCCCCAGCAGCCGAGGTAGGCGTTGGCGGTGATGAGGCCGCCCTGGCCGGCGAAGGGCTCCCCCGTCTCGAAGTCCGCCAGCCCGTGCCCTGCCTCGGCCAGCTCGGCTAGCCGGGGCAGGAGGTCGTCACCGCTGACGGTGGCGATGGTCGGCGACAGACCGAGGCGGTCGGCCACCTCGGCCACCGCCTCGGCGCAGCCGGCCGGGTCGAGGCCACCGGCGTTGGACACGACGCGGATGCCGCGGTCGAGGCACGTGCCCATGACCTGTTCCATCTGGGTGACGAAGGTCCGGGCGTAGCCTCCACCGGGACGCTTCATGCGGCTCCGGGCCAGGATCAGCATGGTCAGCTCGGCCAACCAGTCGCCGGTGAGCACGTCGATGGGGCCGCCGTCGACCATCTCGGCCGCGGCCGACAGCCGATCGCCGTAGAAGCCGGAGCAGTTGGCGATGCGGATGGGATCGGTCACGGCGCGCTCCCTTCCAGCTCCTCCTCGGCCCCGAGGGACTCGAGGACCAGGAGGGCGGCACCGTTCTCCACCTGTTGGCCCACCTTGACCAGCAGTTCGGTGACCAGCCCGGCGGCCGGCGCGTTGATCCGGTGCTCCATCTTCATCGCCTCCAGGACGACCAGGGTCTGGCCGGCGGCGACCCGCGCCCCCACTTCGGTGCGGACGTCGACCACCGTGCCCGGCATGGGTGCCACCAGACCGCCCTCGACCTCGCCGGCGCCGGGAACGGTGAAGCGGGGCACGACGGCCAGCTCCACCGTCCCCCCCGGCACCTGCACGAAGCAGCGGTCGCCGGCTCGCGTCACCCGGGTAACGGCCCGGCGGCCGTCCACCTCGACGTCGACGTTGAGCTCGGTCCAGCGATGGACACGGGCCACGCCGCCGCCGCCGAGCGCGAACGACCCGTCGCGACGCAATTGGTAGGCGACCTCGATCTCGTCGTCGCCGGACCGGAAGGTGACCCGTTGGTCGGGCAGGCGGGCGTTGCGCCAGCCGCTGGGCAGGCCGGCCAGGACGGGGGTGTCGGCCCGGTTGGCCCCCTGCAGCCACAGGGCGGCGGCAACGGCCGCCCACCGCCGATCCCCGTCGGTCAGCGCCAGGGCCAACGCGGGCCGGTACTTCTCGATGAAGGCCGTGGTCGTGTCGCCGGAGAGGAACCCCTCGCTCCGCAAGGACGCGGCCAGGAAGTCCCGGTTGGTGGTGACGCCGCCCAGGTGCAGCCGCTCGAGAGCGAGGGCCAGGCGGCCGGCGGCTTCGGTCCGGGTGGGGGCGTGGGCGATCACCTTGGCCAGCATGGGGTCGAACGCCACCGTGACCACCGATCCGCGCTCGACGCCCGACTCCCACCGGACCTCAGGAGCGGGCGCCGGCTCGAAGGCGGCCAGCGTTCCGGTGGCCGGCAGGAACCCGGCCACCGGGTCCTCGGCGCACAGGCGCACCTCGATGGCGTGCCCGGAGAAGGTGACGTCGTCCTGGTCGTAGCCGAGGGGTTCGCCTGCCGCGACGCGCAGCTGCTCACGGACCAGGTCGATACCGGTCACCTCCTCGGTGACCGGGTGCTCCACCTGGAGCCGGGTGTTGACCTCGAGGAAGTAGAACTCCCGGGTGGCGTCGTCGACGAGGAACTCGACGGTGCCAGCCGACTGGTAGCCGATGGCCCGGGCCAGGGCGAGGGCCGCATCTCCCATAGCGGACCGCATGGCGGCGTCCACCACCGGCGAGGGTGACTCCTCGATGAGCTTCTGGTGGCGGCGCTGGACCGAGCACTCCCGCTCGCCCAGATGGACCAGGTTGCCGTGCTGGTCACCCAGGATCTGGATCTCGATGTGCCGCGAGGCGGCCACGTAGCGCTCGAGGAAGACGGTGTCGTCGCCGAACCCGCTTGCCGCCTCCCTCCGGGCGGCGGCCACCGCCTCGTCCAGCTCGTCTGGCGAGGCGACGACCCGCATCCCCTTGCCGCCACCGCCGGCAGCCGCCTTCACCAGGAGGGGGTAGCCGACGGCATCGGCTCCGGTGGGATCGTCGGCCGACGGGAGGGTGGGCACGCCGGCTGTGACCGCGGCCCGCTTGGCCGCCAGCTTGTCGCCCATGGCGGTGATGGCCGCTGGCGGCGGTCCCACCCAGGTCAGCCCGGCCGCCACCACCTGGGTGGCGAAGCCGGCGTTCTCGGAGAGGAACCCGTAGCCGGGATGGACGGCCTGCGCCCCCGACGCCCGGGCGGCCTCGAGGATGGCCGCCCCGTCGAGGTAGCCGGTGGTGAGGCGGACGGCCTCGTCCGCCTCGGCCACGTAGGGGGCGGTGGCGTCGGCGTCGACGTAGACGGCGACGCACCGGATGCCCATCGACCGGGCCGTGCGGATGACGCGGCGGGCGATCTCGCCCCGGTTGGCGATGAGGAGGGAGGAGAAGGTCACAGCCGGAACACCCCGTAACCGCGTGCCCCCTCGATGGGCCGGCTGCGCACCACCGACAGGCACATCCCGAGCACCGTCCGGGTGTCGCGGGGATCGATGATGCCGTCGTCGCTGATGGCGCCGGTCGCCACCAGTGCCAGCGAGCCCTGCTCCTGGATGGCTTCGACCATCTCCACGATCTTGCGGTCCTCCTCCTCGTCGAACTCCTCGCCCTTGCGGGCCGCCTGGCCACGCCGGACGATGGACATCACGCCGGCGATCTGCTTCGGGCCCATCACGGCGATCTTCGCCGTCGGCCACAGGAAGGTGAAGCGGTTGCCGAAGGCCCGTCCCGACATGCCGTACGTGCCGGCGCCGTAGGAGGCGCCGATGATCACGGTGAGGTGGGGCACGGTGGAGTTGGTCACCGCGTTGAGCATCTGCGAGCCCTTCTTCACGATGCCCTCGGCCTCGAAGTCGCGCCCGACCATGTAGCCGGTGACGTTCTGGAGAAAGACGAGGGGGACGTCGATCTGGTTGCAGAGCTGGATGAAGTGGGCCGCCTTCTCCGCCGCCCGGGGGTAGATGACCCCGTTGTTGCCGAGGACGCCCACCGGGTAGCCGTGGACGGAGGCCCAACCGCAGACGATGGAGCTGCCGTAGCGGGTCTTGAACTCCTCGAACCGCGACCCGTCGGCCACCCGGGCGATCACGTCCCGCACGTCCACTGGCTGGCGCAGGTCCCGGCTGACCAGGCCCAGCAGCTCCTCCGGGTCGTGGGCCGGCGGCTCCGGCACGAGGGACGGCTCCGGCCCCGCCTTGCGCCAGTTCAGATGGGAGACCACCTCACGGCACATGCGGATGGCGTCCATCTCGTCCTCGGCGAAGTAGTCGCCGAGGCCGGACACCTCGGCGTGCATGCGTGCGCCGCCCAGCGTCTCGTCGTCGGACTCCTCGCCGGTGGCCATCTTCACCAGCGGGGGGCCGGCCAGGAAGATCTTCGACTGCTCCTTGACCACGATGTTGTAGTCGGACAGTCCCGGCTGGTAGGCGCCACCGGCCGTGGAGGAGCCGAACGTCACGCACACGGTGGGGATGCGCAGCTTCGACAGCTCGATGAGGTCGTAGAAGAACCGCCCCGTCTCGGCGAAATGCAGGAGGTTGGCCCGCCGGCCGCCGCCGTCACCGTCGATGCGGAGGTCGGCACCGGCCGACTCGACGAAGCTGACGTAGGGCATGCGGTTGTCGCGGGCGATCTCGAGGGCCCGGGCCCACTTCTTCGCCGCGTAGGGGGTGAGGGCACCTCCCAGGACGGAGGGGTCGTTGCCCATGATCACGCACTCGGTGCCGGCGATCACCCCGATGCCCACCACCATGCCGCCCCCGATCGTGTAGTCGGAGTCGTAGGCGGCCAGCGGGCTGATCTCCAGGAAGGGAGTGTCCGGGTCGAGCACGTTGGCGATGCGCTCCCGGATGGGGAGCTTGCCCCGGGCCCGGAGCCGGGCCATCCGGTCGGGGCCGCCGCCGGCCTCGGCCTGGTCGAGCAGTTCGTCGATGACGGCCAGCTGTTCGAGCACGTCGGCCCGGTTCTGGACGAACTGCTCGGAGGACGGATCGACGCTCGAGGGCAGCGGAGGTGCCAGCAGGGTTCTCGGCATGGCATGATAGTAACTGCGGTAATATCTGACCGTCAATATGACCGCCCGCCACCCGGTTCCCGCAGGGCCGGGTGCGGTGACGACCACGAGGAGCGTGCCCATGAAGACCGCCATCACGGAGATGCTGGGGATCGACGTCCCCATCCTCGCCTTCACCCACTGCCGCGACGTGGTCGCCGCCGTGAGCCGGGCCGGGGGCATGGGCGTCCTCGGGGCGGTGGCCCACTCCCCCGAGGAGCTGGAGATCGACCTGGCGTGGATCGAGGAGCAGGTGGGTGACCGGCCCTTCGGCATCGACCTCATCGTCCCGGCCAAGTACGCCGGGTCCGAGGGCGGCGGCTTCTCCCTGTCCGACATCGCCGGACTGATCCCACCCGAGCACGTGGCCTTCGTCGAGGACATCCTGCGCCGCTACGACGTCCCACCGCTGACCGACGACGGCGGCCGCAGCCTGCTGAGCGGGCTCAGCGACCTCGACGACGTGGCCGTGCCCTTCTCCGAGCGCCAGGCCGACGTCCTCCTCGACATCGCGCTGGCCCACCGGCCCTCCCTGGTGGTCAACGCCCTGGGCCCCCCGCCCCCCCACATGATCGAACGGGCCAAGGAGACCGGCCGCCTCGTCGGTGCACTGGCCGGCAAGGCCCAGCACGCCGAGCGACACGTCAACGCCGGCGTGGACATCATCATCGCCCAGGGGGCCGAGGCCGGCGGCCACACCGGCGAGATCGGCACCATGGTCCTGGTGCCCGAGGTGGTCGACGCCGTCGCCCCGGTGCCCGTGCTGGCGGCCGGCGGCATCGGACGCGGCCGGCAGATGGCCGCCGCCATGGCACTGGGCGCCCAGGGCGTCTGGTGCGGGTCGGTGTGGCTGACCACCGACGAGGCGGAGACCCACCCGGTGGTCAAGCAGAAGTTCCTGGCCGCGACGTCCTCGGACACGCTGCGGTCCCGCTCCCGGACGGGCAAGCCGGCCCGCCAGCTCCGTTCGGCGTGGACCGACGAGTGGGACGACCCGGCCCACCCCGACCCCCTCGGCATGCCCCTCCAGCCGATCCTGGTGAACGACGCCCTGACCCGCATCGAACGGGGAGCCCACCGGCCGGGGTCGGGCGCCGAGCAACTGGCCAACTACTTCGTCGGGCAGATCGTCGGCTCGATGAACACCCCGAAGCCGGCGGCACAGGTCGTCTACGAGATGATCGACGAGTTCATCGAGGCCGTCCAGCGACTCGGGAGCCTGCTGGAGGACTGACCGGGGCCGGCCGGCCCACCTACGCTGGCCGGAGCGTGACGCGGCCCCGACCGCCGCCCGACCGAAAGGCCCCCCATGCCAGATCGCGTGCTGGTCATCACCGGAACCTCGTCGGGCATCGGCCTGGCCACCGCCGTGGCCGCCGCCCGTAGCGGCTTCACCACCGTCGCCACCATGCGCGACCCGGCCCGGGCCGACCGGCTCCTCGGGGCTGCCGCCGATGCGGGGGTGGAGGTCGACGTCCGGCAGCTCGACGTCACCGATCCGACGTCGGTGGCCGCCTGCATCGACGGCGTGGTGGCCGACCACGGCCGGATCGACGCGGTGGTGAACAACGCCGGTGCCGGCCACCTGGGCACGATCGAGAACGAGACGGTCGACGACGTCCGTCGGGTGATGGAGGTCAACTTCTTCGGCGTGGTCGCGGTGACCAGGGCGGCGATGCCCCACCTGCGGACCTCCGGCGGCCGCCTGGTGACGGTGTCGAGCGTGGGCGGCGCCATCGGCCAGCCGTTCAACGAGGCCTACTGCGCGGCCAAGTTCGCCGTCGAGGGGTTCATGGAGAGCCTGGTGCCCGTGGCCGCCACCGTCGGTGTGACCGTCGTCGTGGTCGAGCCGGGGGCGGTGGCCAGCGACTTCGTCGCCAACGTGGACGTCGACCCGGCCGCCGTGTTCGCCGGTGCCGGGCCCTACGAGCCGGCCCTGCGGGCCTACATCGAGGAGGTCATGTCCCACTTCGGCTCGGCCCAGAGCTCGGACGACGCCGCCGGGGTCATCGTCACCGCCCTCACCGCCCCCCATCCGGCACCCCGGATCCAGACGTCGCAGTGGGCGGCCGACTTCGTCGGCACCAAGCTGGCCGACCTCGACGGCACGACGACGACGGCCATGACGGGAGCGTGGCTGGGCTGAGCCGGTCGGGCGGGCCTCCCATGGTCTCGGGTGAGCCCTACCCCCTACCCGAGCACCGCCTTCGAGATGACCACCCGCTGGACCTGGTTGGTGCCCTCGTAGATCTGGGTGTTCCTCGGCGGTTGTCCAGGGTGTGGGCTCATGTGCGCTGAGCTGCGCTGGTTCGGTTGGTCGTCCGGTCCTGCATACCCGGTCGTCCCGGCTTGTAGGGATGGAGTAGAGATGCTCGGCACATCTCGCTCACCGGCCGAGTGACGAGCTGCGCCGCTTGAAAAGCGCCTTGCGGGCCGCCTTGGCCACCACCTTCGACGGGTGGACCTCACCGATGGCGGTCAGCACCAGGTCCGTCGCCGCCGACGGTGCCCGCCACAACCGGTCGATCACGGCGATCTGTCTGCCATGGTCGCCAACAACCTCCAAGGTACGGACGAGGCCCTCGGGCCCGGCCGTCGCCATGCGATAGGCGAGCACGTCGACGAACGGGTTCGGATCCGACGGGTCAAAGAGGTCCACCTCGGCGGCCTGGCCATGGTCGACCAGCCAGCACAGGGCGAAGCCGCGGACAGTCAGTTCCGTGGCGAGCCGGCGCACATGAGGCGTTGCGACGTCGACGCCGATCTCTCCCAGGACGGCCAATGCCAGGTTCTGCAGAGCGGGGTCGTCGAGCTCCAACACGGCGTCCGACATCTCGGACGCGGCCTGTTCCGGCTGGCGCCGTTGGCGCCAGGCCATGATCTCCCCGTACACGGTCTGGAAGTCGTCCTTGTCGGTGCCGAGCAGCAGCTCGGCGGCGGTGGCATCGGCGAACCGTCCGGCCACCGGCGTGTCGTAGCCGGCATCACCGAGGATCCGACGGACCGTCATCACCCCGGCCGGGGTCAGCTCGACCGTCCCACCGGAGCGGCGACGTCCGACTTCGGGCTGCTCGGTACCGTCACGGCGCACCACCCCGGCCAGCTCGAAGGCATCCATGATGTCAACCACGTCGGTGAGGATGATCTGCTCCACCTGGTCGTCGGAGAGGCGGAATTCGAACGTGTCGAGCACGGCATTGGTGGCTGTCGCACCTATGTCCTCGATCGGGACGGGACCGTGCGCCGCGTAGGGAGCGATCAGGAGACGCACGCCCATCTGATCCAGGAGCCGGTTGACCTCGGGCCAGGCGAACCAGCCGTCGGGGTCCCGCTGGGCCTGGAGCGGCCCCAAGGCCAGCAACCCATCCACTGCCCGATCGAAGGACCCGACCGGGTCACGGCCCAGGTCCAAGCCACGCTTGGTGGCGACGACCTTGCCGTGGACGATCCGCAGGATGCCGGCCTTCTTGGCCCATGCGAACACGAGCGAGAGCCTGGGCAGTTCGGCGGCGCTCCTGGTCTTGAACGTCCGGTCGCCGACGGTCTCGTCCATCGCCTCGCCGGTACCGAGCAGATCGACCAGCACGCGGGCATCGGCCAGGGTGAGGTTACCCGTCTGGGTCAGCTTGCGGCCGCTCCCGACGAAGCCGGCGAGGTCCTCGAACATCCGGAGGATCGGCGCGGCCACCTTGGACGCTGCGACCTCGTCGTCGCCGGGCAACGGCATCGGCGGGAGCCCCGGCCGGCGGGCCGGGCCAGAGAAGGCTGAGTCAGGGAGGATGCGGAACCGCTCCTCGTCCGGCTTGTCGTTGAAGCCGTTCATCCACTCCATGAGCTCGGCTGGGTCGCTGGCGTCGACACCTTCGTCGACCGCCGCGGCGAACAACGACTTGGCCATGCCGAACTT
>JAJZAC010000122.1 GCA_021799615.1 Actinomycetes bacterium
TCTCCGAGCGAGCCACGTCGCCGCCGCACACCATCGCCACAATCGGCTGGACGTGGCGGCACCGCAACGTAGTACATTCGGCCGGGCGAACAGGCGGTGGACCGGGGGGCGGCCCCGGCGCCTCGGGACGGCGACGGAGACCAATGAACGGCGTGACGGTATGGGCGTGAACGAGGCGGTTGCTCCCCCCGAGCCGACCCTGCGCACCTACGCCCAGGTGCTGCGGCGGCGGAAGTGGTGGTTGGCGGCCACCGCCGCCGTGGTCGTGGTGGGCACCCTCGCCTACGTCATGACCCAGCCGAAGCAGTACTCGGCCACCGCCCAGCTCCTCGTGCAACCGGAGAACCCCGGGGTCACCCAGAGCGGGTCCGCCCAGCAGATCACCCCGACCGACGTGCTCACCGAGCTGCAGCTGGTGACGAGCGCCCCCGTCAAGGCCGCCGTCACCAAGCAGCTGGGCACCGCGCCCGACATCAGCGCCACCCAGGTCGGCCAGACCAACGTGATCGCGGTGACGGCCACGGCGTCGACCCCGGCCCGGGCGTCGACCGTGGCCAACGCCTACGCCACCGCCTTCGTCACCTACCGGCGCACGGTCACGATCGACAACCTCACCGCGGCCGAGACCCAGCTCGAGCAGCAGATCTCCTCCATCGACACCCAGATCCACCAGCTCCAGCCGGACCCGGCCCAGGCAGCCCAGGTGACCGCCCTGGCCACCCAGGAGGCCGCCCTCAAGGACCAGCTGGCCCAGCTCCAGGTGAGCGGGGCCGTCACCACCGGGGGCATCGAGGTGGTCACCCCGGCCACCCCGCCCGGGTCGCCCAGCTCGCCGCGGCCGTCGCGCGACGCGCTGGTGGCCGTCGTCCTCGGGCTCCTCCTCGGCATGGGCGTCGCCTTCACCGTGGAGTACGTCGACGACACCGTCTACCTGAAGGACGAGGTCGAGCGGCTCGCTCCCGGCGTGCCCGTGCTCGCCCTCGTCCCCCTGGACAGCTCGTGGAAGGACCGCGCCGCGCCGCAGGTGAGCGCGGTGGCGGCACCCCGGTCGACGGTGACCGAGAGCTACCGCGCCCTGCGGACCTCGCTCCAGTTCGCCGCCCAGCAGGGGGACCTGCGGACCATCCTCGTCACCAGCGCCAGCGACACCGAGGGGAAGTCGGCCACGGTGGCCAACCTGGGCGTGGTCCTGGCCAACGCGGGCGAGCGGGTGGTGGTGGTCTCGTGCGACCTGCGCAAGCCCCGGCTGGCCAGCTTCTTCGGGCTCGACGAGTCGGTCGGCCTCACCTCCGTGCTCCTCGGCCACACCACCCTCGACGGGGCCCTCCAGGCCGTCCCCGGCGTGGCCAACCTGTCGCTCCTCGGCACCGGCCCCCTCCCCCCCGACCCGGCCGAGCTGGTGGCGTCGGGCGCCCTGGCCCGGCTCCTCGGTGACGTCGCCGCCCGGGCCGACGTGGTCCTGGTCGACAGCCCGCCTGTGCTCCCCGTCACCGACGCCGCCGTCCTCGCCCGTGTGGCCGACGGCACCCTGCTGGTGGTGGCGTCGGGCCAGAGCCGGGGCAAGGAGCTGCGCCGTGCCCTCGAGGGGCTCTCGCTCGTCGACGCCCGCCTGGTCGGCATCGTGCTGAACGAGGTCAGCCGGTCGACGGGCTACGGCTACGGCTACGCCCGCCCCTACGGCTACGGCGGCGGCGACCCGGTGGCCGGCGGGCACGGTCCCGGCGGGGGCCCGTCCACCGGCGGCACCACCGTGAACGGGGCGGCCCACGGCGTCCCCGTGGCCGCCGACGGCGTGGCGGCGGCGACCAACGGCAACGGGCACGGCAACGGGCACGGCAACGGCGTCGGGGCGCCCCGATCGGTGCCCGACCCCACGGTGTCCGCCGCCCCGGTGGCGACCGGCACCCCGAGCAGGCGCGGCACGCTACCCGGCGAACCGCCCGATCCCGTGGAACGGGCGCGGTAGGCCGTCGTGCACAGCCTCGAGGCGGAGGGGCACGACGGGCGGGAACCCCGGCGAGGGGGCCCGGTGCGGGGGGAGCGGAACGCTGCCGGGTCGCGCCTGGTCCGCCTGCTGGTGCGCACCCGGCTCGTCACCCTGCCGGCCGTCGACGCCCTGGTGTGGATGGCGGTCATCGTCATCGCCTCGGTCCTGCGGGTCGGGCTGTCCACCCCCCACCTCACCTCCGACGACTTCGCGGTGATCCTGGTGGTGGCGGGGGCCACCCAGATCGCCCTGGGCTTCGCCACCGTCCTCTACCGGGTGCGGTGGCGGGTGGGGAGCCTGGAGGAGATCGTCACCCTGGCCGCGGTGGTGACGGCGACCATGGCGGTGGTCCTCGTCGCCGACCTCGCCTTCCTCTCCCATCCCCTCCCCGTGCGCGACGTGCTCGTCTCGGGCGGGACCACCTTCCTCGCCACCTCGAGCTACCGGGGGCTGTGGCGGATGCTGTGGGAGTACCGGACCCGGCCCAACGCCGACGCCGAGCCCGTGGTCGTCTTCGGTGCCGGCCAGGGCGGGCGCCAGGTGATCGACGCCCTCCTCACCACGCCTGACAGCCCCTACTGCCCGGTGGCCCTGCTCGACGACGACCCCGACAAGCGCAGCCTGCGCATCCGCACCCTCACCGTGGCCGGCGGGCGGCGGTCGCTGGCCCGGGTCGCCGCCCGGACACGCGCCACCAAGGTGATCATCGCCATCCCGAGCGCCGGCTCCGGCCTGGTGCGCGAGCTGACCGAGGTGGCCGGCGCCGCCGACCTCGGGGTGCTGGTGCTCCCGCCGGTGGCCTCCCTGTTCGCCCCGGCCATCGGGGTGACCGACATCCGCCCGCTGGCCGACGAGGACCTGCTGGGCCGGCGGGTCATCGACACCCAGGTGGAAGCCATCGCCGGCTACCTGCAGGGCCGCCGGGTACTGGTCACCGGCGCGGGCGGGTCGATCGGCTCGGAGCTGTGCCGCCAGCTGGTGCGCTTCGACCCGGCGTGCCTGGTCATGCTGGACCGCGACGAGTCCGGCCTCCACCAGGTCCAGCTGTCGATCGAGGGCCGGGCCCTGCTCGACTCGCGCACCCTCGCCGTGTGCGACATCCGCGACCGGGCCGCCCTCGACGCCGTCTTCGCCGAGCACCGGCCCGACGTCGTGTTCCACGCCGCCGCCCTCAAGCACCTCCCCCTGCTCGAGATGTGGCCGGTCGAGGCGCTGAAGACGAACGTGCTGGGCACGTGGCACGTGCTGTCGGCGGCCCGGGCCGCCGGGGTCCAGCGGTTCGTCAACATCTCGACCGACAAGGCGGCCGACCCCACCAGCGTCCTCGGCACGACCAAGCGGCTGGCCGAACGGCTGACCGCCGGGGTGGGGGCGGAGGCCGGCGGCACCTACCTGAGCGTGCGCTTCGGCAACGTGCTCGGCAGCCGCGGCTCGGTGCTGACCGCCTTCCGGGCACAGGTGGAGGCGGGCGGGCCCATCACCGTGACCGACCCCGAGGTGACCCGCTACTTCATGACCGTCGAGGAGGCGGTCCAACTGGTCGTCCAGGCCGGCGCGGTGGGGAGCGACGGCGAGGCGCTGGTCCTCGACATGGGGACCCCGGTGCGCATCGACGACGTGGCCCGGCGCCTGGCCCAGGAGTCACCCCGGCCCGTCGACATCGTCTACACCGGGCTGCGCCCCGGCGAGAAGCTCCACGAGGTCCTGCTGGGCGAGGACGAGGACGACGTCCGGCCCCACCATCCGCTCATCTCCCACGTCGCCGTGCCGCCGGCCACCCCGGCGTCGCTGGGGCTCGGGGACGGGCAACCGGGACCGGGGGACGATCCGGCGACGGTGGCCCGGTGGCTGGCCGACGCCTGCACGCGGGCGGCGGCCGTCGGGGGCGGCACCACCGGGGCGGTGCCCGGCACGGCGGCCGGCGCACCGGGCGCCCCCGTCCGGGCCGGCTCCTGAGGTGGGCGCCCACCTCGCCCTCGCCCTCGCCCTGGTCGCCGCAGCCGTCGTGTCGGCCGGCGGCACCGCGGTGCTGGTCGGGGTGCTCACCCGCCGGGGCGTGCTCGACGTGCCCACCGACCGCTCGTCCCACCGGGTGCCGGTGCCCCGGGGCGGCGGCGCCGCCCTGGCCGCCGGCAGCCTGGCCGGTGCCGCCCTCCTCCACGGACGCCTGGAGGCGGGCCCGGCCGGCGCCCTGGTGGTGGCCGGGGTCGGGGCCGGCGTGCTGGGGCTGGCCGACGACCTGGCCGGGGGGATCCCCGTCGGCGTGCGCCTGGCCGGCCAGCTGGCCCTGTCGGCGGTGGCGGCCGGCCTGGTGGCCGGGAGCGCCCCCTGGTCCCCGGCGGCCGACGCCCTGTTCGGGGCGGTGGCGTTGGTGTGGATGGCCGGCTTCACCAACGCCACCAACTTCATGGACGGGATCGACGGCATCGCCGCCGGCCAGGCCGTGGTGGGCGGGGTCGCCCTGGGCCTGGTGGGCGTGCACGTCCACGACGGCACCCTCGAGGCCGGCGGCCTGGTGCTGGCGGCGGCGGCGGTCGGCTTCGCACCGTTCAATTGGCCCCGGGCCCGCATCTTCCTCGGCGACGTGGGCAGCTACTTCGCCGGCGGGTGGCTGGCCGCGCTGGCCGCGCTGGCCGTGGCCGCCCGCGTCCCCCCCGAGGCGGCCGTGGCCCCCCTGGCCGTGTTCGGCGCCGACGCCGGCATGACCCTGGTGCGCCGGGCGGCCCGGGGCGAGGCCGTCCACCTCCCCCACCGCCAGCACGCCTACCAGCGCCTGGTCGACGGGGGCTGGAGCCAGCCGGCCGCCACCGCGGCCGCCACCACCGCCTCGGCCGCGTGCGCCGCCCTCGGGTGGGCCGCCCTCACCGGACCCGGCGGCGCCCGGGTGGCGGCCGACGCCGGCATCGTCGCCGTGGTCGCCGCCTACCTGGCCCTCCCCGCCCTGGCCCACCGGCGCCGTGGCGCGGCGCTGGCCGGCCCGGCCCGATCGGAGGGGGCGTGATGCACGCGGTGTGCGTGGCCGGGGCCCGCCCGAACCTGGTGAAGATCAAGCCCGTCCTCGACGCCCTCGAGATGGCCGGCGCCGCCACCACCTTCGTCCATACCGGCCAGCACTACGACGAGTCGATGTCGGGGGTGTTCCTGGCCGATCTCGGCATCCGGACCCCGGACCGGTTCCTCGGTGTCGGCTCGGGCACCCACGCCGAGCAGACGGGGAAGGTGATGGTGGCCTTCGAGGCCGAGCTGGAGAAGCTGGGCGCCGACGTGGTCGTCGTCACCGGCGACGTCAACTCGACGGTGGCCTGCGCGCTGGTGGCGGCCAAGGCCGGCGTGCAGGTGGCCCACGTCGAGGCCGGCCTGCGCAGCCGGGACTGGTCCATGCCCGAGGAGGTGAACCGGGTGGTCACCGACCGGGTGAGCGACTACCTGTTCGCTCCCTCGGAGGACGCCACCGCCACGCTGGCGGCCGAGGGCTACCGGGCCGACCAGGTCCACCTGGTCGGCAACGTGATGGTCGACTCGCTCTTGGCCAACCTGGACCGTGCCCGGGAGCGGGGCACCCCGGCCCGCTTCGGCCTCGAGGCGGGCGGCTACGGGCTGGTCACCCTGCACCGGCCGGCCAACGTCGACGAGCCCGAGGTGCTGGCCTCGCTGGTCGCCACCCTGGGCACGCTGGCCGCCGACCTGCCCCTGGTGTTCCCCGTCCACCCCCGCACCCGGGCCCGGCTGGGCGCCCTCGACGTGCCCACCGGGCTCCGGCTTCTCGATCCCCAGGGCTACCTCGACTTCGTCGCCCTCGAGGCCGACGCCGCCCTGGTGCTGACCGACTCGGGCGGCATCCAGGAGGAGACCACCGCCCTCGGGGTGCCGTGCCTCACCCTGCGGGAGAACACCGAGCGGCCGGTGACGGTGGCCGAGGGCACCAACCAGGTGGTGGGGCGGGACCCCGCCCGGATCCTGGCCGCCGCCCGGGCCGTCGTGGACCACGGGGTCGAGCCCCGCTGCCCCGCCCTGTGGGACGGGCACGCCGGCCGGCGCATCGCCGCCGTGCTCACCGACCAGGTGCCGACCCGCACGCTGCGGCCCACCGACCTGCCGGCCGGGGGGAGCTAGCGGTGCGCATCCTCCTCGTCACCCACTACTTCCCGCCGGAGATCGGCGCCCCCCAGGCCCGCCTGTCGGAGATGGCCCGCACGTGGGCGGAGGACGGCGACGACGTCACCGTCCTCACCGGCATGCCCAACCACCCCACCGGCGTCATCCCCGACGCCTACCGGCGGGCCGTCCGTCGCATCGAGCATGCCGGCCCCTACCGGGTGGTGCGCACGTGGCTGTACGCCACCCCCAACGAGGGGTTCGTGAAGAAGACCCTCGGCCACCTGTCGTTCATGGTGACGAGCGTCCTCCTCGGGCTGCGCCCGTCCGGCCCGGCCGACGTGGTCGTCGTCTCCTCCCCCACCTTCTTCTCCATCTTCTCGGCGTGGGTCCTGGCCCGGGTGAAGCGGGCGCCCCTGGTGGTCGAGGTGCGGGACCTGTGGCCGGCCATCTTCGTCGAGCTCGGGGTGCTGACCAACCGGCGGGTCATCGCCGTCCTCGAGGCGCTGGAGCTGTGGGCCTACCGCCAGGCCGCCCTGGTGGTG
>JAJZAC010000123.1 GCA_021799615.1 Actinomycetes bacterium
ACCTCGGTCACCCGGCGGGCGAGACCATCGGGAAGGTGGACGGTCAACGACACGCCCACAAGCGTAGTGTGGCGCACGTGGCGCACACGGCGCACACGGCGCACGTGGCGCACACGGTGCCGACCGACCCCGTGTGCCGGCTCGCCGACGGCACCCGTGCTACAGCCCGTCGGAGCTGCGCGCCGTCTACGGCGTCACCGCCCTCACGTCGGCCGGTGATACCGGCGCCGGGCAGACCATCGTCATCGTCGACTCCTTCGGGAGCCCGGACATCCGCAGCGACCTCCAGCGGTTCGACGCTGCCCATGGGCTGCCGCCACCGCCCAGCTTCACCGCCGACGCGCCCCTCGGCACCGTGCCCTTCGACGGGTCCAGCCTCTCCATGATCGTGTGGGCAGAGGAGACGTCGCTCGACGTCGAGTGGGCCCACGCCGTCGGTGCAGTTCCCCGCCTCCTCCCCGTGGGTGACCGCCGTCGGCGGGACCAGCCCCCAGGCCACGGTCACCGGCCAGTACCAGCACGTGGTGGCGTAGGACGATTCCTCGGGGGCATCGAGCGGCGGGATCAGCCAGCTGGAGCCCGAGCCGGCCTACCAGCAGTGCCTGCCCGCAGCCGACCAAACCCTGCTCCACGGCGCCCGGGGCCTGCCGGACGTCGCCCTGAACGCCGACTGGAGCACGCCCGTCCCCATCTTCCTGAGCCTGCCCGGATCGCTCGACGGGTTCTTCCTGGTCGGCGGGACCAGCGAAGGCTCGCCGGCGTGGGCCGGGATCGTCGCCGACCTGGACCAGCGGGCCGGCTCGCCGCTCGGGTTCCTGAACCCCCTCCTCTACCGGCTGGGGTGCACCGGAGGCCTCGCCGGGATCATGCACGACGTCACCACCGGCACCAACACGTGGAACGGCGTCCCCGGGTTCGCCGCCGGCCCCGGGTGGGACCCGGTCACGGGGTGGGGAACGCCGTGCAGCGTCACCCCGTGCGCCGGCTGCGGACCCACGCCGCCTCCGGCCGGGGTGACGACCGGACCAGCCGGTGGTTCCGCCTGCCCGGCCCCACCCCTGCCCCCGACCAGCGACGCACCGGGCCGGTGGTCGGCATGGCCGCCACGCCCGACGGCGGTGGCACCTGGGAGGTGACGGCCGGCGGTGGTGTGGTCCCGTTCGGCGACGCCTCGTTCTTCGGGTCGACGATCGGCCACCCGCTCAACCGGCCCGTCGTCGGGATGGCGTCCACCCCCGACGGCGGTGGGTACTGGCTGGTCGCCGCCGACGGCGGGGTGTTCGCCTTCGGGGACGCCCGCTTCGCCGGCTCGCTGGCCGGCCGCCACCTCACCGCCCCGGTGGTCGGCATGGCCACCACTCCCGACGGCGGTGGCACCTGGCTGGTCGCCGCCGACGGGGGCGTGTTCGCCTTCGGGGATGCCACCTTCCGCGGGTCGATGGCCGGCCACCCCCTCAACGGACCGGTGGTCGGCATGGCCGCCGCCCCCGACGGCGGTGGCTATTGGCTGGACGCCTCCGACGGGGGCGTGTTCGCCTTCGGGGATGCCACCTTCCGCGGGTCGATGGCGTGACGGCCGGCACCACCGGCATGGCGGACCGGTGAGCAGGCTCGCACGACAGGACCCGTTCGCTCCGTCGCGAACACCGGACGGGCGCCCCGGTGCCGTGCCCCGGTTCCCGTGTCCGCCGCGGGCGGCATCGGCGACTCAGAAGGTGAGGACGCCCCTGGCCAGCTTGCCCGCCTCCATGTCGGCCACGATCTCCCGGAACCCCTCGAGGGGCCTCGTCTCGGTGACCAGCTCGTCCAGCATGAGCCTGCCCGACAGGTAGAGCTCCACCATGAGGGGGATGTCGTGGTGGGGGCGGGCCGACCCGTAGCGGCAGCCGAGGAGCCCCCGGTCCACGTAGGCCAGGGCGTTCACGTCCACGGCCACCTCGGTCCCCTGGGGCGGGATCCCGATGGCGAGGGCCGTGCCGCCCCAGTCGAGGACGTCGAGCGCGTTGCGCAGCACCGCCGGGTGGCCCACGCAGTCGAAGGCGACGTTCACCCCGCCGGTCCACCCGAGGGCACCGGTCACCCGGCTCGGCCCGGGCGGGACGATCTCGCGGATGGCCGCCACCGCGTCGGTCTGGCTGGCGTCGACGAAGTGCGTGGCCCCGAACTGGCGGGCCAGCCCCTCCTTGGTCGCCATGGTGTCCACCGCGATGATCCGGCTGGCCGCCGACAGCCGCAGCCCCTGGATCACGTTGAGGCCCACACCGCCCACGCCGAACACGGCCGCCGTCTGGCCGGCCTCGACCTTGGCCCGGTTGAGGACGGCACCGACCCCCGTGAGGACGCCGCACCCGATGAGGCAGGCCGACGTGAGGGGCACGTCCTTCGAGATCTTGACCGCCTGGACCTCCTGCACGATGGTCGACTCGGCGAACACCGACGTGGCGGCGAAGTTGGAGGCCGGCTCGCCCTTGTAGGTGAACGGCGTGGACACGTTGCCGAGGGTGCGCACGCACCAGGTGGGATGGCCGGTCGAGCACGCCCGGCACGTGCCGCAACTGGCCAGGGTGGCAATGACCACGTGGTCGCCGGGCTTGACCGAGCGCACCTCGGACCCCACCGCCTCCACCACGCCGGCCCCCTCGTGGCCCAGCACCGACGGCGCCCGCCACGGGATGGTCCCGTTCATGACCGACAGGTCGCTGTGGCACACGCCGGCCGCGGCCACCTGCACCCGGACCTCGGTCGGTCCCGGGTCGCCGACGGCCAGCTCGTCGGTGACCTCCACGTCGCTGCCGGTGTAGACGATGCCTCGCACGGCGTCCCTCCCTGGTCGTTCCCCGGTCGTCCTCTGGTCGTGGCGCGTCAGCCGGCGGTCGTGCCCGCCGCCGACCAGCGGGCGCGCAGCTCCCGCTTCAGCACCTTGCCGCCGGCGTTGACGGGCAGCTCGTCGACCACCTCGACCGACCGGGGCACCTTGTAATTGGCGAGCCGCTCCCGGGCCCAGGCGGGCAGCTCGTCGACGACGGCCGCGGCGCGTGCCGGATCGCGCAGCACGACGAAGGCGCACCCCACCTCGCCCAGGCGGGCGTCGGGCACCCCCACCACGGCCACCTGGACCACGTCCGGGTGGGCCCGCAGCACGGTCTCGATCTCGACCGGGTAGGCGTTGAACCCGCCGGTCACGTACATGTCCTTCAGGCGGTCGGTGATGGCCACGTTCCCCGCCTCGTCCATCACCCCCACGTCGCCGGTGTGGAGCCACCCCTCGCCGTCGACCGCCTCGTCGGTGGCCTCCGCGTCGTTCCAGTAGCCGCACATCACGTTGAACCCGCGCACGACGACCTCGCCCGGCTCGCCGGCGGGCAGGGTGTCGCCGTCGGCGCCGACCACCCGCACCTCCACCCCCGGGATGGCCCGCCCCGACGTGGTGGCGACCACGTCGACCGGGTCGCCCCGCCGGCACATGGTCACCGTCCCCGTGGCCTCGGTCAGGCCGTAGGCGGTGAGCACCGTCTCGATCCCCAGTTCGTCGCGCAGCGCCACGACCAGCTCCACGGGCACCACCGCCGCACCCGTCACCACCAGCCGCAGGGTGGAGAGGTCCAGCCGGTCGCGGTCGGGCCGGTCGAGGATCGACTGGAAGACGGTGGGCGGGCCGGGAAGGACGGTGATCCGCTCCTCGGCGATCCGCCGGACCAGCACGTCCACGTCGAAGACCGGCTCGGCGACCATCGTCGCCCCCGTCATCAGGCAGGCCAGCACGCCGGCCTTGTAGCCGAAGGTGTGGAAGAAGGGGTTGACGACCAGGTACCGGTCGCCTTCCCGCAGGCCCACCACCTCCGCCCAGATGGCGAACGTCCGCAGCGTCTGGGCGTGGGTGGTCATCGCCCCCTTGGGGTGGCCGGTGGTCCCCGACGTGAACACCAGGTCGGCCATGTCGCCGCTGGTGATCGACGCGGTCCGGCCGGCGGCCACGTCCTCGGGGACCGCCTCGCCCTCGGCGACGAACGTGGCCCACGCCACCACCTGGTCGCCGGCGCTCGTGCCCGCCGTGCCGGCACCGTCGCTGCGCAGGACCACCACCCGCTCGAGGTCCGGCAGCGGCTCGCCCCCCGCCACCACGTCGGCCAGCATGGCCGGGTAGTCGGTGCCGAGGAACCCCTGGACGGTGAAGAGGATGCGGGCCCCGGAGGTGCGGAGGATGTAGGCGGCCTCCGCCCCCTTGAAGCGGGTGTTGAGCGGCACCAGCACGGCACCGGCACCGACGGCGCCCAGTGCGGCCACCACCCACTCGGCACAGTTCGGCGCCCAGATGGCCACCCGGTCGCCCCGCTCGATGCCGTTGGCCAGCACGGCCCGGGTGGCGGCGGCCACCTCCTCGACCAGCTCGTCGAAGGTGAGCCGGGTGACGGTGCCGCCGGGCCCGTGGTGGTCGACGACGGCCTCCCGACCGGAGAACCGGGCGGCGGCGTCGTCGAGCAGGCCGGCGATGGTGCCCCACTCCAGGTCGCCACGGGGGTCCACGATGTCGTCCACGCTGGGGACCCGGGTCAGACCTGACACGTCGTCAGGGTAGTGCATCCACCAGACGGGCACGGCGTTGCACGCGCCCGGCCCCCTGCGTCGCGCACGGGTGGTCCACGGCGTCCGTCCCCCGTGCTTGACTCGGGCACCAGGTGGGGTCGGTCTCGGCACGGAGCCGGGCACGCCGGTGTCAGCGGAGACACGAGAGGAGCGGGCTGCCGATGTGCGGTGTGGTGGGCGTGTGGGGGTACCGGGCGGGAGCGGGGTCGGTGGACGTGGCCGACGTCGACGCCATGCGCGACGCCATGGAGGCCCGCGGCCCCGACGGGGCCGGGACCTGGGTGGCGGACGACGGCCGCCTGGCGCTCGCCCACCGGCGGCTGGCCATCATCGGCCTGGGCGAGCAGGGCCACCAGCCGATGGTCCTGGACCGACCGTGCCTGCGGGATCCGGACGGTCCCGGCCCGGGGCGCGGCCAGCTCGCCATCACCTACAACGGCGAGCTCTACGAGCACGATGCGCTGCGGGCTCGCCTGGTGGGCAACGGGCACCGGTTCGCCGGCACCTCCGACACCGAGGTCCTCCTCCACCTCTACGAGGAGGAGGGGATCGCCATGGTCCGCCACCTGCGGGGGATGTTCGCGTTCGCGCTGTGGGACGGCGGCGCCCGCCACCTCCACCTGGCCCGCGACCCGTTCGGCATCAAGCCGCTCTACGTGGCCGACGACGGCACGACCATCCGGGTCGCCTCGCAGGCGAAGGCCCTCCTCGTCAGCCCTGCCGTCGACCGGGCCACCGACGACGGTGCCCTGGCCGGTCTGCTCGTCTTCGGCAGCGTTCCCGAGCCCCGCACCGCATGGTCCGCCATCCGGGCGGTGCCGGCCGGTTCCACGCTGACGATCCGGCCCGGGGGAAGCCGCTCGCTGGAGCGCTACTTCTCCCTCGCCGGCGCACTGGCGGCAGCGGAGCACGACGCCGCCGGGAGCACCGACGCCGCCGTGGCCGCGGCGCTCGGCGATTCCGTCCGGGCCCATCTGGTCGCCGACGTCGAGGTCGGGGTCTTCCTGTCGGCCGGCATCGACTCCACGGCGATCCTCGGCCTGGCTGCGGACGGCGGGCGGGAGCTGCACGCCGTGACCCTGGGCTTCGACGAGTTCGCCTCGTCGCCCGACGACGAAGCGCCGCTGGCGCACCTGGCCGCCGATCGCTACGGCGCCCGGCACGACGTCGTCCGGACCTCGCGCCAGCAGTTCGCCGCGTGGTTGCCCGCCATGCTGGCCGACATGGACCAACCCAGCGTCGACGGGTTGAACACCTGGCTGGTCGCACGCGCCGCAGCCGGAGCGGGACTGAAGGTCGCACTGTCGGGCATCGGTGGCGACGAATTCCTGGGCGGCTACCCGTCCTTCACCACCGTGCCCCGGCTCGTCGACACCCTCGGCCACCTGGCCGCCCTCCCCTACGCAGGCCGGGCCGCACGAGCCGCGCTCTGGCCACTGGTCCGCAACCGCAAGCCCAAGGCAGCCGGCCTGGTCGAATTCGCCGACACCCTGGCCCACGGGTGGCTGCTCCGGCGCGCCGTGTTCCTTCCCTTCGAGCTGCCCGGCCTTCTGGGGAGGGAGCGGGCAGCAGCGGCCGCCGGGGCCCTCGGTGTCGACGAGGTGCTCGATGCCGCCCTCGAAGGCGGTCCCCGCGGCGGGGTGGCCACGGTCGCCGCACTCGAGGGCGCCTGCTACCTCCGCAACCAGCTCCTGCGCGATGCCGACTGGGCCGGCATGGCCCACTCGCTCGAGATCCGGGTCCCGCTCACCGACGCCGAGCTCTTCGGCGCGTTGGCGCCCTCCCTCGCCGCCCGGTGGGCGCCTCCCGCCGGCAAGCACGCACTGGCCGCCAGCCCGACACCGCCCCTGCCACCGCAGATCGCGAACCGGCCGAAGACGGGCTTCTCCGTCCCCATGGCCGACTGGGCCACGTCGCTCAGCGGCTACGACACCTGGCGGTCGGTGCCCATGCTGGCCCATCCCCGGTGCTCCTGGGCCCGCCGGTGGGCCTACGTGGTGGCGGAGTCGTTCGGCATGGTGT
>JAJZAC010000037.1 GCA_021799615.1 Actinomycetes bacterium
TGTCACCCGGTGCGTCACATCGCCGTGGGACCATGGTGACAGCTCGAAACGTGAACGGGTCCCCACGTGAAACGTGAAGACCTCTTGGTGGCGGGGGGAGGATTTGAACCTCCGACCTTCGGGTTATGAGCCCGACGAGCTACCAGACTGCTCCACCCCGCGCCGCGACCTCTATCCTACCTGCGCCAGCACCCGGCGTCGAACCGGCGCCACTGCGTGCCAGTAGCTGCGCCCGGTCGGCTAGCGCGATGCCGCGCCCCGACCCACCCGGCACACGCCCCGTGCCTAGCCGCCCGTCGTCGCAGTCGGTGCCGTCGTCGCAGTCGGTGCCGTCGTCGCAGTCGGTGCCGTCGTCGTGGTGGGTGCCGTCGTCGTGGTGGGTGCCGTCGTCGGGCTGCCGGACGCCCCGGTGTTCCCGGTCAGCACCTGGACCTGTTGGATCAGGCTCTCCATCTGGCTGATGTCCGACTGGTACTTGCCGAGGTCGCCGGCCTTCAGGTCCGCCTGCGCCTGCTGGTACGCGGCCTGGGCCTGGTCGAGGAGGGCCCGCACCGGCGCCGAGACGGTACCGGCACTGCCGGGCGTCGATCCCGGCACCACCGGCGCGGAGAACACCTTCGTCAGGGCATCGCCCAGGGTGGTACCGAGCTGCGCCTGCTTGCCGTAGACGGCGATCACCCCCTGGAGGGTCGGGAAGTTGTTCCGCGACGACTGCACGTAGAGCGGCTGTACGTAGAGGAGCGAGTCGGCGATGGGGATCATCATCACCTGCCCGAGCAGCACCGTCGAGCCGTTCTGGTTCAGGTAGCTGATCTGGGTGGAGACGGCCGAGGTGGCGTCGATCTGTGCGGAGACGAGCGCCGGACCGGAGACCGGCTGGCCCCGGGGCGTCACGAAGACCTGGAGCTGCCCGTAGTGGGACGGGTCGGAGCCGGCGATCATGAACGCCGAGAGCGTCTGGATCTGGCTCCCGCTCGACACGGGCACGAACGCGTCGAGAAGGTTGAACGACTCGTGCTGCTGCCCCGGCACCCGCAGCACCTGGTAGATGGGTGCCATCCGGGCGAGGATGTTCGTCGAGACCAGCTGCCCTTGAGCGTTGGTCGTCTCGGTCGTGGCCAGCGCCTGGTTCGGGTTGCCGGTGCCGGGCGCCGGCGACACGGCCCAGGCGTCGCCGGCCGAGTAGAAGGCCGACGGCGAGGTGATGTGGTACCTGCCGTACATGGCCGCTTGGACGGAGAAGATGTCCTCCGGATACCGCAGGTGGGCGACGAGATCTGCCGGCATTGCCGACGCCGGCTTGAACATTCCCGGGAACGCCCGCTCGTAGGTCCGGATGATGGGATCTTTCGGGTCCATCACGTAGAACGACATCTGACCGGTGTAGGCGTCGACGGCGATCTTCACCGAGTTGCGGATGTAGTTGAAGTTCTTGGAGAACAGGTCGCTCGCCGGCGAGAGCCCCGAGGTGTCCGCCTGCTGCGAGTAGGGGTAGCTGTCGCTCGTCGTGTAGGCGTCCTGGATCCAGACGATGTGCCCGCCGACCAGCGCCGGGTACGGGTCGGCATCGAGGCTCAGGAACGGCGCCGCCTTGTGGATCTCGGTCTGGATCGACCGGTCGAACAGCACCCTCGAGTCCGACGTGATCTGGTTGGAGATCAACAGGTTGAAATCGTTGAAGCGGAGGGCGAACATCGCCTGGTCGAACCACGACGTGAGCTGCACGCCGCCCGAACCTGAGTAGTGGGTCTCCACGTTGGCTCCCGACGGGAGCTGGTAGTCGATCTCCGGGGTCTTCGAGTCGGCGACCACGTACGTCGGCTCGTTCAGTCCGTAGTAGACGGCGGGCTGGGTGATCTGGGGCAGCCCGGACGACGACACCGGGGGCACGTCGCGCACGTCGAAGACCGGCTGCCCGGTCGACGACTGCTGGTTGGCGGGCGAGATGATCATGCCGTACCCGTGCGTGTACTGGAGGTGCGTGTTCACCCACGACGGCGAGGGGAGGTCGGTGGGGTTGATCTCCCGGACCCCGACCACCATCGGCGTCTCGACGTTGTTGACCAGGTAGCGGTCGATCGACAGCGCGTCGAACTGGTAATAGGAGCGGATGTCCTGGAGCTTGTCGTAGACGGGCTGCGTCTGGAGCGGGTCCCAGATCCGCACGTTGCCGAGCGTGTCGGCGTTGGCGTTCAGGGTACTGGCGGTGAGTGTCGACACCGCCGGGTAGGACGTCTGGGTCACGGCGTCGAGCCCATAGGCCGAGCGGGTGGCGGCGATGTTCCGTCCGATGTAGGGCTGTTCCAGGCTGTTCTGGGCCGGGTTGACCTTGAACGCCTGTACGGCGGCCGGGTAGATCGCCCCCGCCGTCAGCGCCACCAGGAACCACAGCCCGACCCCGAGGGCGGGCAGCGCCCAGCCCTGACGCCGGACGTTCACGGCAAGGAGGACCAACGCGGCCAGCGAGACCAGGATCAACAGGTCCAGGGCCGGGAGCCGGGCGTGCACGTCGGTGTAGCCGGCACCGTTCACGTAGGCGTCGGATGCGTTGACGAGGGAATAGCGCTGCAGTACGTACCCGACGGCCTTGATCAGCGCGATGAGGCCCAGCAGCAGCGAGATGTGGGCCTTGACCGCGGGGCGGACCCGCGGGCGGGGCCCCTGGGTTCGGATGCCGCCGTTCAGGTAGTGGGTGACCGTCGTGAGGAGCAGGATGACGAGCATCGCCGCCATCGCCCAGTGCACGAGGAAGTTCTGGAACGGCAGGGTGAAGACGTAATAGCCGATGTCCTTGTGCCACATGGGGTCCTTCACGCCGAAGGGCACGGCATTGCGGAACAGGATCCAGTGCTGCCACTGGCCGATGGCCTGGGAACCCATCACGATGGCGAGGAACACGACGACCCCGAGCCGGATCCACCGGGTGAAGGGTGCCGTCACCTGCTGGTAGCGCCTGACGAACTCGTCCTCGGTATCGCGCACGGGCCCCCGGGGGGCGAGGCGTTCCGCCACGATCATGTTCACGAACAAGAGCACGCCGAACACGGCGGCGAAGGCGACGAACAGCCCCACCTTGATCTCGAGGAGGCTCGTCCACACCGCATGGAGGTGGACCGACCCGAACCACAGGTAGTCGGTGAAGGCGACGGCGAAGGTGTGGAGCGACAGCAGTGCCACCACGAGCACGACGAGGACCACCAGGATCCAGCGGCTCCGGCGCGTCAGGCGCGGGCGGGGGGCGGACTGCTCGGGCGTGCGCACGGGGGGTCAGCCTAGGGGACGTCGGAGGTGAGCAGGCACCGGCACCCGGGGTGGGCCGGGGGCGTCAGATGGCCGGTGGGGAACGCTTCACCGGCAGGTAGGGGACCGGCCAGGGCGTTGTCCTCGCAGTCCGGGCACGGGCTCCCGTCCGCCGAGACCGCGTGCCAGGTGACGGGCCCGCGGGAACTGGCCAGCGTCCCCGCAGAGAACGCGGCGATCACCTGGTCGGCGACGAGGCGCTCGACCCGCTCCCCCTTCCACTCCCGGAAGGCTGCACCGACGTGTTCGGTCACCGCCTGCTCGTCGGCCCCGGCGAGCCCGCCGTCGTCGGCGAGGCGCCGCCGGAGTGGCAGCAACAGCGAGTCGGCCAGTTCGCCGGCGATGGCCAGCAGCGTGTCGGTCTCCGGGTTGCCGCTCGCCGACGGGTCGAGGAACGCCCGGCCGGCCAATGCCGCCTGTTCCAGGTGGGGCAGGGCCGCGGTGACCAGGGCGTCGCGCTGCTCCACCTCGTCAGCGAGCGCGTCGTCCGACCAGGTGCCTCCGTGCGACCGGATGCGGTCGAGGATCTCGTTCTGGTCGTCCTGGAGGACCCGCTTCACCCGACGGGCCAACGCGGCGACCACCGGGGCCACGAGCTCGTCCCGCCGGGCGGCCGGTCCCGTCCCGTCCTCGGACCCGTCCACTGCCGTCCCGTCCGTCGGCTGCTCCCCCGCGGTCGGGTGGCCAGGTGCCGGCGGCGCGCCGGTCCCGTCCCCACCGGACTGGTCGACCGTCTCTTCCGTGCCGGTATCCACCTCGCCACTCGTCGCTCCGGCTCCCGCTGGCGGCCCGCTCGCTGCCCGGAGCTTGGCGAAGGCCTCCTCGGCCGCCGCCAACCGGTCGGCTCCGCCGGGCTCGTGGTCGCCATCGCCCCCCTCGTCGCCCCCTCCGTCGCTCGCGCCCACAACGGGCTCCGCTACCGCCCGCTCCCCGGGGTCCGGTTCCGCAGCCGGTCCCTCACCGGCGGAGACGGCGTCGACGTCCGCCGTGTCCGTCGCCGGTGCCTCCGGTCCGGGCAGGTCCGCCGCCACCTCGTCCGCCGCCACCTCGTCCGTCGCCGCGGCCGCACCGTCCGCGCCACGATCGGCGCCGTGCGGCTCAGCTCCAGCCGGAGCGGCCGCCTCCTCGGCCAGCAGCGACGCCGCCTGCTCCTCGGGCGTGCCGTCCTCCGGACGGGCCAGCGCGTCCCGGCCGGCCGACTCGGCCGCCAGGCGAGCCTCGTCCTCGGCCCGGAACAGGTCCTCGGCGATGACGTCGACGGAACGCCGCACGCCCCGGATCGTCTCGACCAGACGCTCCCGGCCTGCACGCAGCTGCTCGATCTGGGCGTGGAGCACCTTCCGCCGCCGCGACAGGTCGGCCAGCACCCGGGACCGGAGCGCCTGCGCCTCGTCGACCATCTCCCGGCACTCGGCACGAGCCTGGGCCACCATCGCTTCCGCCTCGGCCCTCGCCGACTCGAGGACGACCGCCGACTCCTCCTGCACCCGCCGGCGCAGCTCGGCCACCGCCGCCTCGGCCTGGGCGGTGCGCTCGGCCAGGGCGGTCTCGGCTCGGGTCTCGGCCTCGTCGATCTCGCTGCGGGCCCGGTCGAGCAGGCGCTCGGCCTCGGCCTCGGCCTTGGCCACCATGTCGTGCGCGGCCTCGTGAGCACTACGCAGGACCCGTGCCGTCTCCGTACCGAGCGCGCTGGTCAGGGTGGCCTCGTCCAGCACGGGATTGGCCGCCCGGTGCTCGGCGTCGGCCACCTCCGTCCGCAGGGCCGACTCGCGTTCCACCCATGCCCGCAGCTCACCGGCCACCGAGTCGAGGAACTCGCGGACCTCGGCGGGGTCGAAGCCGCGCCGGACGGTGGCGAACGTGTGCCGCGCCACCTCGTCCGGCGAGAGGCGGGACGACGACGAAATGGACATCCGGCGCTCTTCCGACATGGTGGCAGCCTACGACGGGCGGGCTGTTCCGAGGGTCATGCCGCGGCGGTCGTGGAGGCGTGCGAGCTGCCCGGTGCGGGGACGTGGCCGCCGTGCGCGGCGATGACGGCCAGTGCCTGGTCGAGGGTGGAGACCGCGTACACCTGGAGTCCGCCCGTCGCCTTCGACTCGGCCGCCCGGTACTCCTGGGGCGGCACCAAGAAGATCCGGGCCCCCGCCCGTTCCACCGCGACGGTTTTCTGCGGCACGCCCCCGACGTCCCCGACGTTCCCGTTGTCGTCCATGGTCCCGGTGGCGGCCACCCGGGTGGAGCCGGTGAGGTTCCCCCCCGACAGGGCGTCGATCACCCCCAGGGTCATGGCCAGCCCAGCCGACGGTCCGCCGATGCCGGTGACGTCGATCGACACCGGGAACGGATAGGTGTGGGCCACCTGGTCCTGGGGCTCGATCCCGAGGTCCACCGTGGCGTGGACGGGCCGGCCCGACGCGTCCGGGCCGAGATCGACGACGGAGGTGTGCAGGGTCACGGCCACCGGCACCGCCTTGCCCGTGCCGCCGCGCAGGACCGACAGGGTGACGGTCTGGCCCGAGTGATAGTGGCGCAACAGGGTGGTCAAGGCGCTCGCGTTGGGCGTCGCCACGCCGTCGACAGCGGTGATCACGTCGCCGACCGAGAGCTTCCCCCACGCCGGGGTCCCCGGCCACACGGTGAACACCACGGCACCGACCGGGCGCGTGGCCACGGTGTAGCCCAACCGGCGCAGGCCGGCGGTGAGAGCGGCCGCCTCGGCCTGGTCCATCTCGACCGTCCCCTGGGCGTCGAACTCCGACGGAGGGGTGCCACCGATCACGTTCACGATGGGCTGGATGTCGGTGTTGGACTGCAGGCGGAAGTACAGGTAGGAGAGGGCGGTCACCCGGGTCACGTCGACGTCGGTGAGGAGCACCGGGCGCGCCACCGGGTGACCCCTGCCGGTGGGGACGGTGATGAACGGTTGGACGGGCTGGGCCGTGCCCGGCTGGATGGCGTAATAGTCCAGGTTGACCCGCGCTGCCACGATCAGCCCCACCAGCAGGACCACCAGCACCACCGTGACGGGGCTGATGCGGCGCCGGCGCCGGATGGGCGCGGGCACGCCCGTGTCGGGGAGCTGGCCCGCCGGGTGCGGCTCGGTGGTGGGTGCGTCGTCGGTCATAGTGGTGGCGTGGACCCGAGCCGAGGACCGGACGGCGGCGGGCCCGGCGTCCGGCGCCGGGCACGCCGGGCCGGCGGCCAGCCTGCCACGGAACTCGACCCGGCGGAGGTCGACCGGCGTCTGGCCGTGGCCCTCGCCGGGCACCGGGGGGGCGTCGACGAAGCCACCGCCGCGCTCGCCGATCCGTCCGCGTCGGTTCGGGCCACCGCGCTCGGTGCCCTCGACCGGCTGGGAACGCTGACCGACGCGCAGGTCCGGGGGGCGCTCGCCGACCCCGATGCCGGCGTGCGGCGGCGCGGGTGCGAGCTGGCGGCGGGCCGCCCCCGGATCACGCTGGTGGCGCTGCTGGCGGACGCCGACGACACCGTGGTCGAGATGGCCGCCTGGGCGCTCGGCGAGCAGGGCGACGCCTCCGCCGTCGGGGCCCTGTCCCGCCTGGCGGCACCCGGGGGCGGACACCGCGACCCGCTTTGCCGCGAGGCGGCGGTCGCCGCGCTCGGTGCGATCGGGGACGAGGCCGGCCTGCCGGCGGTGCTGGCCGCGCTGGACGACAAGCCGGCCGTCCGCCGCCGGGCCGCCGCCGCGCTGGCCGCGTTCGAGGGTGAGGAGGTCGCCGCCGCGCTGCGCCGGTGCCTGGAGGACCGGGACTGGCAGGTCCGGCAGGTCGCCGAGGACCTCGTGGCCGGATCGGACTGACGCCCGACTGGCGCCCGACTGACGCCGGGCGCCGACCCGCGAGCGGCGGCGCCTCCCCGGTGTCCTGTCGGCGGGCGGGGCCCGCGTCAGCGGTCGGCGGCGGCGAACACGTCGCGGAGCTGGTCGAACGAGTCGAGGCACCGGCCGGCGCCCATGACCACGCACTCGAGCGGGGTGGCCACCAGGTGCACGGGCACGGAGGTGGCGTCGGCCAGCCGGTTGGCCAGGCCCCGGAGCATGCCGCCCCCGCCCACCAGGGTGATGCCCTGGTGGATGATGTCGTTGGCAAGGTCGGGGGGCGCCGACCCGAGGCAGTCGATCACGGTGTCGACGATGAGGGTGATCTGCTCGTCGATGGCCTCGCGGATCTCGCCCGGAGTGAGCAGGACCGTCTTCGGCTGCCCGCTGTCGATGGCCCGCCCGCGCACCTCGGCGTCCGCCTCGCCCGCGTAGGGCCGGGCCGAGCCGATGGCCAGCTTGATCTCTTCGGACGTGCGCTCGCCGATGGCCACGCCGTAGGTCTGGCGCACGTACGACTGGATGGCGGCGTCGAGGTCGAACCCGCCACAGCGGATCGCCGCCGACGCCACCAGCCCGCCGAGCGAGATCACCGCCGTCTCCGACGTGCCGCCGCCCACGTCGACCACCATGTTCCCGACCGGCTCGTGGATGGGCAGCTCGGCTCCGATGGCCGCGGCCATGGGCTGCTCGATCAGGTAGGCGGAGGAGGCGCCCGCACGGCGGGCCGCCTCCTTCACCGCCCGCCGCTCGACCGACGTGATGGCCGACGGCACGCAGATGAGCACCCGCGGCCGGCTCAGCTTGGTGACGCCGGCCCGCCGCAGCAGCAGGCGGATCATCCGTTCGGTGATGTCGAAGTCGGTGATGGCCCCCTCCCGCAGGGGTCGCACGGCGACGATGTAGCCGGGCGTCCGGCCGATCATCTGCCACGCCTCGTTGCCCACGGCCAGCACGTCGTGGGTGCGCGTGTTCAACGCGATCACCGTGGGCTGGTTGAGGATGATGCCCCGGCCCCTGGCGTAGACGAGGGTGTTGGCCGTCCCGAGGTCGATGGCGAGGTCCCGAGACACGGCCGCCATCGTAGGACCAGGCGGAGGTGACGGCCGGCCCGGGGGCGACGTCCCCCGGCGGCAGCCCATGGCTAGCCTTCGTGCCGATGGACGGAGGCTTCGGGGGCGACGAGGATCACGGGTTCCTCGAGGACGACGACCGAGAGGCCGACGGTGTCGACGAGCCCATCCTCGGATGGATCCCGCCCGAGGCCCGAGCGTGGCGCCACCCTTCCGAGATGGGACTCCGAGCGGACCTCGTGGCCGGCCACCCCGTCCGGCGCCGGCGCAGCCGCTGGTGGGTGACCGGCACGGTGTCGGTGGCCGCCGCCGGGTCGGTGGCCGCCATGGGCCTGCTACTGGCCGACTCGGGCGCCTCCCCGGGATCGCTGGTCCGGGTGCCGGCCATGGCCACCGTCACGTCGACCACGATGGGGTCCGGCCACACCGCACCGGCCGGTGCCACCGTCATGGCGGCGGCGGCCCAGGTGGCACCGTCGGTCGTCCCCCTCGAATCGTCGGACGGCGTGGCCGCCACCGGCCTGACCGTCGACACCGGCGGCGTGGTCATCGCTCCCCTCTCCCTGGTCCGCCCCGGTGCCACCGTGTGGTCGACCGGTCCCCACGGCCGGCGCCAGCGCGCCACCGTCGTCGCCACCGACCCCGGCACCGGGCTGGCCCTCCTGACCGTGTCCGGCGACCACCCGGTGGCAGCGTTCGCCGACCAGGACGACCTCGCCGCCGGCGCGCCCGTCGTGGAGGTGGCGTGGCCGGGCGGCAGCCCGGGCCCGTCGTCTGCGCCCACGACCGTCCTCTCGACGGGAACGGCCATCCACCTCGACCCGGTCACCGCCACGCTCGCCGCCACCGCCGTCCCCGGCGGCACACCGGCGGCCGCCGGCTGTGTGCTGGTCGACGCCTCGGGCAGGGTGGCCGGCGTGGAGCACGTGGCCGCCACCGTCGACGGGCGGATGGTCTCGGCCTTCCTGCCCGGCTACCTGGTCCTCGACGTGGCCCGCCAGCTGGTCGCCACAGGAACGGTGGAGCACGGGTGGCTCGGGGCCATCGTGGCGAGCGCCTCGCCGACCTCGTCCCCGGGCTCGGCCAGCGCGGCCACCGTCTCGCTCACCGGCGGGGAGACCGCCGGCCCGGGCGGCGGGGAGGTCGCCGCCTCGGGGAACGGCGTGGTCGTGACCTCCGTGGTCCCCGGTGGGGCGGCGGCGGGGGCCGGCCTGCAGCCCGGTGACGTGATCGTCGGCGTCGACAGCCAGCCCGTCCGCTCGCCCGCCGAGCTCCGCGACCACCTCTACGGTGAGCCGCCCGGGGCGTCGGTGACCCTCGCCTACGTCGACGGCGGTCTGGCCGGGACGACCGTCGCCGTGCTCACCGCGCCGCCGGCGGGCCGCGCCTCCTCGCCGTCGCCGTAGCATGCATCCATGACCACGCCGGAACCGGGCGACCGCGGGAACCCCTTCCAGTTCTTGCTGGGCGACCTCATGAAGATGCTCGGTGGCGCCAGCGGTGCGGCCTGGGAGACCAGCCGGGCGTTCGCCCTCCAGGTGGCCACCGACGGCGAGGCCGAGGGGAACGTCGACCCGGTCCAGCGGATCCGGGTCGAGGAGCTGTGCCGGGTGGCCGAGCTGCACGTGGCCGAAGCCACCGGGCTGCCGGTGACGCCGGACGGGCAGCGCCTCACCTGCCTGCCGGTGGGGCGCGGCGACTGGGCACTGCGGGCGCTCGAGGCCTGGCGCCCCGTCCTCGAGGCCATGACCCCGCCGGCCGGCGCGCCGGCCGTTCCGCCGGGGACCGATCTGACTGCCGACCTGGCGACCGGTGCCGACGACCTCTCCGCGTTGATGGGCATGTGGGCCGGCACGATCGGGCCCATGCTCACCGCCCTGCAGGCCGGCTCCGTCGTCGGCCACCTGGCCCAGCGGGCCGTGGGCCAGTACGTCTTGCCGCTGCCGTGGCCGGCCAACGGCGAGCTGCTGGTGGTGCCGTCGAACGTCGAGGAGTTCGCCTCGGACTGGAGCCTTCCGGCCGAGGAGGCACTCCTCTGGGTGTGCGCCCGCGAGCTGGCCGCCAACTCGGTGGTGGGGCGCCCGCATGTCCACGCCCGGCTGACGGGGCTCCTCACCGAGCTGGCCGGCGTCGCCGCCGCCACCCAGCAGGGCCTCATGGACCGGCTGGGGGGGCCGATGGGCGGGATGGCCGACCCCGAGGCGATCTCCAACCTGTTCTCCGATCCCGACGCGCTCCTCGCCGACCTCCTCCTGCCCGACGCCAGGCGGCCGTCGGAACAGCTGACCGCGCTCGCCATCGTGATCGACGCCTACGCCGACCGGATCGCCGACCGGGTGGGCACCGCGCTCACCGGGTCCCACGCCCAGCTGGCCGAGGCCTGGTACCGGCGGCGCATCGAGCGGGGCCGGGGCGAAGAGGCGGCTGCCGCCCTGTTCGGGATCGACGTCGACACCGCCCAGGTGGACCGGGGCCGGTCCTTCCTCGCCGGCGTCGTCGAACGCAGCGACGAGGCGGAGCTCACCCGGCTGTGGGCATCCCCGTCGAACCTGCCGACGCCGGCCGAAGTCGATGCGCCCGGGCTGTGGCTCGAGCGCATCCGGCTGCCCGAGCTCGACGAGCCCGGGGGCTGAGCCGGCCGGGCGGCAACTGAGCCGGCCGTGCGGGGATCAGCTGCCGGCGTCCACCGCCGGCGCGGGGGCGGGCTCCTCCTCGGGCACACCGAGGTCCCACTCGAGGATCAGGTTCTCCCGCTCGGCATCGCGGACCACCCGCTCCCGGTTGCGCCGGTACTGGGGATCGTGCGGGGGCAGCAGGACGAGGCGGGCCATCGTCCGCTGCCGGAACTCCTCGACCAGGGTGGCGTCGCCCCAGTCGGACTGGACCTCCCAGTGGGGTGCGACGGGCCCGAGGTAGACGACGCGGATGTGACCGCGCGGAGGCGGTGCCTCGTCGCCCTCGGGGGCGTCGTGCTCCACGGTCTCCGGGCTCATGGCGGGGTCCTCCTCGTCGATCGGCGGGGGCCAGCCTACCCGCCGGTCGGCCGGGCCCCGAGCGTGACGTCGACGGTGAGCTGCGCCGGTCCCCGGTAGAGGCCCACCGACACGTGGTCGCCGGGTTTGAGCGGATGGATGGCGCTGGTGAGGCCACTGGCCGAGGCGATCGGCGACCCGTTGAAGGAGACGATGACGTCGTTGGCCCGGATGCCCGCCTTGTCGGCCGGGCTGCCGGGCTGCACCGAGACCACGTAGGCACCGGACGAGGGGGTGAGCTGGAGCTGCTGCTGGACGGCCGGGGTGACCGTGCCCACGGCGACGCCCATGTAGGCGCTGTTGTTGACCGGCACCGGCTGGGCGCCGGCGTTGCCGGCACCACCGGGGCCGCCCTGGCGCAGCTCGGCCAGCCGGGGCTTGACCGAGTCGATGGCGATGGCGAACCCGATGTTCTGCGCGGGGGCGTTGCCCGCGCTGGAGGAGGCCACCGCGGTGTTGATGCCGATCACCTGGGCCTGGGCGTTGACCAGGGGTCCTCCCGAGTTCCCCGGGTTGATGGCGGCGTCGGTCTGGAGGAGGCCGGTCAGGGTCTCGGTGGCGCCGGCGTCGTTCTGCGCGGTGAGCGACCGGTTCTCGGCCGACACGATCCCTTCGGTCACCGACGGACCACCGGCCAGGGCCAGCGCGTTCCCGATGGCCAGGACGGAGTCGCCCACCTTGGACGCCGCCGAGTCGCCGAGCGTCACCGTGGGCAGCCCCGAGGCCCCGTCGATCTGCACCAGGGCGAGGTCGTGGGTGGGATCGGTGCCGATCACGTGGGCGGCCCGGGCCTGGGTCTGTCCGAACAGGGTGACCGTCACCTGGGCGGCGCCGGCGATGACGTGGTTGTTGGTCAGGACTTCGCCCCCCGGGGTGATGATCATCCCGGTACCGGCGGCCTGCACGAAGTCGCCGCCCACACCGCCGGTCGAGGTCGACTGGGAGTCGATGGACACGACCGCCGGCTCGACCCGGGCCAGGATGGCCTGGATGTCGCCCATGGCCGGTAGCAGGCTGCGGTTGGCGCCGAAGGTCTCGACGATGGTCTGCTGGTTGTGGATGCCGACCGTCGCCCCGATCAGTCCGCCGACCGCGGCGGAGATGAGGGCCACGGCGACCACCACCGTCACCCAGTTGCGGCGGGTCAGCGTGTGCCGGATGACCTGTACCGGGGGCTGCGGGGGGGCGACGGGCACCGGCGGCCACCCCGGGGGTCCATACCCCCCGTAGCTGTAGCCGCCGCCGTATCCCCCGTACCCGCCGGCGCCGTACCCGCCGTAGCCCGCACTGGCAGCGTCGCCGGCGTAGCCCGGGGCGCCGCCGCCGTAGGCCGGTTCGCCGGCCATGCCCGGGACACCCGCGGGCGGCACCCACGAGGCGCCGGGCACCGCGTACCCCTGGGGACCGGGGGCGCCGATGGGGGTCGGCGGCACCGGCGGCGGCACGGCCTCGGCACCGGGCACGGGCAGGGGCGGACCCAGCTGCGACCGGTCCCCCGGCCCAGCCTCTTCATAAGAAGGCCCAGGTCCTCCATAAAAAAATTGTGAGGGATCGCTCAAACGTGGCTCGATTCGCACGGTCTGGTGCGCCAACATGCGAGACTAGTTGTGACACGGGCTGCTGTGTCCGCGGGTGCCCGGACAAGCCCGGCCCAGCGACGTCGAGGAGGTTCGATGGACACCGAGTGGATGCAACAGGGCAAGTGCCGGGACCTCTCGCCGTCGATCTTCTTCCCGAGCGACGGACTGGGAGTGCAGGCCGCCCAGCGCATCTGCGCCGAGTGCCCCGTGGCCGACCAGTGCCTCGAGTACGCCCTGGCCGAGCGGGTCGACCACGGCGTCTGGGGCGGCAAGTCCGAGCGCGAGCGCCGGCGCATCCTGCGCCGCCGGCGCGTCAGCCGCGCCGTGCCCGTCTGAGCCAGTCCCCGGGCCCGGCGGCCCCGGGCCCGGCAGTCCCCCGGCTGCATGTTCGCCGAATGCGTCGTCAACATCTCCGAAGGGCGTGACCGGGACCTGATCGACGCCGTCGCCGCCGCGGCCGGCCCCGAGCTCCTTGACGTCCACGCCGATGCCCACCACCACCGGGCCGTCATCACCCTGGGCGGGCCACTCGCGGCGGTCGAGCAGGCAGCGCGTTCGGTCGCAGCCGAGGCCGTGCGCCGGATCGACCTGCGCACCCACCAGGGCGTGCACCCCCGGTTCGGCGCCGTCGACGTGGTGCCGTTCGTCCCCCTCGGCCCGGACCGCGCCGCCCCCGCCCTCCCGGCGGCGCCCGGTGGCATGGACGCCGCCGTCGCGGCGAGGGACCGCTTCGCCCGTTGGGCGGCCGACGACCTGGCGGTGCCGTGCTTCCTCTACGGGCCCGGACGCACCCTGCCCGAGGTGCGGCGCGGCGCCTTCACCACCCTGGTGCCCGACACCGGGCCGTCCCGGCCCCACCCCACGGCGGGGGCGATGGCGGTGGGGGCCCGGCCGGTGCTCGTCGCCTACAACGTCTGGATCGACGCCCCTGGCGGCGCAGCGGCGCTGGCGCGGACGGTGGCCGCCGCCATCCGCGCACCGGCGATACGCGCTCTCGGCCTCGACCTCGACGGTGCGGCCCAGGTGAGCTGCAACCTGGTCGATCCGGCCCGCACGGGCCCGGACCACGTGTACGACTCGATCGCCGACCTGGTGGCCAGAGCAGGAGGGACGGTGGTGCGGGCCGAACTGGTCGGCCTGGCACCGGCAGCGACGCTGTCGGCCGTCCCCCGGGAGCGATGGGCCGAACTGGACCTCGCCGTCGACCGGACCATCGAAGCCCGGCTGGACGCCCGGCGACGCTGAAGGTCCGGGGTCGGCAGGGGTCGTGCGGCCGCCGGAACGGCCGCCGGGATCAGGAGGCGCTCACCTCGCTGCGCCGGGCCAGCGCCCGCTGGCGGCGCAGCCGCCGGCGCTCCCGCTCCGACAATCCCCCCCAGATGCCGAACTTCTCGCCGTTGGCCAGCGCGTACTCGAGGCAGTCCTCGCGAACGACGCAGCCGCGGCACACCTCCTTCGCTTCGCGGGTCGATGCTCCCCGCTCCGGGAAGAACAGATCGGGATCCACCCCCATGCAGTTGGCCTTGGTCTGCCAGCTGCGTTCCTGGCGTCCGTACAGCAGCGACACGATGTCCACCGGCACGCCTCCCCTCACCGGTCATCCACAGGCTCACCGGAGTGCTGACCGGCGGGTCATATGGCACGGATGTAACTACAGCAATGTCATCTTGTTCCATCTCGCGCGCGGACGCAAGCGGCAACGGATCGGGCACCGCGTGTGAGCTGGGAAACGAGCGGTGGTCAGCCGGTGCGCCGCCCCCGCGACCGGACCGTCGTCCGGTGGCGGAGGAAGTCGACGAGCACGTAGTCGCCGAGCTCGCCCGGCGAGGTGGCGAACGCTCGACCACGGTTGATCCGGGTCAACTGCTCGATGAACCCGGCCAGGGACCGGTCGGGATCGAGCAGGAACGTGTTGATGACGATGTCCGACCGCGTGCAGCGCAGCACCTCGGCCAGCGTGACCTCGAGCGTCTCGGGGACGGGGGGGTAGTTGAACTCCACGTCGTAGCCACCGGGACTGCCGTCCGGGACGATGTGGGCGGTGGGCTCGCCGTCGGTGACGAGGATGATCTGCTTGGTGCCCGGCTGGTGCGCCAGCATCCGCCTGGCCAGGATCAGGCCATGCTGCAGGTTGGTCCCGTAGACGTAGTCCCAGCTGACGGTGGGGAGGTCCTCGGGCAGGATCTCCCGGGCCACCTCGGAGAAGCCGACGACGCCCAGGTAGTCGCGGGGGAAGCGGGTGGAGATGAGGGTGTGGAGGGCCAGGGCCATCTTCTTCGCCGGCACGAAGTTGTCCCGCATCGGCATCGACAGCGACAGGTCGAGGAGCAGCACGGTGGCCGTCCGGGTCAGCGCCTCCGTCTCCACGACCTCGAAGTCGTCGGGTGTGAGCCGGACCGGCACTCCGCTCCCCGCCCGGCGCACCGCGTTGTGCACGGTGCGGGACAGGTCGAGGTTGAACGGGTCGCCGAACTCGTAGGGCTTGGTCCGCTCCTCGCGGTCGTGGCCGGTGCCGCTCCACGTCGCCTGGTGGTTGCCGATCCGGTCCTTGCCGAGCTGGGAGAACAGGTCGGCGAGCGCCTGCTGGCCGATCCGGCGGACTCCCTTCGGCGTGAGCTCGAAGCGCCCCTCGCGCTGGTCGACCAGGCCGGCGTCGGTGAGCCGACGGGTGAGGTCGGCCAGGCTCGACAACGAGTCGGCGGCGGCATCGCCCAGCCGGCGGCGCACCTTGTCCAGGTCCACTTCGGCCAGTGCCGCCGGTGCGTTGGCCGAGCGCAGCATGGCCTCGAGCTCGTCCAGGTCGGCCAGCCCGGCGGCGGCGTCGGTGGCGTCCGCCATCGAGAGTGGCTCGTCGCCGGAGAACCGGTAGCGCTGCTGCCAGCCGGCGTCGGGGAACGCCTGCTGGAGGTTGCCCGCCAGCCGCTCGACCTGCCAGCGCAGGTCGAGGTCCTCCAGGAGCGACTCGGCGAGGCCCTGGAGCTGGGCACGTTGCTCGGGCGAGAGCGAGTTGAACATGGCCTGGGCCGCCGCCATGCGGGCGGCCAGCTGCTCGAGGAGCTCGTCGAGGTTCTCCGGGTCGCCGGGGAACAGGTCGCCGAAACGCTCCATGAACGACTCGAACGACGGGTCGATCTCCTCGCCGGCGGCGCGCTGCTCCAACATCCGGTTGAGCGCGTCGAACGCCTCGCGCATCCGGGCCAGGGCGGCCGGGTCGGGGTTGGCCAACGCCTCGGACACCTGCTCCACGTAGGTGCGGGCCACCTCCTGGCGCAGGCGCTCCACTAGGTCCTCGAAGCGCTGGCGGGCCTCGGAGGAGACGAACTCGTAGCTCTGGAGCCCCCGGACCCGGCCGGCGAGGTCGGAGGGGAGCAGGTCGAGCTGCATGCGCCGCTCCGTCGCCACGTCGTCGGTGACCTGACGCCGGCGCTCGTCGCCCGACGCCCGGGCCTCCTCGGCCAGCCGCTCGATCCCCAGCCGCTCCTCGGCCAGCACCTCGGCCAGCTCCTCGGCGATCTCGTGGTAGGCGCCGCCGAGGTCGCCCCGCTCGAGCTGTTCCTGGCGGGCGGTACGGATCCGGTCGAGGAGCTGGCGGATGCCCTCGACGTCGTGGCCGTCGGCAGCCCGCCAGCCCCGGTTCATCATCCGCTGGATGGCCTCGTGGAGGTCGCCGTTGGCCAGCAGGTCGTCGGTCAGGCCGGCGAGGACGGCGTCGGCGTCGTCCGCCCGGCCGGTCTGGGTACCGTCCCAGCGGCGGTAGTCGAACCGCCAAGGCACGGCGTCAGCCCCTCCCCCGGTAGAGGGCACGTGCGCCGGCCGCCTCCTTGTTGAGGCGCTTGGTCAGGTGCAGGCCCTCGAGGAGGAACTCGAGCGCGCTGGCCAGCACGGCCGGCTCGTCCGACCCGGCGGCCAGGACCTCGACCGGTGCACGCAGGACGGGCAGGCGGGCCAGGGTCTCCTCGTAGGCACCGGACGGCAGGTCGTCGCCGGCGTGGACGACCGTGTCCTCGGCGAAGGCCGCCACCACGGCTTTCGGGTCCTCCAGGACCACGTGACGGCGGAAGACGACGAGCACGGCCGCCGCCACCAGCTGGGCCAGGAGGACTTCCTCCCGGCCCTCCTCGAGTGTCTCGATCTCCACCTTCCCCTGCGTGGACGAGACGAGCGCCTCGAGGTCGGAGACGCGGGGCACGGCCACCGGCTCGCCGGCCCGCAGCGCGCGGCGCACCGCGTTGGCCACCAGGGTCTCGTAGTTGGCGATGGTGAGCCGCACCGAGACGCCCGAGCGCTGGTTCAGGTGCGGGCTCTGGCGGGCCAGCTGGCTCAGCTCGGCCACCACCTCGGCCATGAACCCGGGGACCTCCACGCGCGGCGTGTCGCCACCGTCGGTCGGGATGGCCGCCTCCGCTCGGGCGATGGCCAGTTCGGTGGCGGCGTCAGGCGGGTAGTGGGTGCGGATCTGGGCACCGAACCGGTCCTTCAGGGGCGTGATGATCCGACCCCGGTTGGTGTAGTCCTCCGGGTTGGCCGTGGCCACCAGGACGATGTCGAGGGGCAGGCGCACCCGGTGGCCCCGGATCTGCACGTCGCGCTCCTCCAGCACGTTGAGCAGACCCACCTGGATCCGCTCGGCCAGGTCGGGAAGCTCGTTCACGGCGAAGATGCCCCGGTTGAGGCGGGGAACCAGGCCGTAGTGGATGGTGAGCTCGTCGGACAGGTAGCGGCCCTCGGCGACCCGGATGGGATCGACCTCGCCGATGAGGTCGGCGATCGACGTGTCCGGGGTGGCCAGCTTCTCCCCGAACCGGTCGTCCCGGTGCACCCAGGTGACGGGGGTCGCATCACCGTGCTGGGCCACGGCGTCGCGGGCGAAGCGGGAGACGGGCTGGAAGGGGTCGTCGTGGATCTCCGAACCGGCCACCACCGGCAGCCACTCGTCGAGCAGGCTCACGAGCGAACGGACAATCCGGGTCTTCGCCTGGCCGCGCTCGCCCAGCAGGATGACGTCGTGACCGGCCAGGACGGCGTTCTCGAGCTGGGGGAGGACGGTGTCGTCGAAGCCGAGCACGCCCCGGACCAGGGGCTCCCCCGCGGCGATACGGGCTGCCGCGTTCCGTCGCAGCTCGGCGGCCACCGGAACCGAGCGATAGCCCGACGCCCGCAGCTCACCGAACGTGGTGATCTCCGGGGGGGCGGTCCGTGCCGGCACGCTGGTGGGGGACGCCTCGTCGGTCATGGGCCGAGCCTACGCGGCAGGACCTCCGGGCGATCCGCGCCCGGCGGCCCGCGCCGGGCCAGGCCTCGGGAGCTGGCGGGGCCGGGTGCAGGATTGCGCGCGGGGACGGCAACGGTGGAAAGATGAGGCCGCTCAGTCGTTCGGACCGCCGCACGGCCGCGCTCGCACGCGCCGCGGCACCACGCAAGGGAGGATCAACGTGGTCACCAAGGAGGACACGATCGCAACGCCGGTCGTGCTGGGCGGAGTGCGTGGCGGCCCGACCAACGTCGCCACGTTGCGCAAGGACCGCTGGTGGGTCCAGCCCGTCACCACCGTCACCGTCCTCACGGCGTTCGTCGCCTACGCCACGTGGGCCGCGTTCATCAACAAGGACTACTACGTCGGCGCCGCCCAGCACCGCGACCTCATCTCACCCTTCTACTCGCCGTGCCTGACCGGGAGCTGCGTGCCGGGCAGCCACCCCGGCACCGTGCTCTCGTGGTGGACCATCTCCCCGGCCCTCCTGATCCTCATCTTCCCGCTCGGCTTCCGCCTCACCTGCTACTACTACCGCAAGGCCTACTACCGGTCGTTCTGGTGGGCACCCCCGGCCTGTGCGGTGGCCGACGCCCACAACTCCTACACGGGCGAGTCCCGGTTCCCGCTCGTCATGCAGAACGTCCACCGCTACTTCTTCTACGCCGGCCTGGTGCTCAACACCATCCTCACCATCGACGCGGTCATGGCCTTCCGCCAGCCGGGCTACGGCATCGGCATCAGCGTCGGGACCGTGGTCCTGTCGGTGAACGCCGTGCTGCTGTGGCTGTACTCGCTCAGCTGTCACGCCTGCCGGCACCTGTGCGGCGGGGGGCTCAAGCTGTTCTCGGCCCACCCGATCCGCCACCGGGTCTGGAAGCTCCTCACCCCGCTGAACTCCAAGCACATGGTGTTCGCCTGGATGAGCCTCGTCTTCGTGGCACTGACCGACGTCTACGTCCGGCTGGTGGCGAGCGGCACCATCCACGACGCCGGCTTCCACTTCTGAGGGGACGGAGCACATGCCCGACATCGAGACCCACGACTTCGACATCCTGATCATCGGGGCCGGAGGCGCCGGACTGCGTGCCGCCGTCGAAGCCCAGGCCCAGGGGATGCGGACGGCACTGGTGTGCAAGTCCCTCCTCGGCAAGGCCCACACCGTCATGGCCGAGGGCGGCGTCGCCGCGGCCATGGGCAACGTGTACTCCGAGGACAACTGGCAGGTCCACTTCCGCGACACCATGCGCGGCGGGAAGATGCTGAACAACTGGCGGATGGCGCAACTCCACGCCCAGGAGTCGCCCGACCGGGTGCGCGAGCTCGAGGAGTGGGGCGCCCTCTTCGACCGCACCGAGGACGGGCTCATCCTCCAGCGCGACTTCGGCGGGCACCGCTACGCCCGCCTGGCCCACGTCGGCGACCGCACCGGGCTCGAGATCATCCGCACCCTGCAGCAGAAGGCGGTGGCCGACGGCCTCGAGGTGTTCATGGAGGTCAAGGTCCTCCGCCTCCTGCGCGACGCCGACGGCGTCGTCTCCGGCGCCGTCGGCTACCGGCGGCCCACCGGCGAGTTCGTGTCCTTCACGGCCAAGGCGGTCGTGCTGGCCACCGGCGGCGTGGGCAAGAGCTGGCTGTACACCTCCAACTCGTGGGAGTCCACCGGCGACGGCCACGCCATGGCGTTGTGGGCCGGTGCCGACCTCATCGACATGGAGTGCGTGCAGTTCCACCCGACCGGCATGGTGTGGCCGCTGTCCGTGCGCGGCATCCTCGTCACCGAGGGCGTGCGGGGCGACGGCGGGGTGCTGCGCAACTCGGACGGCCGGCGCTTCATGTTCGACTACATCCCGCCCATGTTCGCCGCCGAGACGGCCGACTCCGAGGAGGAGGCCGACAAGTGGTACGACGACCACACCGCCGGCCGCCGGCCGCCCGAGCTGCTCCCCCGCGACGAGGTCGCCCGCTCGATCAACAGCGAGGTCAAGGCGGGCCGGGGGAGCCCCCACGGCGGCGTCTTCCTCGACATCGCCTCCCGCCGCACGGCCGAGGACATCCGTCGCCGGCTGCCGTCGATGTACCACCAGTTCAAGGAACTGGCCGGCGTCGACATCACGGCCGAGCCGATGGAGGTGGGCCCGACCTGCCACTACATCATGGGCGGGGTTCGGGTCGACGCCGACTCCACGGCGGCGACCGTCCCCGGGCTGTTCGCCGCCGGCGAGGTCGCCGGCGGCATGCACGGCTCGAACCGGCTGGGTGGCAACTCCCTCTCCGACCTGATCGTCTTCGGGCGGCGAGCCGGCATGGGGGCCGTCGAGTTCGCCGCCGGGCGCACCGGCGCGGTGCGGGTGGACGAGGGCGAGGTGGCGGCCGCCATCGAGGCGGCCGTGGCTCCGCTGCAGCGCGAGGGCGGCGAGAACCCCTACACGGTGCACCAGGACCTCCAACGCACCATGCAGAGCCTGGTCGGGATCATCCGCACCGGGACCGAGCTCGAGGAGGCGCTGGGGGCCATCGAAGCCCTCGAGGAGCGGGCGGCTGCGGTGTCGGTGGGCGGCGGCATCGCCTACAACCCCGGGTGGAACATGGCGACCGACCTGCCCTCCATGCTCACGGTGTCCCGGGCCGTGGCCCAGGGGGCGATCAACCGCAAGGAGAGCCGTGGCGGGCACACCCGCGACGACTTCCCGACGCCCGACCCCGAGATGGGCAAGGTCAACTTCGTGCAGCGGATCGAGCGACCCGACACGCAGGGCGTGCTCGGCACCCCGTCGGTGCGTACCATCACCGTCGGCCCCGAGCCGCTCCCGGTCATGCCCGACGAGCTCGCAGCACTGTTCGAGGAGGCGCACTGATGGACGACGAGCCGACCACCGAGCCGCAGGCGGCCGAGCCGGAGGACGCTGCGGCACCTCCGGCGGAGACCCCGTCCGCCGGGGCCGCCGTGCAGGCCGCACCGGCACCCGACCCGCACGGGGCGGCGGGCGCCGGTCGAGTGACCATGGTGATCTGGCGTGGCGACGAGGGCGGCGGCGACTTCGCCACCTACGAGCTGCCGGCCCAAGACGGCGAGGTCGTCCTCGACGTCGTCCACCGGGTGCAGGCGACCCAGGCACCCGACCTGGCCTGCCGGTGGAACTGCAAGGCCGGCAAATGCGGCTCGTGCTCCGCCGAGATCAACGGCAAGCCCGGCCTCATGTGCATGACCCGCATGGACACCCTCCCACCGGGCGAGCCGGTGACGATCGCCCCGATGAAGACCTTCCCCGTCATCCGCGACCTGGTGACCGACGTCTCCTACAACTACGAGGTGGCCAAGCGGATCCCACCGTTCCAGCCCCGTCCGAAGACGGCCGACGAGGAGGCCGCCGGCGGGTACCGCATGGCGCAGATCGACGTCGAGCGGAGCCAGGAGTTCCGCAAGTGCATCGAGTGCTTCCTGTGCCAGGACGTCTGCCACGTCATCCGGGACCACGAGGAGAACAAGACGGCATTCGCCGGCCCCCGCTTCTTCGCCCGCAGCGCCGAGCTCGAGATGCACCCGCTCGACACCAACGACCGGCGCGAGCTGCTGCGTCAGGAGCAGGGTCTGGGCAAGTGCAACATCACCAAGTGCTGCACGGAGGTGTGCCCCGAGCACATCAAGATCACCGACAACGCCATCATCCCGCTGAAGGAGCGGGTGGTCGACGCCGCCTTCGACCCGGTGGCCTGGCTGGGCCGCAAGATCCTCAACCGGACCACGCGCTCCGCCCGCGAGGCGGCGGCGTCCTCGCCGGCACACGGCCCGGCGGCCGTGCAACCGGGGACGCCGGTGTCCGGCGTGCCGGCGCCAGGCGGCGACTGAGCCGGCGGCCCGGCCGGAGGGCAGGTGCCGCGCTTCCTCAGCGCCGAGTGGGTCGGGGCGTTCGACCTCGCCGTCCGCGACCAGGTGCTGGCCGACCCGGCCGACGACACCGGTCTGGTGGGCAGCTCGGGGACGTTCACCGTGCGCCAGGTGGTGACCGGCGCCCCCGGGGGTGACGTCGTCGTCGTGCTCCGGGCCGAGCGCGGGCGCCTCCGCCTGGCCCTGGGTACACCCGAGTCCGGCGACGGGGCGGACGTCACCATCTCGCTGGCCTACGAGGACGCCGCCGCCCTGTCGGACGGGAGCCTGCCGGTGGCCGAGGCGCTGTCCGGCGGGCGCATCCGGGTCCGGGGCGACCTGTCGGTGCTGGTCGACGCACAGCGGATGCTGGCCCGGGGCCGCGAGCTGGTGGCGGACCTCGCCGGGCAGACCACCTACTGACGCGTCGGGCCGGGGAGCCCGGGGCCGGTCGGCACGGTGGGGGGTGGCCCGGCCTGGTCGGCACCGTCGCCGACCGCCTTCGCCCGGTAGAGGGAGGCATCGGCAGCCCGGACGGCGGCGTCCGGGTCGGCACCGGGAGCCGCCTCGGCCCACCCCGCGCTGAAGCGCACCGGCAGCTGGACGCTGTGACCGTCCGCTCCGTCCAGCTCGACCTCGGTGGCCAGGCCCTCGGCCACCACCCGGCGGGCCGCCTCCTCGGCGCCGTCCGGGCCGGTCTCGGGCAGCAGAGCCAGGAACTCGTCGCCACCCCACCTGCCGGCCACGTCGCTGTCGCGCAAGGCCCGGCGTAGGCAGCCGGCCGCCGCGACCAGGTACCGGTCGCCCGCCTCGTGACCGTGGGTGTCGTTCACCTCCTTGAACCGGTCGAGATCGGCCATGAGCACGGCGTAGGTGTGCCCGTGGCGGGCCGAGACGTCGACCAGGCGCTCGTGGATCTCGAGCAGGCTGCGGCGGTTGGGCAGGCCGGTGAGCGGGTCGGTGCGGGCTGCCTCGCCCAGCCGGGCCGCCGCCTCGACCAGCTCCCGGTGCTGGCGCACGAACCGGGACGCCAGGACCACCATGGCCGCCGACAGGAGGAGCACGGCTCCCCAGACCAGCCAGGGGACCGCGCTGGCGATGCCCGATGTCGGGGCGTACAGGGCGCTGTCGGGAGCGGACACCACCAGGCGCCACGGGGTGGACGGGATGGCGGCCGTCGCCATCGACACGCCGGATCCCACCGTGCCGGTCCAGGACTCACCTTCAGGCAGCGTGGCGAGCCGCGTCCCCAACATGACCGGCAGGCGGGGCAGCCCCGAGCGCATGGGCACCGGCGGATCGGCGGCGATGACCGATCCCCCCGCGTCGACCAGGTAGGTCTGGTGGCCGGCGTACACGCTGACGTGAGCGACGAACGCGGCCAGCAGGTCCCCGCCGCTCGGGTAGACGGCACCCAGCACCCGAACGCCCGATCCCGTCCGGTAGGGGACGGCGACCATGGCGTCGGCATTGGGGACGCCGGGCAGTGCAATGCCCCCCGACACCTCCATGACGCCGCCGCCGGCACCTCGGAGGGCGGAGGCGCCGGCCGAGACCAGCGCTCCCGGATCTGCCCCGAAGGAGGCGACCAGCGCACCGTCGGGGCCCTCGACCACGGCGGCGACGGCTCCGAGGCTGGCGGCGACCCGGCCGACGTCGGCGCCACCCACGACGGCGCCGGCCAGGAAGGCGGCGGCCGTGTCGGACTGACGGCGGGCCTGGGCGTCGACTGCGGCCGCCACGTAGGCCGCCGAGGTGCCGACCCGGGCGCTGAAGACGCTCAGGTCCCGCTGGCGGACCTGGCGCTGGGCGCCGGCGATGCCGGCGGCGGCGGCGGTCAGCACGACGACGAGCACCACCACGACGGCGGGGATCACCCCGTGACCCGAGCCGGCAGTCACCCTGGTCGGCGGCACGGTGCCATCCTGTCATGGACAGTGTCACAGCGTCGGGCGGTCCGGTCGGCCCGGCCCGGGCCAGAGGAGGGTGACCATGGAGGTAGTGGCAGCTCGGACGATCATCCACCCGGCGGACTTGGAGCGCTCACTTCACTTCTACGGCCACGGCCTGGGACTGGCCGTGGCGCGGGAGTTCGGTGGCGGGGACCAACGCGGCGTGGTCTTCTTCGCCGGGGGTGGCATGGTCGAGGTCGTGGGTCGAGGCGGGGGCGCACCGGGTCCACCGCCGGTGGCGCTCTGGTTCCAGGTCCGCGACGCCGGCGCCGCCGTGGCCGAGGTCGCCGGCCGGGGCGTTCCGGTGACGCGGGAGCCGGCGCTCGAGCCGTGGGGCCTCATCGAGGCCTGGCTCACCGATCCGGACGGGATCCGGATCCACCTGGTGGAGGTGCCCGCGGACCATCCGCTCCGGCGGGACACCCGCTCCCTCCCGGACGCACCCGGTGGTGTCGGCCGGTGACGCGGGCGGGCCCCACCGGCCACCTCGTCGCCTTCGACCACGTCCAACTGGCCATGCCGTCCGGCCCGGTGGCCGAGGCCGAGGCCGAGGCGTTCTACGGCGGACCCCTCGGGCTGCGGCGGGTCCCCAAACCGCCGCACCTGGCCGCCCGGGGCGGCTGCTGGTTCGAAGGGGCCGGCGGCTCGCTCCGGGTGCACCTGGGGGTGGAGGAGCCGTTCCGGCCGGCACGCAAGGCCCACCCGGCATTCGCGGTCGCCGGGGTCGAGGTCCTGGTCGGGACGTGCAGATCGGCCGGCTTCGCGGTGCGACGGGTCGAGACGGACGATGGGCCGGTCCAGTGGTACGTCGACGATCCGTTCGGCAACCGCATCGAGCTGGTCGAGGCCGGCCCGGACCGGCGCGACAGCTCGGGGCTAATGTCGGGAGGGTGAACGACCGCCACCCATGAAGGGGGAGTCATGCCACTGACGACCGCGCTCGACGACCAGACGCTGCAGCGCTATCGGGAGCTCCTCGACGCCGAGGACGCAGCCTTCGACGAGCTGGAGCATGCGTTCGAGGACGGCGACCGGGCCCACTGGGAAGCGGACCTGGCGGCATGGCAAGCGGCGCTCGGCGCCAAGATCGCCTACCTGCAGCGCATCGGGATCGACATCCCGGCTTCCGCCTGACCGGCGCGGCCCGGGTGAGGGAACCCGGGCCGCGAGACACCCCCGGGGCGCAGCCGCTCCAACGGAGCGGGCCGGTGCCGGACGGGGACCGGCGGCGGCCTCAGGGGAGCAGGTCGGCGACCTCGGACCGCTCGGCCTCGAGCTCCTCGGTCGTGACCCGGATGCGTTCGCTGGCGAACGCGTCGTGCTCCAGCCCCTCGACGACCGTCCACGCCCCCTTGCCGTCCGACCGGACGGGGAAGCCGAACTGGAGGCCGGCCGGCACCCCGTACTCTCCGTTCGAGACCACGGCGAGCGACGTCCAGTCGTCCGCCGGAGTCGCGGTGCGGATGCTCACGACCGAGTCGACCACCGCATTGGCGGCGGAAGCAGCCGACGACGACCCTCGGGCGTCGATGATGGCCGCGCCACGCTTCTGCACGGTGGTGAGGAAGTCCCCCTCGAGCCAGGCGCGGTCGTCGATGACCTCGGCTGCGGGCCTGCCGCCGATGCGAGCATGGGCGAAGTCCGGGAACTGGGTCGCCGAGTGGTTGCCCCAGATGGCCATGTTGGTCACGGAGGCGACGGGCACGCCGGCACGGTGGGCCAGCTGGCTCTTGGCCCGGTTCTCGTCCAGGCGGGTCATGGCGAACCAGCGGTCGGCGGGCACCTCGGGGGCGTTGGAGCGGGCGATCAGGCAGTTGGTGTTGCACGGGTTCCCGACGACCATCACCCGGACGTCGGAGGCGGCGTGGGCGGCGATGGCCTTCCCCTGGGGGCCGAAGATGCCACCGTTCACGTTCAGCAGATCCCCTCGCTCCATGCCGGCCTTGCGGGGAACCGAGCCCACCAGGAGCGCCCACGACGTGCCGTCGAACGCCGTCTTCAGATCGGAGGTCTGCACGATCCCGCTCACCAGCGGGAACGCACAGTCGTCGAGCTCCATGGCGACGCCTTCGAGCGCGCGCATCCCGGGTTCGATCTCGAGCAGGCGCAGCACGACGGGCTGGTCGTCGCCGAACATCTGCCCGGAGGCGATGCGGAAGAGGAGCGAGTAGCCGATCTGACCGGCAGCGCCGGTGACGGTGACGTGGAGTGGGGGCTTTGCGGACATGAGCCGAGGTTATCCGTGCCGCCACCGCACGGTCGAACCTGGAAGACCGCCGAGCTGAGCCCCCGTCAGGCGGGCACGAGCCGGACGACGGTGATCGCCGGCGTGGCGACCCGCACGCCCGTCGTCGACGGCGCGCCGCAGTACCGGCACGTGCCGATGGGCGAGTCGTAGGGGGCTCCACACACGCCGCAGGCGTCAGACGCGTGCTGGACGTCGAAGGCCACCGTGAGGTCCCATGCCTCGCTGTCAGCCCCGCTGGCGCCGTCGGGTCCGACGGCATAGGTGGTGACGAGCATGGACAGCCGGGCCTGGACGCCCTCGTCCTCGACGCCGAGGATCTGCGTGTCGACCGCGGTCGGCGACCACCCGGCATAGGGGTTGGTGGCGATCCGGCGCTGCTTGGCGAGCACGTCGGCGGAGACCCTCCCGGCGAGGACCTCGAACTCGCCGGTGTCGTGCGCCACGAACAGCGCCGGCACCGTCTGGCCGATGAACAGGAGGACGTCGGCCGGGTTCCCCATGCCGGTGGCGAGGGGAGCACACATCTCCGCCCAGCCGTGCGGGTTGGCCAGCTGCGCCGGCACCGTCGTCGGCACGTAGACCGACGTGACCGGCCAGGCTCCGCCCGAAGGCGTCGACATCGTCACGAGGCGCCTCCTTCCTCTTCTGGCGCTGCTGCAGCCGCCGGCCCGCCGGTCAGCACCGGCACCGGGGCTCCACATACTGCGCAGAAGTTCGCGCCCTCCACCAGTGCCTGGCCGCAATGGGCACAGAACTTGGCACGTGGCGTAGCTGCCTGGACCGGAGCCGGCGCCGGTTCGGCGGCTGCCGGCGCTTCGGGGGCGGGCTCGACGGGGAGCGGCGCCGGCATGGCCACCGGCGCCGGGGCCCGCGTCACAGCCTCGTCCGTGCCCGCACCCGGTTCGGCGGTCGGTGCTTCCGCCACGGGCTCGGGGACGACCTCGTCCACCACGGATTCGGGTTCGGGCTCGGGCTCCGGCTCGGGCTCGGGGACGACCTCGTCCACCACGGGCTCGGGTTCCGCCACGGGCTCGGGGGCGACCTCGTCCACCACGGATTCGGGTTCGGGTTCGGGCTCGGGCTCCGGCTCGGGCTCCGGCTCGGGCTCGGGGACGACCTCGTCCACCACGGGCTCGGGCTCCGGCTCCGGCTCCGGCTCCGGCTCCGGCTCGGGGACGACCTCGTCCACCACGGGCTCCG
>JAJZAC010000038.1 GCA_021799615.1 Actinomycetes bacterium
CCATGCCGTCCCCGCCGTGGCGTGGAAGGGTTCCACCCGGACGTCCGCCCCGGTGTGGGGCGCGTCGACCATCAGGTCCTGGCCGCCTGACCACCCGACCACCATGCCCACGTGGGTGACGCCGGTTGGAGCGCTGCCGAAGAACACCAGGTCGCCGGGGAGGAGCGGCGATCCGGCCGGCAGGTGGGGCCCGGCGTCGTACTGGTCCTGGGCCACCCGGGGCAGGGTGATGCCGGCCCGGGCGTAGGCGGCCTGGACGAGCCCGGAGCAGTCGAACCCCACGCCGGGCGTCTCCCCGCCCCATACGTAGGGGGTCCCCACCTGTGTGAGCGCCCAGTCGACGGCCACGCCGGCGGCCGCAGCGGGCAGTGCCGGCGCGACGGCGGCACCGCCGAGCACCGACGGGACGGCGGCGCCGGTCACGAGGGCGGCCGCCCCTGCCAGCACGGCGGCGCCGAGCGCGCAGCAGGTCAGGGCGGCGGTGACGGCGATGGTGGCCGCTACCACCAGGGCCGGCAGGCCCCGGCCGGGGGAGGGGGACATGGAGGCGGCTCCCGTCTGTCGACGACACGGGGAGCGGGCTGCTCCGAAGGGCCCGGGCGCGCTGGCAGCCGGTACACGCCCAGTACACCCCGGCTCCGGCGCGCACGCAAGGCCCGGCACGGTGGCGCCGGCTCAGTATGCTCGGCCCGGACGTCGTGCCGGCCCGCCGGACCAGCACGGTGACGCCGGAACGAGGGAGGGAACCGCCGTGCGCAGCACCATGCAGGACGCACCACTGCTGATCACCAACATCCTGCGCCGGGGCCAGCAGGTCCACGGGGACAGCACCGTCGTCACCGTGACGGGCCCGGCAGCCGAGCACCAGACGGCCACCTTCGCCGAGGTGGGCGAACGGGCCGAGCGCCTGGCCGCCGCGCTGGCCCGCTTGGGGGTCGGCCCCGACGACCGCGTGGGCACGTTCATGTGGAACAACCAGCGCCACCTCGAGGCGTACTTGGCCGTGCCGGCCATGGGGGCGGTCCTCCATACCCTGAACGTGCGCCTGTTCCCCGAGCAGCTGGCCTACGTCGTCAACCACGCCGAGGACTCGGTGGTGCTGGTCGACGCCAGCCTGGCGCCGCTGCTGGCCCGGGTGGCCGACCAGCTGACCACCGTGCGCCACGTCGTCGTGGCCGGCGGACCCGCCGACCTGCCGTTCGCCTCCCTCCACGACTACGAGGAGCTCCTGGCGGCCGAGGAGCCGGGCTACGCGTGGCCCGACCTCGACGAACGCCAGGCGGCGGCCATGTGCTACACGTCGGGGACCACCGGCAACCCGAAGGGCGTCGTCTACAGCCACCGCTCGACGGTGCTGCACTCCATGGCCATCACGTCCGCGTCGTCGCTGGGGATCAGCGAGACCGACCGGGCCCTCGTCATCGTCCCCATGTTCCACGTGAACGCCTGGGGCACCCCGTACGGGGGGTTCATGGTGGGGTCCGACCTCGTCATGCCCCAGCAGTTCCTCCAGGCGGCACCGCTGGCGGCCATCATCGAGACCCTCCGCCCCACCATGGCGGCCGGGGTGCCCACCATCTGGAACGACCTGCTCCGGTATGCGGAGACCACCCCGCTCGACGCGTCGTCGCTCCGGCTGGTCGTCGGGGGCGGTGCGGCCGTGCCCCGGTCGATGTTCGAGCGCTTCGACCGCCAGCTGGGCGTCACCCTGGTCCAGGGGTGGGGGATGACCGAGACGAGCCCCCTGTGCGCACTGGGCGTCCCGCCCAAGGGGAGCCCGCCCGAGGAGGACCTCGACTGGCGTTCCAAGACCGGCCGGGTCGTCCCCGGGGTCGAGATCCGCATCTGCGCCGAGGACGGGACGGTGTTGCCGAACGACGGCGAGTCGGTCGGTGAGTTCGAGGTCCGGGGGCCGTGGATCATCGGCTCGTACTACAAGGACCCCTCCGACGAACGTTTCCACGACGGCTGGCTCCGCACCGGCGACGTCGGCACCCTCGATCCGAAGGGGTTCATGCAGATCACCGACCGGACGAAGGACGTCATCAAGTCGGGCGGCGAGTGGATCTCGTCGGTGGAGCTGGAGAACGAGGTGATGGCCCACCCCGCCGTGTTCGAGGCGGCGGTGGTGGCGGTGCCCGACCCCAAGTGGAGCGAGCGCCCGCTCGTCGCCGTCGTCCTCGACGAGGGTGCCGAGGTCGATGCCGGCGAGCTGGTCGCGTTCCTCGAGGGCCGGGTGTCCCGGTGGTGGCTCCCCGAGCGGTGGACGTTCGTCGACGAGATCCCGAAGACGAGCGTGGGCAAGTTCGACAAGAAGGTCCTCCGGGCCCGCCATGCCGACGGAGCGCTCGACGTGGTCGAGGTGACCCCGCCCGCCGGCTCCTGACGGTGGCCCGCCGGTGAGCGACGACCTGGCCGACGTGGCCGAGCGGTTGCGGAGCCTGAGTGAGACCCTGGCCGACCTGGCCATGGACCGACTGCGCCGGGCATCGGAATCGCTGCACGAGACGGGAGCTCCCGATCCGGCGCTGGTGGCGGAGGAGAAGCGGATCACCCGGGCCCGCCGTGCCGTCGACAAGGCGGCCGACCTCATCGCAAGAGACGCCTGACGAGCGGGGCGTCGCCTCAGCCGGCCAGCACGTTGCAGGCGTCGATCAGCTGCCGGAGACGACCGTAGTGGGCCCGGTCGAAGTGGAGTGCCAGGCGCGGCAGGTCCAGGTGGTCGTCGCCGGCCCGTTCCGGGGGCAGCGGTCGGGTGGGGCGGATGACGCCCCGCTCGACGATGCCGGCGAAGCGGCGGTTGAGGGAGGCCAGCTCCGGCCGTGAGGGCGCCACGGACAGGCGCAGCACCAACAGGTCGCCGATCCAGCGGCTCGAGTGGTAGTTGCGGTAGAAGCCGAGGAGCTCGTCGGCGGCCGCCTCGCAGTCGTCGGTGATGCGGTAGAGCGAGCGGTCCTCGGCGGAGATGAGCCCGTCGGCGGCGACCTCGTCGACGACGAACCGCTCCCACGCCCGCCAGTAGCTCCCGCCGGGGGTGTCGAGCAGGACGACCGGGGCGGGGGCGGCTTTGCCCGTCTGGAGCAGCGTCAGCAGTTCGAAGGCCTCGTCGAGGGTGCCGAACCCGCCCGGAAGGACGACGTAGGCGTCCGACTCCCGCACCAGCATCAGCTTGCGGGTGAAGAAGTAGCGCATCTGGACGAGCTTGGGGTCGTCGGGCGGGAACGACGTCGCCTCCTGCTCCGCCGGCAGACGGATGTCGACACCGAGGGCGCGGTCCGGCCCGGCACCCTCGATCCCGGCAGCCATGATCCCCGGGCCGGCCCCGGTGACGACCATCCACCCCGCTTCGGCCATGGTGGCGGCCAGCGTGCGGGCGTGGCGGTACCGGGGGTCCTCCGGCAGGGTGCGGGCCGACCCGAAGACGGTCACCTTGCGGATATGGCGGTAGGGGCGGAACGTGGCGAAGGCGTCGCCCATCTCGGCCAGCGCCGTCTGGGCGATCTTGACGTCGGCCACCGGTGTGTCGGCAGCGGCCAGCCGGTCGGCGGCCGACAGCAGCGACCGGTAGAGGGCGGCGAGCGCCGGGGGGCTGCCGGGGCTGACGGCGGCGGCCAGCGCGGGGCCGAGGATCCCGGCAGGCTCCGGCGGTCCGCCGCCGGTCATGTCAGGCCGGCGCCGCCGCCGCCACGCCGTCGCCCACCCGGCCGTAGAGGGTGGTGCGCTGGATGAGCGGCCGACCGAGTGGGGCCAGGAGCTCGCGGAACCCGTCCACGTCCATGGCCTGGCCATGGCTGGCCCCGGCGGCCCGGGAGATGTTCTCGTCCATGAGCGTGCCGCCCAGGTCGTTCACCCCGGCCGCCAGGAACTGGCGGATGGCGCCGGTCCCCAGCTTCACCCAGCTGGCCTGGATGTTGTCGATGGCGCCCCGGTAGGCGATCCTTCCCACCGCGTGCATGAGCAGGGTCTCGCGGAAGGTCGGCCCCCGTCGTGCCCGCCGCTGGAGGTAGATGGGCGAGGCCATGTGGACGAACGGCAGGGGGACGAGCTCGGTGAAGCCCCCGGTCTCGCGCTGCACGGCGCGGGTGGCGACCAGGTGGCGGGCCCACGACCGGGGGTGCTCGATCGAGCCGAACATGATGGTGACGTTGGAATTGAGCCCCACCCGGTGGGCGGTGCGGTGGACCTCGAGCCACGTCTCGGTGTCGATCTTGTCGGGGCACAGCACGGCGCGCACCTCGTCGTCGAGGATCTCGGCCGCCGTGCCCGGCAGGGTCCGCAGGCCGGCATCGCGCAGCCGGGTCAGGTAGGCCTCGAGGGGGACGCCCGACCGCCGGGCCCCCTCGGTCACCTCGAGCGCCGTGAAGCCGTGGATGTGGATGGTGGGCGAGGCCGCCCGTACCGCGCCGATGACGTCGAGGTAGTAGTCACCGTCGAACTTCGGGTGGATCCCGCCCTGCAGGCAGACCTCGGTGGCGCCTCGCGCCTCCGCCTCCCGCACCCGGTCGCTGATCTCGCTCAGGTCGAGCAGGTACGGGTCGCCACGCAGGTTGAGCGACCGCGGACCCTTGGAGAAGGCGCAGAAGCGGCACTTGAACGTGCACACGTTGGTGTAGTTGATGTTGCGGTTGACGACGTAGGTGACGTCGTCACCGACCAGTTCGGCGCGGAGGTGGTCGGCCACCTCCGCCACGGCTCGCACCTCGGTCCCCCTGGCGGAGAACAGGGTGACGATCTCGTCCTCGCCCACCTCGTCGCCGGCGTCCACTCCGGCGAGCACCTCGGCCACCGCCCCACGTCCCCGGCCGGTCCGCCGCCGGGGACGCCCGCCGCCCAGCAGTTCGGGGGCGGGGACGTCACCGCCCGGGCACCACGGGTGGTCGCGTGCCAGTCCCTCGGCGTCGGAGGCGTCGAGCACGGGGAAGTGCATGGCGGGATCGAGCCACCGTTCGGGGCTCGTGGCGAACTCCGGGTAGAGGGTCAGTCGCGGGGCCAGGGTGTGCCCGGCGGCCTCGGTGGCGGCGGCCAGGACCTCGAGGTCGGGCCAGGCGCGCTCGGGGTTCACGTGGTCGGCGGTGACGGGGGAGACGCCGCCCCAGTCGTCGATCCCGGCGGCCAGCAGGGGGGCCAGGTCGTCGGAGAGGTTCGGCGGGGCCTGCAGGTGGACGTCCTCCGGCAGGACCAGGCGAGCGGCGGCGATGGTCCACAGGAACTCGTCGGTCGGGCAGGGCGGCCACCGGTGCATGGCCGTGCCCGGCTTGGGCAGGAAGTTCTGGACGATGACCTCCTGGACGTGCCCGTGACGCCGATGGGACTCGGCGATGGCCACCAGGGTGTCGAGGCGGTCGGCCCGCTGCTCGCCGATGCCGACGAGCAGACCGGTGGTGAAGGGGATGCCGGCCCGGCCGGCGGCCTCGAGGGTGGCCAGCCGCCGTTCCGGGTCCTTGTCGGGGGCGCCGGCGTGGGCGTCGAGCCCGTCGGCCAACGTCTCGAGCATCATGCCCTGGCTGCCGGTGACCTCCCGGAGGGCGACGAGCGCGGCCTCGTCGAGCGCGCCGGCGTTGGCGTGGGGCAGCAGTCCCGTCTCCTCGACCACCAACCGGCACATGGCGACGAGGTACGCCACCGTGGTGGCGTAGCCGTGGTCGTCGAGCCACGCCCGTGCCACGGGATAGCGGTCTTCGGGGCACTCGCCCAGGGTGAACAGCGCCTCGTGGCAGCCGGCATCGCGTCCGGCCCGGGCGATGGCCAGGACCTGGTCGGGCTCGAGGTAGGGCGAGGGCAGGCGGGCCGGAGCCTTGGCGAACGTACAGTACCCGCACCGGTCCCGGCACAGCATGGTGAGGGGGATGAACACCTTGGGCGAGAACGTCACCCGGTTGCCGTGGCGGCGGTCCCGCAGGTCGGCGGCGGCCCGCACCAGCTCGGCGACGTCCATGGACGCGACGTGGTCGGCCCGTTCCCGGGCATCGCTCCCCGGTCCACCGGTCACGCTGCGCGCTGGTCCGGGATCGTCATCAGGTGGCATCGCGGTCACCTTACCGGACGCCTCCCGGGTGGACACCCGGACGCCCGCCGGGCGGAGGGATCACGCCGGTGCGATCACCAGGGAGCCGTTGTGCCCGCCGAAGCCGAACGAATTGGAGACCACGGGGGCGGGGGTCCACGGGCGTGCGGCGCCAGCCACGACGTCGATGGTGATGGCCGGGTCCGGCTCCTCGAAGCCTGCCGTGGGCGGGATCAGTGCGTGGCCGATGGCGAGCACGGCGGCCACGGCCTCGATGGCCCCGGCGGCCCCCAGCCCGTGGCCGGTGATGCCCTTGGTCGACGTGACCGGCGGGCCCGGCGATCCGAAGACGGCCACGATGGCCTCGGACTCGGCCAGGTCGTTCAGGGGCGTCGAGGTGCCGTGGGCGTTGACGTGGCCCACGTCGCCCGGCGAGAGGCGCGCGTCCTCGAGGGCCAGGCGCATGCAGGCGGCGGCGCCGCCGCCGCCGGGTGCCGGCGCCGTGATGTGGTGGGCGTCGGCCGTGCTGCCGGCTCCGGCCAGCTCCCCGAGGATGCGGGCACCCCTGGCGACGGCATGGTCCCACGCCTCCAGGACGAGCACGGCGGCGCCCTCGGTCATGACGAAGCCGTCGCGCCGGGCGTCGAACGGACGGGAGACGCCCGAGGTCGACAGCGCGGTCATGTTGGTGAACGCCGCCATTCCCACCTCGGTCATGGCTGCCTCGGACCCGCCGCCCATGGCGACGTCGCACCGCCCGGTGGCGACCAGGCGGGCTGCCGCGGCGATGGAGTGGGTCCCGGCCGCGCACGCGGTGGCGATGGTCTCCGAGGGCCCGTTCCAGCGGCGGCGGATGGAGATCTCGGCCGCCCCCGCGTTGGCCATCATCATGGGCACCAGGCGGGGCGAGACGCGACGGGCTCCCTTCTCGCCGTAGAGGAGGGTCTGGTTCTGCAGGGTCTCGAACCCGCCGACGCCGGTGCCGAGGACGACACCGGCACGGGCGGGGTCCACCCCGGGAGCGCCGGCGTCCTCCCAGGCCATGTCGGCTGCGGCCACCGCGAACTGGGCGAACCGGTCGACGTGGCGGACCTCCTTCGGACCGAACCATGCCGTGGGGTCGAAGCCGGGCACACGGCGCTCGCCGTCGGGCGCCGGGCCGTTGAGCCCGGTCCACAGGGCATCGGTGCCGATCCCGCAGCACGAGACGACGCCCATGCCGGTGATGGCCACGCGCCGGCCGGCCACCGGCCCGTCGGGTCCGGTCCCGAGCAGCATCAGAGCTTGGCGGCGATCAGGTCGTAAGCCTGGCCGATGGTGGTGATCCCCTCCAGCTCGGTCTCCTCGACCGTGATGTCGAAGGCCTCCTCGAGGGCCATGACCAGCTCGACGAGATCGAGGCTGTCGGCGTCGAGGTCGTCGGCGAAGCTCGCCTCCTTGGTGATCTTGTCCGCGGGCACCTGCAGCACCTCGACGGCGCACTCCTTGAACTTCTCGAAGGCGTCCTCGTTACTCACGGTGTTGGCTCCGTTCTCTCGGTGGTTCTCTCGGTGGTGGATGGTGCGGTTGTCGTCGCGCCGGCTGGCACGGTGGTGTGGGCGGCGCTGTCGTGTCGTCGTGCGACGCCTGCGCCGGACGGCACATGGTAGGGCGTGGTCACATGCCCATGGCGAGCCCGCCGTCGACGGGGAGGACCACGCCGGTCACGTAGGAGGCGGCCTCCGACGCCAGGAAGCCGACCGTCCCGGCGACCTCGGCCGGCGTGCCGGTGCGACCCAGGGGCACTTGGGCCTCCATGAGCGCCCGCCGGTCACCGTCCAAGGCGGCGAGCATGTCGGTGTCCACCAGGCCGGGGGCGACGACGTTGACCGTGATGCCGCGGCTGGCCACCTCCCGCGCCATCGAGCGTCCCATGCCCACCAGGCCGGCCTTGGCCGCCGCATAGTTGGCCTGACCGGGGGCGCCGACGAAGGCGCCCACCGACGACACCAGGATGATGCGCCCCCGACGGAGTCGGATCATCCTGGCCAGGGCGCGCTTGGCCACCCGGAACGCCCCCGTCAGGTTGGTGTCGAGGACCGAGTGCCAGGCCTCGTCGTCCATGCGCAGGACGAGGGTGTCGCGGGTGATGCCGGCGTTGGCCACCAGCACCTCCACCGGACCCCACCGGTCCTCGATCGCGGTGAACGCCCGCTCGACGGCGTCGGCGTCGGTGACGTCACACGCCAGGTCGAGGAACCGCTCGGGATCGGCGCCGTCGGGGGTCGGTGCCCCGCCGGACCTCGACGTGACCGCCACCCGGTCGCCGTGGTCCAGGAACCAGGCGGCGCAGGCGGCCCCGATGCCCCGGGACCCGCCGGTGACGAGGACGACCCGCCCGTCGCCGCTCATCGGACCCGCTCCGCGGTGCGGATCCAGGCCACCGGCTGCCCCTCGGCCACCCGTTCACCCCGGACGGCCAGCCACCGGACCAGGACGCCCTCGAAAGGCGTGCGGACGTCCACGGCTCCGACACCGCCGACACGGTCGCCCACCGAGAGCACCGAGCCCGAGGCGCTGCCGCCCGGTGACGGCGAACCGGTGGCCTCGGCCAGGGCACTGGCCTCGAGGGGGGCGAGGGCGACGTCGGGGTCGAACACACCGGCACCCGGCGAGACGATGACCCGTTCCGACGTGTACAGGTGCTCGCCCTGGTGGGCGGGGGAGCGGTGGTTCCACACCTCGGGCCCGGCCACGGCGTCCATCAGGGTGTCGAGATCGCCGGGGGTGGCCACCGACACGGCCCGCACGTCGGGGAGGGTGCGCTTCATGAGCCCGGTGAGCACGCCGCCGGGCCCGAGCTCGGCCACCACGGTGGCGCCGAGCTCGCCCAGGCGTTCCAGGGTCCGGTGCCACAGCACCGGCGCGCACAGCTGCCGGGTCAGGATCGAGGGCCAGGACGCGCCATCGGCGTGGACCTCGGCGTCGACGTTCGCCACCACCGGCACCTCGGGCGGGTGGAAGGTGACGGTGCCGATGGCGGCCGCCAGCCGCTCGCTGGCCGGGGCCATGAGGGGTGTGTGGAAGGCGCCGGACACCGGCAGGGGCATGACCTTGCGGGCGCCGAGCGACTTCGCCTCGACGCCGGCGGCCTCGACGCCGGCCGGCGTCCCGGACAGCACGACCTGGCCCCGGGCGTTGTAGTTGGCCACCCACACGCCGTCGCCCGCCCGCCGGCATGCCTCGGCGGCATCGGCGTCGGCGATGCCGAGCAGGGCCGCCATCGTCCCCGCCTCGCGTTCGGCGGCGACGGCCATGGCCTCGCCCCGTTCGAGCACCAGGCGGGTGCCGTCGGCGAACGACAGCGCGCCCGCCGCCACCAGGGCCGTGTACTCGCCGAGGCTGTGCCCGGCGCATGCCCCGGGCGCCAGCCCCACCCGTTCGACCGCATCCAGGACCACCAGGCTGAGCACGAAGGTCGACAGCTGGGCGTTGGCCGTCGGCGTCAGCTCTTCCATGGGGGCGTCGAGGAGCAGGTGGGCCAGGTCGCGGTCCGCGTAGTCGGATGCCTCCGCCACCACCTCCCACGACGGGTGGTCGACCCAGGGCCGGCCCATGCCCGAGCGCTGCGAGCCCTGGCCGGGGAACGTGAGCGCGAGCACGGAGGTCTCCTTTCGGGATCTGGCGCTGGACAGGTCGGGGACCCGAGGGGGTCGGGCACCGGTCGCACAGTCTGGCACGATCGCGGCGTGGCTATCTTCTTACCGCTTCTTACCGCAGGGTCACCCGAGTGCGACCACCAGTACGACTCGGGACGTGCTGGTGGTCGGCGTGCCGGGGTGCCGGCGTGCCCGGGGCGGGACTCGAACCCGCACGCCCTCTCGGACAATGGATTTTGAGTCCATCGCGTCTGCCATTCCGCCACCCGGGCCGGTGGCTCGGCAGCCTATCGCCCGCCCGGGTGTCGCCCGTGTCGCCGCGGCCGGCACGTAGGCTCGACGTCGATGCCGGACCCGGGACCAGCGACCGCCTGGTCGGAACTGGTCGCCACCGAGCCGCTGGCCCTGGTGGGCATCGAGATCTCGCTCGTCGAGCTGGCCCTGGTGCGCCCCGTGCGCACGGCGGTGGGCAGCCACGACCGCCGGCCCCTCGCCCTGGTGCGCCTGGTCGCCACCGGTCCGGACGGCGAGGTGGAGGGATGGGGCGAGTGCGCCGCCCTGGCCGAGCCCGGCTACGCGCCCGAGCACGCGGCCGGGGCGTTCGCCGTGCTGGCCACCGACCTGGTCCCCGCCCTGGTCGGCCTGGCGCGCGCCGGCGTGCCCGGGCCGGCCGCCGCCCGGCTCGCGTTGGCGACGACGCCGGCCGGTGCCACCTCGCCCATGGCAGTGGCCGCCCTCGAGATGGCGGTCGCCGACGCCCACCTGCGGTCCGGGGGCTCCTCGCTGGCCCGGGCGCTCGGCTGCACGCGCGACCGGGTCGACATGGCCGCGGTGGTCGGCCGGGACGTTCCCGAGCGGGTGGCCAAGCGGGTGGCCGAGCTGGCGGCAGCCGGGTTCGCTCGGATCCGCCTGAAGATCGCACCCGGTGACGACGCGGTGCCCCTGGCCGCGGCCAGGGACGCCGCCCCGGAGGCGGCGCTGTCGGCCGACGCCAACGGTTCGTACGGCGGCCGGCCCGACGCCGTCGCCCTGCTCGGCGCGCTCGACCGCTTCGGGCTGGTGTTCGTCGAGCAGCCGCTCGGGACCGACGACCTGGCCGGGCACGCGTCGCTGTCGCGGACCCTCTCGACGCCGGTCTGCCTGGACGAGTCGCTCGATACCGTCGACCGGGTGCGCCTGGCGGTGGCGACCGGTGCCTGCACGGTCGCCTGCTGCAAGCCGGGCCGCCTGGGCGGGATCGGACCCTGCATCGACGCGGTGTCGGCGGCCGCCGGGGGTGGGGCCCGCCCGTGGATCGGCGGGATGTTCGAGTCGGGCCTGGGTCGGGCCGTCGCCGGCGCGCTGGCCGCGCTGGGAGCGGTCTCCCTGGCCGGGGACGTGTCGCCGGCCGCCTGGTACCTGGTCGAGGACCTGGCCCCTCCGCCGGTCACCGGCCGGGGGGACGACGGCCGGGCATGGGTGCAGGTCCACGGGGGACCGGGTGTGGGTCCGGCCCCCGATCCGCAGGTGGTGTCCCGGCTCCGTTCGGCCGTGGTCTGGGTCCCGGCATGAGCACGTCGCCACCGGCACGGGCCGGCCCGTGTCCCCGGCGCGTAGAATTGCCCCTCCATGCGACGGACGCTGATCGAACGGAGGTTGAGCGATGCGCACGCCCGGCTGGTCCGAGCGCGCAGCGAGCTCGCCGTCCTCGACGAGCAGCTGTCCGTCGTGGCCGACATCGCCGACGACACCCGCCTGCGGGCGCTGGTGTCGGAGACGCCGGGCGCGGTGCGCGAGCATGACGAGGCCAGCAGGCACGCGGCCGCCATGATGCGGTCCCGCCAGGCGCTGGTGGCTACCATCGTCGAACTCGAGCAGCGGGAGAACGAACTGCTGGAGCGGCTGGCCACGGGGTCGGCGTGAACGTGGCTGCCCGCCCGGCGGGCGGCGTTTCCTGCACAGGGCCGGCCGGCGCCGCCGTCCGGCCGGCGCACCGGCACCGGGACCACGGCGTACGCCGGAGAGAGGAGTCCGAGCACATGAGCGTGGGCACACGGTGAGCACCCGGGTCGTCATCGCCGAGGACGAGGCCATCATCAGGCTCGACCTGAAGGAGATCCTCACCGACGAAGGTTACGAGGTGGTCGGCGAGACCGGCCGCGGCGACGAGGTCCTCGACCTGGTCCTGGCCCACCGCCCCGACGTGGCCATCCTCGACGTGAAGATGCCGGGCGCCGACGGGATCTCGGCGGCTCGAGGCATCGCCGCGTCCGGCGTCAGGGTGGCGGTGCTGATCCTGACCGCGTTCTCCCAACGGAACCTGATCGAGGATGCCCGCGACGCCGGGGTGTCCGCCTACCTCATCAAGCCGTTCCAGCGCCACGAGCTGGTGTCGGCCATCCGCAAGGCGCTCGCCCGGTGCCGGGAGGAGTGGGCCATCGACGAGGAGCCCGCCGCCGACGGGGACCGTGCCGCGGAGGACAAGATCGAGACCCGTCGCCTGGTCGACGCGGCCAAGGACCTCCTCATGGAACGGTTCGGGCTCGACGAGGTGGACGCCTTCGAGTTCGTGCGGACGACGGCCATGGGGACCCGGTCGCGCATGGCGGAGATCGCCCGCCAGGTCCTCGAGGGGACCCGCGCCCCCTAGGGGGCGCGCCGCCGTGGCCGGGCGTGCCACGCCAGGGGGGGCGTCGGGCGGCACCGACGCCGGCAACAGACCCCTGCTGCTGCTCGACGGGATGTCCCTGGCCTTCCGCTCGTACTTCGCCCTTCCCGAGGACCTGGCCACCAGTGCCGGACTGGTGACCAACGCTGTCCACGGCTTCGTCTCGATGCTCGCCAACCTGGTCCGGGACTACCGGCCACGGGGCGTGGCCGTGGCCTTCGACCTGCCCGGCGGCACGTTCCGTGACGAGGTCGTCCCCGACTACAAGGGCGGGCGTGCCGAGACCCCCGAGTCCCTCCTTCCGCAGTTCGACCTGATCCGCGGCGTGCTGGGGGCACTGGCCATCCCCGTGGTCGAGGCGCCCGGGTACGAGGCCGACGACGTGCTGGCCACCCTGGCCACCGGGGCTCGCGACCGCGGCCATCCCGTCGTCGTGGTGACCGGGGACCGCGACGCCTTCCAACTGGTGGAGGACCCCCTCGTCCGGGTCCTCTACAACCGCCGCGGCGTGAGCGACGTGGTCGTCTACGACGAGGCGGGGATCCGCGCGCGCACGGGGGTCGTACCGTCGGACTATCCGCTCCTCGCCGCCCTGCGCGGTGATCCGTCCGACAACCTGCCAGGTGTGCCCGGGGTGGGGGAGAAGACGGCGGCGAAGCTGGTCAACGAGTACGGCACCCTCGACGCGTTGTTCGCGCATCTCGATGCCCTATCGCCCAAGCTGCGCCAGAACCTGGCCGACCACGAGGTGGAGGTACGGCGCAACGCCGAGGTCATCCCCCTGGTCCGCGACGTGCCCCTCGACACCGACGAGGCGGAGATCGCCATGGGCGGGTGGGACGAGGAGACGGCCCGTCGGGCCTTCGCCGACCTCGAATTGCGCAATTCGTGGCAGCGGGTGGCCGAGCTCCTCCGGGACGGCGCGTTCGGACCGCCGCGACCGGGTGGCACCGGCGACCCCGTCCCTGGCGGCGCCGGCGGTGGCCCTCCCGGTGCCGACGGCGTGCCCGAACCGTCGACCTGGGCGTGGGAACCGGCGGGGGCCGGCGCCGACCTGGCCGGCCGGCTCGACCGGCTGGCCGGCGACGCCCGGGCAGCCGGGTTGACCGTCGCCGTGGCGGCGGCGTGGGAGGGCGACCCGGGCCGGTCCGCGGCCGTGGCACTGGCGCTGTGCACCGAAGGGTCGTCCACGGCGCTGGTCGCGCCGGCAGGCGCCCTGGTGGAGGACGGACCGGCTCGGCGGGCGTTCGCCGCCCTGGTGGCGGCCGACGGTCCCGGCATCGTGGCCCACGGCGCCAAGGAGTTGATGCGGTGGCTGCTCCCCCGGGGCGTCGACGTCACCGGGCTCGCCATGGACACGAGCGTGGCGTCGTACCTGCTCGACCCGTCCACCGACCAGTACCTGTTGGGGGACCTGACCAGGGTCCACCTGGGGTTCGACCTCCCCGGCTTCGCCGCCGGCGGTAACGCCCAAGGGGCGTTCGACCTGGACGGCGCCCGGTCCGCGGATGCGGTGCCCGACGGCGTCGCCGCCTCGACAGCCCGGGCCGCGGTGGCCACGGGGATCCTGCGCTCCCGCCTGGCCAGCGCGCTGGAGCGGGACGGCGAGTGGGAGCTCCACCAGACCATCGAGCTGCCGCTGGTGCGGGTCCTGGCCCGCATGGAGGTGGTCGGCATCCGGGTGGACCGAGCCGTGCTCGAGGGGATCGCCGCCGAGATGGCCGAGGAGTGCCGCGCCCTCGAGGCCCGCATCTGCGACCTGGCCGGTGTCGAGTTCAACGTCAATTCGGTCCCCCAGCTGCGTTCGGTTCTCTACGAACGCCTGGGTCTGACCCCGGTGCGCAAGACGAAGACCGGGTACTCGACCGATGCCCGAACGCTGGAGCAGCTGCGGGGCCAGCACCCGATCATCGACGTCCTGCTCCGCTACCGCGAGGTGGAGAAGCTCCGTTCGACCTACGGCGAGCGCCTGGCCGCCGAGATCGGGCCTGACGGGCGCATCCACGCCACCTTCAACCAGACGGTGGCCCGCACCGGGCGGCTGTCCTCCGACCGGCCGAACCTGCACAACATCCCGGTGCGGAGCGAGGACGGCAAGCGCCTGCGGCGGGCGTTCGTCCCGAGCGACGGCGCCCGCCTCCTGGTGGCCGACTACGACCAGATCGAGCTCCGGGCCATCGCCCACCTGTCGGGTGACCCGGGCCTCACGGCCGCCTTCGCCGCCGGCGAGGACATCCACCGGGCCGTCGCCGCCCGCGTCTTCGGGGTCGCCCCCGAGGAGGTGACCCATGCCCAGCGGTCGACGGCCAAGATGGTCTCCTACGGCCTCGCCTACGGCATGGAGTCCTACGGGCTCTCGCAGCGACTGGCCGTGCCGGTGGAGGAGGCGAAGGCGATCCTGGACTCGTTCTTCGAGGCCTTCCCGTCCGTCCGGTCCTACATGCAGGAGGCCGTGGCCGAAGCCCGCCGCGCCGGCTACACGGTGACCGCCTTCGGCCGCCGCCGCCCGCTGCCCGACCTGCTCGCCGGGAGCTTCCAGGTCCGCCAGGCGGCCGAGCGCCAGGCCATGAACGCGGGGATCCAGGGGTTGGCCGCCGACCTGTTCAAGCTGGCCCTGGTGCGCCTGGACGGCGGGCTGGAGGAGGGCGGGTACGCGTCGAGGGTCGTCCTCCAGGTGCACGACGAAGTGCTGGTGGACGTGGTGGCGGGCGAGGATACGGCCGTGGAGCCGCTCGTGCGCCAGGCCCTCGAGGGCGCGGCGTCGCTCCGTGTCCCGCTCGTCGTGTCGATGGCGTGGGGGGACTCGTGGGCCGAGGCGAAGGACTGACCGGGCAGCGCGACCGGAGAGCGGCCGGAGAGCGGCCGGCGCCGGGGCGGTCGTGGCCAGCGCCGATGCTACGATCGTGCTCCGGCCACGCCCCGTGGCCGAGCACCGCAGCCCCCGTGACCGAAGGCCGGTCGGGGCCCGCGGGCAGAGTCCGGAAAGCGAGCGACCTCACCTGATGTCCGATCCCACCTCCGCAGCACCGTCCGGCATCGGCAGCGCACTGCTGTCGACCGAGCACATGGGCACCTTCGACGAGAACGGTGCCTACATCCCCCGACCGATCACCGAGGACGACCTCGGAGGTGCGTCCCTCGAGGACGCCATGGCCGGCACGATCGTCGAGTTCGACGACGGCGACCTGGTCGAGGGCACCGTGGTGAAGATCGACAAGGACGAGGTGCTCCTCGACATCGGCTTCAAGTCCGAGGGCGTCATCCCCGTGCGGGAGCTCTCGATCCGCAACGACGTCGACCCGGCCGAGATCGTCAGCCTGGGCGAGAAGGTGGAAGCCCTCGTCCTCCAGAAGGAGGACAAGGAGGGGCGGCTCATCCTGTCGAAGAAGCGGGCCCAGTACGAGCGGGCGTGGGGGACCATCGAGAAGCTGAAGGAAGCCGACGAGGTCGTGAGTGGCCCGGTCATCGAGGTGGTGAAGGGCGGGCTCATCGTCGACATCGGGCTGCGCGGGTTCTTGCCGGCGTCGCTGGTCGAGCTCCGGCGGGTCCGCGAGCTCCAGCCCTACGTGGGCCGGACCATCGAGGCCAAGATCATCGAGCTCGACCGCAACCGGAACAACGTGGTGCTCTCGCGGCGGGCCTGGCTGGAGGAGACCCAGAAGGAGCAGCGGGGCGAGTTCCTGGTCAACCTCAAGCCGGGCGAGCGGCGCCGAGGCGTCGTCTCCTCCGTCGTCAACTTCGGCGCCTTCGTCGACCTGGGGGGAATGGACGGCCTCGTCCACGTGTCCGAGCTGTCGTGGAAGCACGTCGACCACCCGTCGTCGGTCGTGTCCGTCGGCGACGAGATCGAGGTCGAGGTGCTCGACGTCGATCTGTCCAAGGAGCGGATCAGCCTCTCGCTGAAGGCGACCCAGACCGATCCGTGGCAGGAGTTCGCCAACACCCACCAGGTGGGCGAGCTCGTCTACGGGCGGATCACCAAGCTGGTCCCCTTCGGGGCATTCGTCCAGGTGGGCGACGGGATCGAGGGCCTGGTGCACATTTCGGAAATGGCCGTGCACCACGTGGACCTTCCCGAGCAGGTGGTCACCCCCGGCGAGGAGCTGTGGGTGAAGATCATCGACATCGACCTCCAACGCCGGCGGATCAGCCTGTCGATCAAGCAGGCCGCCGAGGGGGGCGAGGTGTCCGAGGAGTACCGCGAGGCGTTCGGCGAGCACGCCTACGACGACGAGGGCAACTACATCGGCCCGTTCGACTACGCCGACGCGGAGTTCACGCCCGAGACCGAGGCACAGGCGGCGTGGGCGGAGTATGCCGCCGAGCACGGCACGGTCGCCGGCGAGGAGGGCGCACCGCCGGCTCCGGCAGCGGAGACGGCACCGGCAGCGGAGCCGGCAGCGGCAGCGGAGCCGGCAGCGGCAGCGGAGCCGGCAGCGGCAGCGGAGTAGCCGGCAGCGGCGACGGGCGTGGGCGCTCCGGCCCGCCGAGCTGTGCCGCCGCTGCGGGGGCGAGGGAGCGTCAGGGAGTGGCGGTCCGGCCCGCCAACGGGAAGTGGCAGGCCACCCGGTGACCGGGGGCGATCTCCACGAGCGGCGGCTCTTCCACCGCGCACCGCTCGGTGGCCGCAGGGCAGCGGGTGCGGAACCGGCACCCCGACGGGGGGTCGAGGGGCGAGGGGAGCTCGCCTCCCAACGTCTGGCCCCGTGGGGCGCCGGGGTCCGGCTCGGGGATGGCCGCCATCAGCGCCGCCGTGTAGTGGTGGCCCGGCGCCCGGTAGAGCTCGTCCGACGGCGCGATCTCGACGATCTTCCCCAGGTACATCACGGCCACCCGGTCGCTGACGTTCTTCACGACGGCGAGGTCGTGGGCGATGAACAGCATGGTCAGGTCGCGCTGGGCACGCAGCTCGGCCAGGAGGTTCAGGATCTGCGCCTGCACGGACACGTCGAGCGCGGACACCGGCTCGTCGCAGATCAACAGGTCGGGATCGGACATCAGGGCCCGGGCGATGCTGATGCGCTGGCACTGGCCGCCGGAGAACTCCTGGGGCCGCCGGTCACCGGCCTGGTCGGGGTCGATCCCGACCGACGACAGCATGTGGCGTGCCCGCTCGGCACGCTCGGCGGGCGTGCCCGTCCGGTCGATCGTCAGCGGCTCGGCCACGATCTCGCTGACCCTGCGCCTCGGGTTGAGCGACGAGATCGGGTCCTGGAAGATCATCTGCATGCGTCGGCGCACGGGTCGCAGCTCCCGGTCGCGCATGGCCGTGATGTCGTGACCGTCGAAACGGATCGACCCGCGGGTCGGGCGTTGGACGCGTACGACGGTCCTGCCGGTCGTCGACTTACCGCAGCCGGACTCGCCGACGAGACCGAGCGTCTCGCCCCGCCGGACGTCGAAGCTGACGTCCGACACGGCCTGGACGGTGCCCCGCCCGACCCGGAACTGCACGGTGAGGTGGTCGACCGAGAGCAGCGGCGCGCCCGGGTCGGTCACGGTGCCACCCCGTCGTGGGTCACGGGGACCGACGGGCGGCCGTTGGTCAGCGGGTACCAGCAGGCGAACGTGTGGGCCTCGCTGCCCGCGGTGCGGAGCGGTGGCTCGCTCGTGCGGCACCGGTCCTGCGCCCAGGGGCAGCGGGGGGCGAACCGGCACCCGGCGGGCGGGTCGATGAGCTCGGGCGGGCGACCGGCGATGGTGGCCAGGCGGGTGCCGCTGGGGTCGGCCAGGCGTGGGATCGAGTCCATGAGGGCACGGGTGTAGGGCATCTTCGGATCGGCGAACAACGTGGCCGTCGGTGCCCGCTCGACGACCTTGCCCGCGTACATCACCACGATCTCGTCTGCCCGGGTGGCCACCACGCCGAGGTCGTGGGTCACCAGGATCATGGTCATGTGGCGCTCGTCTTGGAGCTGGCCCAACAGGTCGAGGATCTGGGCCTGGATGGTCACGTCGAGGCCGGTGGTGGGCTCGTCGGCCAGGACGAGGCGCGGGCCGCAGGCGAGGGCGATGGCGATCATCACCCGCTGGCGCATGCCGCCGGACAGCTGGGAGGGGTAGGCCCGCAGCCGTTTCTCGGGTGAGGGGATCCCCACCGACTCGAGCAGGGCGGCCGCCGTCTGCCGGGCTTCACCCCGGTCCATGCCCAGGTGGAGCCGGAGCGACTCGGTGATCTGGGCCCCGACCCGCTTGACCGGGTTGAGGGCCGTCATCGGGTCCTGGAAGATCATGGCGATCTGCAGGCCCCAGACCGACCGGAGCTCCTTCGCCGACATGGCGGTCAAGTCCCGACCGGCGAAGGTGACGGTGCCGGACCGCTCGACGCCGTGGGGGGGCAGCAGTCCCATGATCGAGCGGGAGAGGACGGTCTTGCCCGATCCCGACTCGCCGACCACGCCCACGGTGGTGCCCCGCCGCACCGACAGGGACACGCCGTCGACCGCTCGCACGGTGCCCCGGGGCGTGCGGAAGGCGGTCGTGAGGTCGGTGACCTGGAGGAGCGGGTCGGACAGCTCGTCGGCGTCGGGGAACGCGTCGACGGTGTGGCGGCGCGGGCTCATACCATGCTCTCCCGGATGTCGAAGCGCTGCCGCAGGCGGTCGCCGATCAGGTTGATGGACAGGAGCAGCAGGAACATCGAGATCGTCGGCCACAGCATGATGTAGACGTTCTGCTGCAGGTTCCCGTTGGTCGAGCCTTCGGCGATCATGTTCCCCCACGACGGCGTGGGCAGGGGGACCGACAGCCCGAGGAATGCCAGCGATCCTTCGAGGATGATGGCGACGGCCACGCCGATCATGGCGAAGGACATGGCGGCCGGGAGCACGTTGGGCAGGATCTCGCGGAAGATGATGCGCAGCGGCGAGGCGCCGAGGGCCCGTGCCGCCACCACGAATTCCCGGTTGGCGAAGGCCAGGGTCGAGGCCCGCACCACCCGGAAGAGCAACGGGATGGAGGCCACCCCGATGATCAGGGTGATCTTCCACAACGAAGCCCCCCAAAAGGCGGTGATGGCGATCACCGCCAGGATCTGGGGGAAGGCGAGGATGACGAAGGCGGTGGCGTTCATGGTGGCGTCCCACAGCCCGCCCAGGTAGCCCGACACCAGCCCGGCGCTGCCGCCGAAGATCATGCCGATGGTGATCGACCCGAAGCCGACCACCAGGGAGACCCGGGCCCCGAACACCAGACGGCTCAGCAGGTCGCGACCGAGGTCGTCGGTGCCGAGCAGGTGGTGGAGGCTCGGTCCGGCGTTGATGGCGCCGTAGTGCTGGAAGTCGGGCCGGGCCAGGGGGAGCACGTTGGCGAAGACGGCGGCCAGGATGACGACTCCCACCCAGGCGATCGCCAGCCAGAACACGACACCGAGGGGCCGGCGCGACGGCCCTGACGCGGCCAGTGCCACCGCCTCCTCCGAGATGGCGGCATCGCCGGGTGCGGCATCGGCCAGGAGGTCGGTGGCGGCGCCGGTCGCCGCCAGGTCGCGGTCATCGGGCACGAGGCGCTCCCTTCGGGCCGGTGGCGGCAGCCCGGTCGAGGCCGGTGGCGGTCATCCTCTGGCCACCCGGGGGTCGACCACGGTGAAGATGAAGTCCACCACGAACTGGATGACCACGTAGGCCACGGCGATCACCAGGGCGATCCCCTGGACCACCAGGTAGTCGCGCTGTTCGACCGCGTCGACGAGGGCGAGGCCGATCCCGTTGATGGCGAAGAGGCTCTCGACGATGAAGGCGCCGGCCAGGAGCGAGCCGATGTTGACACCGGCCGCGGCCAGGAGGGAGAACGTCGACGGCCGCAGGGCGTGGCGGAGCATGACGCGTCGCGGATGGAGGCCCTTGGCCCGGGCCGAGGTGATGAAGTCCTCCTGGAGGGTGGCGATCAGGTCGGAGCGCAGCAGCCGGTAGTAGACGGCGATCGATCCCACCGCCAGCGCCAGGGACGGGAGGATCATGTCGTGGAGGTTGGTGGCCAGGTTCTGCGAGATGGGCACGGTGCCCGTCGCCGGGAACCACCCGAGCCCCACCGCGAACACGGCCACCAGGATCGGCGCCAGCACGAAGGGCGGCAGTGCCAGCAGCCCGAACGTCGTCGTCGTCGCCGTCCGGTCCACGGCACGGTTGGGACGGCGGGAGGTCACCAGCGCCAGCGGGATGGCCACGGCGAAGGCGATGAGCTGCGACAGGACGATCAGCTCGACGTCGACGGGGGCTCCCTGGCCGATGATCTGCGTGACCTGCTGGTGCGTGAGGTACGACTGGCCCAGACTGCCGTGGAACACCTGGCCCAGCCACGTCGCGTACTGCTGGACGAGCGGCTTGTTCAGCCCCAGTTGATGGAGGAGGATCGCCCGGTTCTGGGGGGTGTCGTTGGGCCCGAGGATCGTCACACTCGGGTCGCCCGGCAACAGGTGGACCAGCATGAAGACGATCACCGAGATGAGGAAGCTGACGGCGATCAGCTGCACCAATCGCTTCAGCAGGTAGGTGGCCAGCACGGTGGCGTCAGCCCGCCATCCACATCTGGGCGGTGAAGGAGACCCCGTTGTCGAACGGCTTGGCCCGCGTCCCGTCGGGGAGCACCATGCCGGCGAAGTTCTGGAGGCGCTGGTTGGACACCTCGGACCAGACGGTCCTGCCCAGCCACAGGTACGGCAGGTCGACGGCGAAGCGCTCGTTCACCTTTTGGTAGTCGGCGATCCGCGCGGCGCGGTTGGTCTCGCCCCGCGCCGCCACCATCGCCTGCTCGATCTGGGGGTCGGCGTTGCGAGCGAAATTGAGGCCGATCTTGCCCGGAGCGGCGATGGTCGTCGTCGACCACCACACGTAGTTCAGGTCGGGGTCGGCTGCCGAGAACTGCTCGAACGTGTAGGCCTGGAAGTCACCGGTGATGGCGTTGGTGATGAACGAGGCCTGGTCGATGATCTGGAGGGACACGTCGAAGCCCACCTGCTGCCACATCTGCTGGATGGCCTGGACGACCCGGGACAGGCGGGGATCGGTGACCGTTCCGAGCTGGACGGACGGGGTGCCGTGCTGGGCCGCGTACTGGTGCACGAGGGAGCGCGCCGCCGCCTGGTCGAAGGTGGGATAGGTGGTCGGGGAGTAGTAGGGCGAGCCCGGGGGGAAGAGGCCGGTCGCCGGCTGTTCGAGGCCGCCGCCGAACAGTTTGGCCAGCGCGGTCGCGTCGAGGCCGTGGGCCAGGGCCTGGCGGACGCGCAGGTCGTCCGTGGGTGGCTTGGCGCAATTGAGCATGACGAAGTCCATGTCCGGCTCGCCGACGGTGTCGTGCAGGTTGGTGACCACCTGGTAGCCGGACACCCCGTTGAAGTGGTCCACGGTGTTGGGATCGGCGGAATAGATGAGGTCCACGGCCCCCGTCTTCAGCGTGCTCTCTCGCTGGGTGGTGTCGGCGATGGGCCGGAAGGTGATGGCGTCCAGGTACGGGTACCCGGGCCGCCAGTAGTGCGGGTTGCGGGTGGCGGTGAAGTGGTCGTTCGGCTGCCACGAGGAGTAGACGAACGGCCCCGTCCCCACCGGAGTGGCTGGCCCCGACCCCGATGCGGCGTCGATCATGGCGGTGCCGAACACGTAGCCGACCTGGCTGGTGAGGTAGTAGGGGAAGGCCACGTTGGGCCCGGTGCAGGTGAAGGCGACCGACAGGGGGTCGACGATGGCCGCCTTCTCCACGATCTGGAGGGCGATGCCGGTCAGGGGGGACGCCTTCAGGGCGTCGAAGTTCGCCTTCAGGACCGAGGACGTGAGCGCCGAGCCGTCGCTGAAGGTGACGCCGGGGCGGAGGCGCACCGTCCACACCGTGTTGTCGGGGTTGGGGGTCACCGATTCGGCCAGGTAGGGCTGGGCGGAGCCGTCGGCGCCCACCGCCACCAGGGGATCGAAGACGGTGTTGGCGTAGAGGAAACCGGTGGCGTCCCAGTGGTTGGAAGGGGGGTAGAAGCCGTCGATCTCCGACGTCGTGGCCAGGATGGCCGAACCGCCCCGTCGGGGTGTTCCCGTCCCCACGCCGGCACTGGCGGCGCTGGCGGCACCGCCCGAGGTGGCGGAGGATCCCGAGGAGGTGGAGGAGGCGCACCCGGCCAGGGCCACCGGCCCGCCCACCCCGATCAGCGCCGCGCCACCGGCGGCAGCGGCACTCGACGACAGGAACTTCCGCCGGCTCAGCCCGTCCGATCGCCCCATGCTCTCCCCCAATCCGGTCCACCCCTGGTGGAACGTCCCGGGCACGACCGGTGCCGGCGCGCCGGACCGATCGGCCTCCCCAGGCCGGACGGCGGCCGCCCGGTCCCCGGAGGATACCGGGTCCCCCGTTCCCTGTACATGCATGCCGCGGTGGCGCGCCCGCTCCCCCCGGATGCCCCCGATCCGGGTGCCGTCCGTGGCGTCGCTACCATGCCGGCATGGACGGCTCCCCCCCCCACGCGGCTCCTGCTCGCCCCGCCCCGCTCCTTCCGCCCGAGGCGCCCGGGGAGGCCGCCCTGCTCGGCAGAGCCGTCCCGGCGACGGCCGGCCCGACCGGCGACGGGGTCGCCGGCACCCGCTCGCGGCCCCTCGTCGTGGCGGCCCTCGTCGTGGTCGCGGCGGCGGCCCTCGTCCTGCGGTTCTGGACGCGGTCGGACCTGTGGCTCGACGAGGCGCTGACCGTCGACATCGCACGGCAGCCGCTGCACGAACTGCCGACGTACCTCCGGCGCGACGGCGCCCCGCCCCTCTACTACGCCCTCCTCCACGTGTGGATGGGCATGTTCGGCACCTCCGATCTCGCCGTGCGCTCGCTGTCGGGGGTCGTCGGCGTCGTCACCGTGCCCTGCGCCTGGCTGGCCGGCCGTCGTATCGGCGGCACGACGGCGGCATGGGCTGCCGCCCTGCTGGTGGCGACGTCGCCCTTCGCCGTCCGGTACGACACCGAGACCCGGATGTACGCGCTGGTGGCGCTGCTCACCGTGCTCGGGTTCCTTGCCCTGGCCCGGACGTTGGACCGACCCCGACCGGGCAACCTCGCCGCGGTCGCCGTGGTGACGGCGGCGCTCCTGTACTCCCACTACTGGTCCCTGTACCTGCTGGGGGTGACGGGGCTGTGGCTCCTCTTCCAGGCCAGGTGGGGCCGCGCCGCATGGCGTCGGGGCGCCCTGGCGGCGGCCGGCGCCATGGCGGTGGGTGCCCTGACCTTCGTCCCGTGGCTCCCGACGTTCGTGTACCAGTCCCGCCACACCGGCACGCCGTGGGCGATGCCCGCCAACTTCGCCGCCATGGTGAACGCGGTGACGTCCTTCGCCGGCGGTCCCACCAGCCAGGGGCGCGCGCTGGCCCTCGTCTACTTCGCCCTGGCCGGTCTGGGGCTCTTCGGCCTCGCCGTCGACGACCGGCACGTGGACCTGGACATCCGGACGCGCCCCCGCGGCCGGCCGGTGGCCATCGTGGTGTTCGGCACGCTGGCTGTCGCCATCGCCGGTGGGTTCCTGTCGCACAGCGCGTTCCAGGCACGCTACGCCTCGGTGGTGTTCGTGCCGTTGGTGCTGTTGGTGGCCCTGGGTGTGACCACCCTGGCCGACCGCCGTGTACGCGTCGGGCTGCTGTCGGTGGCGGTGGTGGCCGGCCTGGCCAGCGCCGCCCCCAACGTCACGACCAACCGCACCCAGGCCGGTCAGGTGGCGGCGGCCCTGGCATCGGCCGGACAGCCGGGGGACGTCGTCGCCTACTGCCCCGATCAGCTGGGCCCGGCCGTGAACCGTCTCCTCCCGGCGGGCCGGTACGACCAGACGACGTTCCCCCGGGGCACCGGGCCGGCCTTCGTCGACTGGGTCGACTACGCCAAGGCCAGCGCGGCCGGCTCGCCGCTCGCCTTCGGTCAGGGGCTCGAGCGCGCCGCCGGCAGCCGCCACCGGATCTTCGTGGTGTGGGCGCCCGGCTACCAGACGTTCGGGGTCAAGTGCGAAGGCATCCTCCAGGTGCTCGGCGCCGATCCCGCCCTGCACGAGACGGGGCTCGTCACCTTGAACGGGAGCCGGTACTTCCAGCCGATGAACCTGGTGGAGTTCGCTCCGACCCGACCGTGAGCGCCGGAGCGGTCGCCGGGATCCCGGTGGTCCGGCGGTGGCCGGGGATGACCGGGGCCCTGCGGCGGGTGGTAGCGCCGTGGCTGGCGGCCCGGGCGGCGGTGGCGGTGGCGGCCGGCGTGGCCCGCGCCGGGGTCGTCTGGCTGCGGCCCCACGACCAGGCGGCGGTGACGCGCGTCCACCAGGGGCTCCTGGCATGGGACGCCGGGTGGTACGAGGCGATCGCCCGGCACGGCTACGCAGCGGTCGGCGTGCAGTCGGTCCGCTTCTTCCCGCTGTTCCCGCTGATGGCACGGGGCCTGTCGTGGGCCACGGGACTGGGTGCCGGTCTCGCCGTCGTGGCGGTGGCCAACGTGTGCGCGCTGGTCGGCTTGGCCCTCCTCGACGTGCTGGTGCGGCAGGACACCGGCGATCCCCGGTGGGCGCGCCGGGCCGTCTGGCTCCTGGCCCTGGCACCGGCCGGCTACACCTACGTGTTCGGCTACGCCGAGGGGTTGCTGCTGCTGTGCACCGTCGGGGCGTTCGTCGCCCTCCGGCGCCGGTGGTGGTGGTGGGCAGCCGCCGCCGGGCTGGCGGCGGGAGCGGTCCGGCCCCTCGGGGTCCTGCTGGCGGTGCCGGCGGTCCTCGAGGTCTGGGCGGCCCGGCCCCGCGGCCGCGGCCCCGGTGGCCTGGTCGCGGCGCCGGCGGTGCCGGCCCGGATGGCCGCGGTCGTCGCGCCGTTCGCCGGCGCCGGTGCCTACCTCCTCTGGGTGGGGCACCGGTTCGGCGACCCGCTCCTGCCACTGCGCGTCCAGGAACAGGGAGGGCACCGGGGCTCGCTCACCGTCCCGCTGGTCGGCGCCTGGGACGCCCTCGTCTCGGGGCTGCACGGTCGCCACCTGGGCGAGGCGGCTCACGTGCCCTGGGTGGTGCTGGCCGTCGTCCTGCTGGTGGTGGTGTTCCGCAGGCTTCCCGCCTCGTACGCATGGTTCGCGTCGGCCGTCCTGGCCGTCTCGCTCACCTCGACGAACCTCGACTCGTTCGAGCGCTACGCCACGGGGGCGTTCCCGCTGGTCGTGGCGGCGGCCGGCACGGCGGTCGTGCGCCGTCACCCGCGGACCACCGTCGTCGGGGCGGCAGGGATCATGGTCCTCTACACGGTGGCGGCCATGGTCGGGGTGGTGGTCCCGTGACCGACCCGGGGCGCCGGTCGCCGGGAGGGCCGGTGCCGTGCGACTAGGGTACGGGTCGAAGCGCTCCGGATCCGGAGGCTGCCGGGGTTCGCACCGACAGTGCGCCGTGCCGGCCGCTGACCCGGTCCGGCGGCGAGCGTCCCGGCGTGCGTGGATCGGCGCCTGGCGGAGCCAGCTGCGAGAGGATGGAACCACAGGATGAGTGCCACGGTCGAACCCCGGACGGCGGGGACGGAACCGTCGGCGGGTGCCCCGGTCGTCGTCGTCGGTGCCGGTCCCGCCGGCCTGACCGCCGCCTACGCCCTGACCCGCGCCGGTGACCCGGTGGTCGTGGTGGAGTCGGACACGGTGGTGGGCGGGATCAGCCGGACCGTCGAGCGCGACGGGTGGCGGTTCGACATCGGCGGCCACCGCTTCTTCACCAAGGTGGGCCCGGTCGAGGCACTGTGGCACGAGATCCTGCCCGACGAGGACTTCCTCCTGCGTCCCCGGATGAGCCGGATCTTCTACCAGGGGAAGTTCTACGACTACCCGATCAAGCTGGGAAACGCGCTGGCGAACCTGGGGATCGTCGAGGCGGCGAGGTGCGCCCTGTCGTTCGTCTGGGTGCGGTTGCGCCCACCCGCCAACCGCGACACCCTCGAGGGCTACATCGTCACCAACTACGGGTGGCGGCTCTACCGGCACTTCTTCAAGACCTACAACGAGAAGGTGTGGGGCGTGCCCGCCTCCGAATTGTCGGCCGACTGGGGCGCGCAGCGGATCAAGGGGATGTCGTTGTTCTCCGCGGTGTGGGAGCCGATCCGCGCCCGCTTCGTGGGCCGGCGGGACACCTCCCGGCAGGTGACCAGCCTGATCGAGGAGTTCCAGTACCCGAAATTCGGGCCGGGGATGATGTGGGAGCGGTGCGCCTCGCTGGTCGAGGCGGCCGGCGGCTCGGTGGAGCTGTCCACCGCCGTGACCGCGGTCCACGTCGCCGGTGGCCGGGCCACGTCGGTGACCCTGGCCACCCCCGACGGCGAACGTACCCTCGAGGCCGCACACGTCATCTCGTCCATGCCGCTCTCGGCGCTGGTGCGGGCGTTCGACCCACCGCCGCCAGCCGAGGTGCGACAGGCCGCAGCCTCGCTCGGCTACCGGGACTTCCTCACCGTCGCGCTGGTGGTGCCGGAGGAGCGTGGGTTCCCCGACAACTGGATCTACATCCACGCGCCGGACGTCAGGGTGGGGCGGATCCAGAACTTCGGCTCCTGGTCTCCCTACCTGGTGAAGGGCGGCCGGACCTGCCTCGGCATGGAGTACTTCGTCTTCGAGGGCGACGACGTGTGGACGGCTTCGGACGACGACCTGGTGGCCATGGCCACCCGCGAGCTGGCCGCCATCGGGCTGGCGGAGCCGGGCGACGTCGAAGCGGGCTACGTGGTCCGCATGCCCAAGGCCTACCCCGTCTACGACGACGCCTACCGCGCGCGGGTCGAGGTCATCCGCTCGTGGATCGAGGCGCATGCCCCGAACGTCCACCCGGTGGGGCGGAACGGGATGCACAAGTACAACAACCAGGACCACTCCATGTACACGGCCCTCCTCACCGTGGAGAACATCCACGGGGCGTCGCACGACATCTGGGCCGTCAACGTGGAGGAGGACTACCACGAGACGGCCTCGGCGGGCAGCGGCACCGGACGCGACGCCCCGGTGCTGCCCGCCCGGCCGGCCGTGCCGGCACC
>JAJZAC010000124.1 GCA_021799615.1 Actinomycetes bacterium
GCGGGCGCCTGCGGTACGCCCTCGGCGAGCTGGCGGCTCTGCCGCGGGCAGCGGTGGTGGTCGAGGACCGGTACTCCCTGGTGTTCAAGCAGGACCGGGTCCGCCCGGCCGTCGTCGCCGACGGGATCGCCGAGTGCCAGGTGCACTGGCCCACCGTGCCCATCGTCTTCTGCGAGACCCGAGGTCTGGCTGAGGAGTGGACCTACCGCTACCTCGCCGCGGCCCACGCCTGGGCGACCGCCGAGCCGGCCGCCAGTGCGCGCATCGGGGCGCCGGTCCTGGGGGAACGCACGCCTGCGGCCGGCATCGCCGCCATGGGCGGCGCCACAACCGGCGGACCGGCGCCGGCGGAGATCCGCGCCTGGGCGAAGGCCGCCGGGCTCGAGGTCAGCGACCGCGGCCGGATCTCGGCCCCGGTCCGCCAGGCGTGGGAGCGCGCCGTCGCCGAGCCCGGGTGAGGGACCGCCGGAGCGGGCGGCGGGTCCACGTGCCGCCGGGACCCGTCAGGCCTGGCGCCGGGCCGCGCTGGCGAAGATGCCCTTGGCCATGAGGGAGGACTCGGCGGTGTGGCGGGCCTGGTAGACGTCGGTCATGGCCGCCCGGGTCGCGGGATCGTCGGGCGCGGCCTGGAACGCCCACTCGACCAGCTGGCAGGCCAGGTCCAACCGACCGGCGTCGGCGAGCTGGCGGGCCCGGCCGGCCAGGGTGGCGGTGCCGCCGGCCAGGACGGCCACCTCGGCGGCCAGGTCCGCGTCGGGGGCGGGCTTCAGCCGGGCCGGGTTCCCGTCCCACCACCCGCCGTACAGGCGCCAGACGTTCCGCACGACGAACTCGGGCTCGTCGTAGAGCGGGCGCAGGTACGGCAGTGCGAGGGTGTCGGGCGGCGCAGCCACCGTGTGGACGACCTCGTCCAGCGTCGCCCCGCCGTTCATCATGGCCACCGTCTCGTCCACCAGGTGCTCGAGGGCCCCGGCCACGGTGGTCAGCACGGTGGCGATCCGCTCCCGGCCGGCGATGGGCAGTCCGTGGGCCGGGAGGAGGAGCTCGGGCTCCTTCGCCACCATGGCCCGCAGGGCGGCCGCCCAGTCGAGCGGGTAGCGCTGGACCTTCTGCGGGTTGCCCGCATTGGGGAAGTTCCAGATCAGGAAGTCGCCCGAGGTGATGGCCCGGTGCTCGGGGATCCACGTCCAGGTGTGGTCGTCGGTCTCGCCCCGGGCGTGGTGCAGGTGGAGCTCGAGGCCATCGGCGTCGACCACGTCGTGGTCGGCGTAGGTGTGGTCGGGGACGGCCACGTCGTCGGGCAGGAACGCCCCCGGCCCGCCGCCGGCGGCGGCACCGGCACCCCGACCGGCCAGCCAGCCGAATTGGCGGTGGTTGATGGCCTGGTTCCAGCCGCTGGTCATCCGGTACCGCTCGAAGCGGGCGAGGACCGCCTCGTGACCGACGACCCGCGGCCGCTCGAAGCCGCGCCCGGCGGCGTCGGCCACGAAGGCGGGCGAACCCCCCACGTGGTCGAGGTGGCCGTGGGTGTAGACGAGGGTGTGGACCCGCCCGCCCGACCACGCCCGGAGCGCCTGTAGCGCGGCCGGTGCCGTGAGAGGGCTGCTGGCGTCGAACACGGCGAGCCCGCCGTCGGTGGCGAACGCCACCACGTGGCTGAAGGACTCGACCATGGCGATGCCCGGCGCGATCTCGGAGAGCTCCTGGGACACCCGGTTGACGGGAACGTCGGTCCGACCGCTGTCGATGATGTCGGCGGACAGGCGGAGAAGATCTGGCATAGCAGTTGTCAACTATATGGTCGCCGGTCGCCGGTCGCCCGTTGCGGGGTCGGACGTGGGGGCGCACCGAGCCCGAGGCGACCGTCGACGGGCACGCCGGGGACCGACGCGGCCCTGACCTGGGCGGTGCGCCACCACCAGGGATACGCTTCGGTGGTGATGGAGCCGGATCTTCGCTCGGCTTTCGACGCCACCAGTGCCGGCATGTTGTTGGTCGGCCTGGATGGCACCATCCTCGAGGCGAACGCCGCCTACTGTGCCCTGGTCGGCCGCCAGCGCGATGCGGTGATCGGCTACGACTCGCTGGCCTTCACCCACCCCGACGACCGCTGGCTGACCACCCGGAGCCGCCAGCGCACGCTCGACGCCAGCGATCCGGTCGACGAGACCGCCTTCGAGAAGCGCTACGAGCGTCCCGACGGCGAGATCATCTGGGTCGAGGTCTCCCAGGCCCTGGTCAGGTCGGACACCGGCGAGCCGGCGTACTACGTCGTGTCGGTCCGCGACACCACGCACGTCCACCGCATGACGGAGGCACTGGCCGAGGCGGAGATGCACTTCCGGCTGGCCTTCGAGAGCAACACGGCGCCGATGGCGGTCCTCGACGCCGGCCGGCACGTCATGCGGGCCAACGACGCCTGCTGCCGGATGGCCGGCCGGACCGTCGACGACCTCGTCGGCCGGGACATCCTCGACCTCACCCACCCCGACGACCGCCCGGCGACCGTCCGCAACTACCGCATGCTCTCGGCGCGTGAGGTCGACCGCGTCTTCTACACCAAGCGCTTCGAACGCGCCGATGGCTCGCTCATCTGGGCGGAGGTGGCGGTCGACCTGCTCCCGCAGGGCCCGGACGCCCCGGACCTGTACCTGGTCTCCATCAGGGACGTGACCGAAGAGCACCGGCTCCAGTCCAAGCTCTCGCACCAGAGCCTCCACGACCCGCTGACCGGGCTGGCGACCCGCCCCCTCTTCGAGGACCGGCTGGCACAGGCGCTGTCACGAGCACGCCGGTCGGGCGAGACGGTGGCGGTCATGCTGCTGGACATCGACGACCTGGGCCTGGTGAACGGGGCCTGGGGCCACCGGGCCGGCGACGAGTTGCTGCTGTCGGTGGCCGGGCGCCTGGCCCGAGCGGTTCCCGACCCGAGCGGCCTCGGCCGGTTCGGCGGCGACGAGTTCCTCTACCTGGCCGAGGACGTGGACGGCGCGGCGGGCGCGGAGGAGATCGCCGCCGGCATGCTCCACGCCCTCGGCGACCCGTTCACGGTCGGCGAGGCGTCGCTCATCGTCGGAGCCAGCATCGGCATCGTGGTCTGCGACGGGGGCGAGGTGGAGTCCCACGTCGACCTGGTACGCGATGCGGACAGCGCGATGCACCAGGCCAAGCGCCTGGGCAAGGGCCGCTCCGTCATCTTCAGCCGCGCCCTCCACGAGGTGCAGCGGAGCCGGTTCGCCCTGGAGCAGGACCTGCGCCACGCACTGGAGCGGGACGAGCTGACCATGCACTACCAGCCGGTGGTCGACCTGGCCCACGGCCGGGTGGTCGGCTTCGAGGCGCTCATGCGGTGGCGGCACCCGCAGCGGGGCTGGGTGTCGCCTGTCACCTTCATCCCGCTGGCCGAGCAGAGCGACCTGATCGTCGACCTCGGGGCCTACGCCCTGGCCACGGCCCTGCACGACCTGGCCCGGTGGCCCACCGTGCCGGCGGGCCCGGGTCTCGGTCGCCGGCCGAAGGGCACCGGGACGGCGCGGCCCTTCGCGGAACTGGAGCCGGCGTCGCCGTTGAGCGTCTCGGTCAACCTGGCAGCTCGCCAGATGCACGATCCGGGACTGATCGGCATGGTCAAGGCGCTGCTGGCCGAGACGGGCGTCACCGGTGACCGCCTCGTCCTCGAAGTGACCGAGACCGCGGCGCTGAGCAACGTGGAGTCGAGCCAGCGCCTGGTCGAGGAGGTGGCCGAACTGGGCGTCTGTTTCGCCCTCGACGACTTCGGGACCGGGTACTCGTCGTTCTCCTACCTGGCCCTGCTGCGCCCCGACGTCATCAAGATCGACCGGTCGTTCGTCGTCGGTGCCTCCGACAGCAGCTACGACGAAGGACTGCTCGAGGCCATCGTCGCACTCGGCCACGGCCTGGGCATCACCGTGCTCGCCGAGGGCATCGAGACCGAGGAACAGGCCGATCGGCTGCGCGGCCTCCACTGCGAGCTGGCCCAGGGGTACCTGTTCGCCCGACCCATGCCCGCCGGCGAGATCCCCGCCTGGCTGGAGGGGGCCGCCCGGCGGTGAGTAGGGTGCCGGCACCCCTGCCGCCGACGGCGGCACGACCCAGGAGGTCCCATGCGCCAGGTGCTCGGAGGCGAGGTCGTGGCGGCCATGCTGGCCGCCGAGGGCGTCGACACCGTCTTCGGGATCGTGGACGGGACCTACATGGGCCTGTTCTCGAGCTTCGAGAAGTACGGCATCACCCTCCGCTCGCCACGCCACGAGACCACCGCCGCGCACATGGCCGGGGCCTACGCCCGCTCGACCGGCAGGCTGGGCGTGTGCATGGCCAGCAACGGCCCCGGGGTCGCCAACATCCTCCCCGGGGTGGCGGTCGAGAACGGCGAGGGCAACCGGGTGCTGGTCCTCACCAGTAGCCGGCGCCAGGGCATCACCTATCCGGACCGGGGCGGCGCCTACCAGTACTTCGACCAGTGCGGGGTGATCCGCCCGATGGCCAAGTGGAGCGGCCACGCCGGCACCTTCGAGCGGATCCCGGAGATGATGCGGCGGGCGTTCCGTCTCGCCTGGCGCGGCCGGCCCGGCGTGGTCCACGTGGACGTCCCCGAGAACGTGCTGAACGGGGCGTTCGGGATCGAGGACGGCTGGAACCGGCCGCCCTCCTCCTACCGCTACACCGGTCCCGTCGTCCCCGACCCGGCACTGGTCGAGCGGACCGCGGACCTCCTGGTGGCGGCGGCTCGCCCGATGCTCCACGTGGGCAGCGGCGTCGTCCACGCCGGCGCCTCCGCCGGGGTCGTCGGCCTGGCCGAGCAGCTCCAGGCGCCGGTCACCACCAGCTGGGGTGCCCAGTCGGCCATCGCCGCCGACCACCCCCTGGCCATCCCCCTCAGCGCGCTGGAGGTGGCGGGCACGGCCCGGGCCGACGCCGACCTCGTCCTGGTGCTGGGGTCCCGACTGGGGGAGACGGACTGGTGGGGCCGGGGGCACCGGTGGGGCGGGCCCGGCACGACGGTGGTCCAGGTCGACGTGGACGAGGAGATCCTCGGGCTCAACAGGCCGGTCGACGTGGCCGTGCTCGGGGACGTCGGGGTGTTCGCCCGCCAGGTGACGGAGGCGCTGGGCCACCGGACCGTCTCCGCCGACCGCCTGGAGGCGAGGCGGGCCTGGACAGCATCGCTCGCGGCCCGAACGCACGAGCTGCGGGCGGAGCTCGACGTGGCCCTGCTGGCCGAGGGTGCACCTGTCCACCCCGCCCACGTCCCCCACGCGGTGCGACACGTCGTGGGCGACGACGCCCTACTGGTGGTGGACGGGGGCAACACGGCCGTGTGGACGACCATGTACTACGGGCCCACCGCCCCCAACTCGGTGTTCTCCACCTTCAAATTCGGCATGCTGGGCGCCGGCCTCGGCCAGGGGCTCGGGGTGAAGGCGGCCCACCCGGAGCGGACCGTGTGCTGCATCACCGGCGACGGAGCCATGGGCATGCACGTCCAGGAGGTCGAGACGGCCGTGCGTGAGGGGCTGCCGGTGTGCTTCGTGGTGCTGTGCGACCGGCAGTGGGGCATGGTCAAGCTCACCCAGCAGTTCGGCCTGGGCGAGCTGCGCCAGGTGCTCGGGGTCGACACCCAGGGCACCATCAACACCGACCTCGGGGAGGTGCACTTCGACGAGGTGGCCCGGGCCATGGGGGCCCACGGCGAGCGGGTCTCGACGACGGCCGACCTGGAACCGGCGCTGCGGCGGGCGCTCGCCTCGGGGCGGCCGGCGGTAGTGCACGTGGACGTCGACCCGGACGCCCACCTGCTGGCGCCGGGGCTCCTCGACTTCAAGGAGATGCACCAGGAGCCGGCCGGGTGAGCCGCCCGTCGGTGCTGGTGACGGGGGCGGCCGGCTACGTGGGCTCCCTGACCCTCGACGCCCTGGCCGCCCGCGGCGACGAGGTGGCGGACCTGGTGGCCGTGGACGTGGCCGAGGTGCCCGGGGAGCGGCGGGTGGACGGCGTCACCTACGTCGTCGGCGACGTGGCCACCGACGACCTGGCCGGGCTGATGCGTGACCACGCCGTCGACACGGTGGTGCACCTGGCGTCGATCCTGCGCGTCCCCCCCGGGGCCCCCGACGACCTCGCCTACCGGGTGGACGTCGTCGGCACGCGGAACGTGCTCGAGGCGTGCGTCGCCGCCGGGGTCACCACGCTCGTGGTCACCAGCAGCGGCGCCGCCTACGGCTACTACGCCGACAACCCGGCGGCCCTCGACGAGGACGATCCGCTGCGGGGCAACGAGGGCATCCCCTACGCCCACCACAAGCGGCTGGTCGAGGCGCTGCTGGCCGAGTACCGGGAGGCCCACCCGGAGCTGGCCCAGCTGGTGCTGCGGGCGGGGACGGTGGTGGGGGAGCGCACCAGCAGCCCGGTGACGGCGCTGTTCGAGGGACCGGTCGTCCTCGGGGTGTGGGGTTCGGAGTCGCCGTTCGTGTTCATCTGGGACCACGACCTGGTCGAGGTGATCCTCCTCGGCGTGCTCGGAGGCGCCCGGG
>JAJZAC010000125.1 GCA_021799615.1 Actinomycetes bacterium
GTGGGCGCCGGTGGGGCCGTTCGGGTAGGTGGGCTTGTTGAGCGTGGCGCCGAGCGAGGCGGGGCAGTCGGCCGACGTGGTGATGGCCGACGGGCTCGTGTTTCCCGAACCGCCGGGAGCGGACGATGGCGTGTAGGCGAACGCCGGGACCGTGGTCGTCGCCGACGGGGTGCCGGCCGACTTCTTCGACGAACCATGGGTGAGCCACAGCGACAGGGCCGCGATCAGGGCGAGCACGACGATCCCCGTCCCGACCCGGCGGATCGTCTGCTTGCGCTTGCGGGTCCTGGCTTCTGCTGCCAGCCGGGCCTGGCGGGCCGCCTTCTGACGTTGACGCTTCTCGGTGGGCACGGGGGATCAGGGTAGTGCGTTGCCGGCAGCGCCACGCTCCGCCCCGGTCGCCGCCCTCCGATGCCCGGCGGATGGGGCGCTACCCTGGCGGGCCATGCCCCTCGTCGTCCAGAAGTTCGGCGGCACCTCGGTCGCCGACGCGGAGCGGATCCGGGCCGTGGCCGACCATGTGGCCCGGACCCGGCGTGCCGGTTCCGACGTCGTCGTCGTGGTGAGCGCCATGGGCAAGACCACCGACGATCTCGTCCGGCTGGCCGGCGAGGTGAGCACGAGCCAGCCGGCGCGGGAGCTCGACGTGCTCCTCAGCTCCGGGGAGCGGATCTCGATGTCCCTGCTGTGCATGGCCCTGGCCGAGCTCGGGGTGGACGCCGTGTCCTTCACCGGGAGCCAGGCCGGGATCGTGACCGACACCGAGCACACGCGGGCCAAGATCGTCGAGATCCGTGGCGACCGCCTGCGCGAGGTGCTGGCCCGGGGCGGGGTCCCCGTCGTCGCCGGGTTCCAGGGGGTCTCGACCGAGCGTGACGTGACGACCCTCGGCCGGGGCGGGTCCGACACCACCGCCGTGGCGCTGGCCGCGGCCCTGGGTGCCGACGAGTGCGAGATCTACACCGACGTGACCGGCGTGTTCTCGGCCGATCCCCGGGTGGTGCCCGAGGCCCGTCGCCTCGCCCGGGTCAGCTTCGAGGAGATGCTGGAGATGGCAGCCACGGGCGGTCGGGTCCTGGCCCTCCGCTCGGTGGAGTTCGCCCGCAACCACGCCGTGCCCCTGCACGTCCGATCGAGCTTCACCTGGGAGCCAGGCACCCGGGTCGACGAGGAGGATCCGACCATGGAACAGGCCGTCGTCACCGCCGTGACCCACGACACCTCGGAGGCCAAGGTGACCGTGGCCGGCGTCCCCGACCGTCCCGGACTCGCCGCCCGCCTGTTCCGGGCCCTGGCCGACCGCGGCGTGAACGTCGACATGATCGTGCAGAACACGGCGGAGAACGGGACGACGGACATCTCGTTCACCGTGCCCACCGGCGACCTCGAGACGAGCGTGGCGGTGACCGAGGGCCTCCTCGGCGCGCTCGATGCCAGCGGCGTCTCGAGCGACGCGGGGGTGGCACGGGTGTCACTGGTGGGAGCGGGCATGAAGACCCATCCGGGGGTGACCGCCCTGATGTTCGAGACCCTCGCCGCTGCGGGGATCAACATCGAGATGATCTCGACGTCGTCGATCCGGATCTCGTGCGTGGTGCGGGCCGAGCGCGTGGAGGACGCCGTACGCGCCCTGCACGCCGCCTTCGAGCTGGGCTGATCACCGCATCCGTCGCACCGCGGCCGTCCCCGCCTGCGCCGGGCGGGGCGCCGGGCGGGGCGCGGCACCGCCGTAGACTCCCGTCCCATGGATGTCGCCGTCTTCGGAGCGACCGGGCAGGTCGGCTCGGTCATGCGGACGCTGCTCGACGAGCGGGGGTTCCCCGCCGACCGCGTCCGGTTCTTCGCAACCGCCCGTTCGGCGGGGAGGACGTTGGCGTTCCGGGGGGAGGAGGTGGGCGTCGAGGACTCCGATTCGGCGGATTTCTCCGGCATCGACGTGGCCCTGTTCTCCAACGGCGCGGGTGCATCGAGGGTGCTGGCACCGAGGGTGGCGGCCGCTGGCGCGGTGGTCATCGACAACTCGTCCGCATGGCGGATGGACCCCGACGTCCCGCTGGTCGTGCCCGAGGTGAACGCCGGCGCGCTGGGCCGGATCCCGAAGGGGATCGTGGCCAACCCCAACTGCACGACGATGGTGGCCATGCCGGTCGTGAAGCCCCTCCACGACGCTGCCGGGCTGGTCCGTATGGTGGCCGCCACCTACCAGGCGGTGTCCGGAGCCGGGCTGGCCGGGGTGGCCGAGCTCGCCGCCGAGCTCCAGGCATCGGGCGACGAGGCGTCGGCGCTCACGTTCGACGGCGCTGCCGTGTCGTTCCCCGAACCGTCGACCTTCCCGGCGGTGATCGCCCACAACGTCGTGCCCCTGGCCGGCAGCCTGGTAGAGGACGGTTCGGGCGAGACCAACGAAGAGCAGAAGCTGCGGGACGAGAGCCGGAAGATCCTGGAGCTGCCGGAGCTGGCCGTGAGCTGCACGTGCGTGCGGGTGCCGGTCTTCACCGGCCATTCGCTGGCCCTCAACCTGGAATTCGCCCGTCCGATCGACGCCGGACGGGCGGTGGAGCTGCTGACCGGCGCGCCGGCGGTGGAGCTGGTCGACATCCCCACCCCGCTGGCCGCCGCCGGGCGCGACCCGAGTCTCGTGGGTCGCGTCCGGAACGATCCGACCCGGCCGCACGCCCTGTCGCTGTTCGTCGCCGGCGACAACCTGCGCAAGGGCGCGGCCCTGAACGCGGTGCAGATCGCCGAGGCGCTGCTGGTCTCGGGCCGGATCGGCTGACCCGCACCGCCGGCCGGGCCGCCGGTGGAACCTCCGCCCACGCCGGTGGACCGCTGTCAGCCGCCCTCGTCGCACGCAGGCGCTGCGCCGTCGCCGTCGGCGAGCGTGGCGACCCGCTTGGCCAGGTTGACGGCGTGGTCGCCGAAGCGCTCGTAGAAGCGGGCGATCATGGCCAGCTCGACGGCGACCGGCAGCGGCATCGTCCCTGCCACGACTTCGACGGTCAGGCTCACGTGGAGGTCGTCCATCTCGTCGTCGAGATCGTCGACGAGCTCGACGGCTCCCGGTAGGCGGGCCCGGTAGGCGTCAGCTGTCGCCCGCCACATGTGGATGGCGACCTCACCCATCCGCTCGACGAGCCCTCGGCTGCGGGCCGACAGCTCCACGCCGAGCCCGCGGGCGGCCCGGCGGGCCACGTGCTGGGCCAGGTGGCCGTTGCGCTCGATGTCGGGGAGCATCCGCAGCACGGCGACCAGGTAGCGGAGGTCGTCGGGACCGATCGCCGGGTTCCCCAGCAACTCGAGGGTGCACGCCTCGAGCTCCGCCTCGATGGCGTCGACGGCCTCGTCCTCGTCGGCCAGCCGCTTGGCCTCCTCCCGGTCGCCGGCCAGCAGCGCGTGGGTGGCCCCGGCGATGTCCTCGCCGATGAGTGCGAACAGGTGGACCACCTGGCGGTCGATCTCGACCAGTCGCTCGTGTACTGCCGTGGCCCCCTCCATACACGCACCGTACCCGCGCGGCCGGCCGGCCCGTCCCGCTCAGGTGTCCCGGGCGCCCGGGCGGGGATCCGGGACCTGCTCCGGCCCCTCCGGGCGCTCCGGGCGCGAGGTGCCGACGATGATCCGCGGGCCGGACGTCCACTCGAGGTAGCGCCACGACCAGTTGACCAGGACCGTCACCCGGTTGCGGAACCCGAGGAGGTACAGGAGGTGGAGGACCAGCCACGCCAGCCATCCCGCCGTGCCCCGCACGACGGGCCCCCACCGCAGCTGGGCGATGGCCGCTCGACGGCCCACGGTGGCCATGATCCCCTTGTCGCGGTAGCGGAACGGCACGGCCGACGCGCCGGTAGCGGCCGCCACCACCTGCCGGGCTGCGTGGCGGCCGGACTGCATCGCCACCTGGGCGAGCTGCGGGCACAGGTCGGCGCTTGAGGGCGCCACCGGGATGGCTGCGGCGTCGCCCACCACGTAGACGCCGTCGAACCCGGGAACCTGGAGGGTGGGACCGACGACCACCCGACCGTCGGGAGCGGTCGGCAGGCCGAGCCCGGACACGACCGTGCCCGCCGCCGTCACCCCGCCCGCCCACACCACCGTCCGGGTGGACAGCACCGAACCGTCGTCCAGCTCCACCTGCCCGGCGGCGACCCGCCGGACCGTCCGACCGAGGAGCAGTTCCACCCCCCGGCCGGTGAGGGTCTCCGCCGCGTACCGTCCGGCGACCGGCCGGAAGGCGCCGAGCAGGTGGTCGAGCCCGTCCACCAGCACGATGCGCGCCTGGTCCCGGCGGAACCGGTACCCGTCCCTGGCAACCGAGACGTCGAGCAGCTCGGTGATGGCGCCGGCCACCTCCACGCCGGTCGGACCGCCCCCCACCACGACGAAGGTGAGTGTCCCGTCGGTGCGGTGCTCCTCGGCGGCATCCGCCTCCTCCAGCCGCGCCAGCAGGTGGTCGCGCAGGTGACGGGCGTCGGCGAGGGTGTAGAGCGGGTGGCTGAACCGCTGCGCACCCTCGACGCCGAAGTACCGGGCCACCGCACCCGAGGCGAGGACGAGCGAGTCGAAACCCAGCGAATCGCCGGTACCGCCCGGTGTGGACAGGGCGACGGTGCGGGCCTGCCAGTCGACGCCGGTCACGCTCGCCATCCGGAACCTGACGTTCCCTGTCCTCCCGATGGTCGCCCGCACCGGGTAGGCGACGTCGCCCGGGTCGAGACCGGCCGTCGCCACCTCGTAGAGGAGCGGCAGGAAGGTGTGGTGGTTCCGTTGGTCCACCAGCGTCACCTGGACGGGCTGGTCAGCCAGGGTACGGGCCGCTGCGAGCCCGGCGAAGCCCGCTCCCACGACCACCACCCGGTGCACCTGGACATCGTCGCGCACCGGCACCGGGCCGGACCGGAGGTCCCCAGGCCATCGCCACCCCGGGTGTCACACCACCCCGGTACCGTCGCCGGGCGGCCGGCGGGCGCCCCAGGGCGCCCGCCCGGGTCGCTGCGGGGCACGCCGCCCCGCCTGGGAGAGGAGTGGGGATCGTGGTGGTGTGGACGCTGGTGGGGATCGCGGTGGGACTGGTGGCCGGGGCCGCGGCCGGCGTCCTGGCCCGGTCCCGCCCCCTCGAGCAGTGGCGGGCCCGGGCCGTGCAGCTCGCCGCCGAGCTCGATGCCGAGCGGCGGGTGGCCGCCGAGCGGCAGCACACCCTCGAGGGGGCCCGGCGCCAGCTGGCCGATGAGTTCGCCCGGCTGTCGGGTGAGGCGCTCGACCGCAGCAGTGCCCGCTTCCTCGACCTGGCCGCGGCACGCCTCGACCAGGCCCGCCTGGCGGCCACCGGTGACCTCGCAGCGCGCCAGCAGGCCATCGAGCAACTGCTGGCGCCGGTGCGAGACGAGCTCGCCCGCTACCAGGCGGGGGTGGCCGAGCTCGAACGCGAGCGGCAGGGGGCCTACGCGTCGCTGCACGAGCAGGTCCGCCAGCTGACGACCGCGCAGGGGGAGCTGCGGGCGGAGACGGGGCGCCTGGTCACCGCCCTGCGTGCCCCCCAGGTCCGTGGACGGTGGGGTGAGCTGCAGCTCCGGCGTGTCGTCGAGCTCGCCGGCATGCTCGAGCACTGCGACTTCGAGGAGCAGGTGACCACCGGTGACGACGGGACCGGCCGGCTCCGGCCCGACCTCGTGGTCCGGTTGCCGGGCGGCGGCAACGTCGTCGTCGACGCCAAGGTGCCGATGCAGGCGTTCCTCGACGCCAACGACGCACCCGACGAGGACGCCCGGCGAAGCCATCTGGCTGCGCATGCCCGCCAGCTCCGGGCCCACGTCGACGCCCTGTCCCGCAAGGAGTACTGGCGACGCCTCGACCCGTCGCCCGAGTTCGTGGTGGCCTTCGTGGCCGGGGACCCGCTGCTGACGGCGGCCATGGAGCACGACCCGGGCCTGCTGGAGCACGCGGTGGCGAACCACGTCCTGCTGACCACCCCCATCACCCTCATCGCGCTCCTGCGGTCGGTGGCGTACGGCTGGCGCCACGACGCGCTGGCCGAGCACGCCCGTGAGATCCAGCAGCTGGGGGCCGAGCTCTACGGCCGGTTGTCGACCCTGGGTGAGCACGTCGGCCAGTTGGGGAGATCGCTCGACGGCGCCGTCAGCGCCTACAACCGGGCGGTGGGCTCGCTCGAGGGCCGGGTTCTCGTCACCGCCCGGCGGTTCGCCGATCTGGGCGCGGTGGGGACCGGCGCGGGCGGCCTGCCGGGCCTTCCCCCGGTCGAGACCGCCCCCCGGCGGTTGCAGTCGGAAGAGCTGGCCGCCGAGCCGACCGACGTGCTGGGCCCCGGTGACGTCCCCGCGGCGCAGCGGCCGGAGGCGCCGAGGCGATGACCCGCTGACCAGGAGCTCCACGAATCCTTACCCAGCATTTACCTCCCGCTCACATTTCCGTGCTGGAATCTCAGGGAACTCCCAGGTCCAGTCACCATGATCGGTGGTGGTCCCGGGCACCATGCCGGCCCGGCCCGGCAGCACCCGG
>JAJZAC010000126.1 GCA_021799615.1 Actinomycetes bacterium
TCGATACTCCCAGCGCTTTTACGTCGGGATGAACGCCTTTTGCTGGTCGATGGTGATGGCGCCGCTCGTCAACGGGTTGGTCCTGGTGTGGGTGGCGATCGAGATCACGACTGTCGTCTCGGCGCTGCTGGTATCGATCGACGACACCGACGGGTCCACCGAAGCCGCCTGGAAGGACGTGCTGGTGGCGTCGCTCGCCGCCCGCCGGCTGGACCGTCGCCACCCCCTGTGGCGGCTGGTGCTCGTCCACGGGCTGGCGGGCGGCCGCCAGGCCGTGATCCTCCTCGTCCACCATGCGCTGGTCGACGGCGCCGCGCTGCGCCGGTCGCTCGAGCTGCTCTTCGGACCGCTGCCGGCCGGGGACGCCGGCACCCGCCGGGAGCCGTGCCGGGCGGGTGCGTCGCTCCTCCTCGGCGCCGTCGTCGCGCTGCTGCGGGGGCTGGCCGGCCTGCCCCGGCTGGTGGTCGACACCGCTCGCGCCCTCCGGGGCATCGACCGGCGCCGTGCGTCGGCGACGGTCGCCGTCCCCGCTGGCGACGACACACCCCCGTGCATCCTCAACCAGGCCTTCGACGACCGTCGCGTCACGGCCCGGGCCACGATCGGGGCGGACCGGTTCACGGCGGCCCGGGCTGCCACCGGGACCTCGTTCACCGACATCCTGCTGTCGGGGGTCGGGGGCGCGCTGCGCCAGGTACTGGCGCCTGCCGGCCTGCTCCCGGCGCGCTCCCTGACGGCCAGTATCCCCGTCTCCCTCGACCCCCCCGACGCGCCGCCCCGGACGTCGGGGAACCACGTCACCACCGTCGTGACGACGCTCGGCACCGACGATCCGGACCCCGCCAGGCGTGCCGGGCTCGTCTCGGCGGTGACGTCCGAGTCCCTCGCCCAGCTCCGCGCCGGAGACCCGTCGTTGCCGGCACGGTGGCTCGAGCTGGCCGTGCCCGCGCTCGCCGAACCGGCCATGCGACACTGGGCCCGCCGGCGGCGGGCCAGGCCGGAGCGCGCCGACTTCAGCGTCCTCGTCTCCAGCGTCCGGGGGCCGGCGACCGAGCTCCGGATCGGACCGGCTCGCGTCACCGCCGTCCACCAGTCGGGCCCGACGTTCGACGGCGCCGGCGTCAACGTCACCGCCACCACCATGGGGGACTCCGTCCACCTCGCCGTGCTGGCGCATCCCGACGCGCTTCCCGATCCTGCCGGGCTGCTGTCGGCGCTCGTCGACGAGCTCGACCAGATGGCCGGCCAACGCGTGACCGGGGCGGGCTGACCGTACCCGGCGGCCCGGCAGTACCATCGGCGCCGTCCGGACCGACATCGACGCTGGCAGAGGGGGGACGACATGCGACGGCTGGCCGGTGAGGACGCCGGGTTCCTCCTCATGGAGCTTCCCGTCCAGCCCATGAACACCCAGGGGCTGGCCATCGTGCGCCCGGCGGTTGGCCCCGACGGCGTGCCGGTGCCGCTGACCCCGTCCGACCTCCACCGGCACGTGACGCGCCGGCTGGGAGAGCTCCCCTCGTTCCGCTGGCGGGTCGTGCCCGTGCCCTTCGGCGTGGGTCAGCCCGTCTACGTCGAGGATCCCCAGTTCGACGTCACCGACCACCTCCGCCACGTCACCCTCCCGCACCCCGGCGGCAGCGCCCAGCTCGACGCCCTGTTCGCGGCCCTGGGCGAGCACCCCCTCGACCGGCGCCACCCCCTGTGGCAGCTGGTGCTGGTCGACGGTCTCGCCGACGGCCGCCAGGCGGTCATCGTCCGCTACAACCACTGCATGGCGGACGGTGTCGCCGCCGTCACCACGTTCTCCCGGCTGTGCACCGGCGCCGACCACGTCCCCGACCCACCGGCCGAGCCGTGGCAGGGCGAGCCGATCCCCACCCGGAGCCGGCTGGTTGCCGGCGCCCTGGTGGACCATGCCCGGCGGCTCCGGGCGCTGCCGCTGCTGGCCGCCGAGACCTGGCGGGCGGCGCGGGCGGCGCGGGCGGCGGCGCCCGGCACCGTCCCCGACGTGCCGGCCGACACGCCGGCCTGCATCCTGAACGACGCCTTCACGGTGGCGCGCAGCTACGGGCGTGCCCGCCTGCCGATGGACCGGGTTCGGATGGTGAAGGAGGCCGCCGGCGTGCGCGTCAACGACGTCGCCCTGGCCGTCGTCGGCGGTGCCCTCCGCCGCTACCTGGCCGACACCGGTGAGCTCCCCGATCGGCCCCTCACCGCCAGCGTCCCCGTGGCGTTCGAACCGGCGGGGGCGGCGCCCCGCCAGTGGGGCAACCGCTTCTCGGCCCTCACCACCTCGCTGGCCACCGACGTCGCCGACCCGTGGCAACGACTGGCCCGCATCGGCGCCACCACCCGTGCCGCCAAGGAGCGGTTCGCGTTGGCACGGGGCGACCTCATGCCGGACTGGCTCGAGTACGTGCCGCCGTTCGTCGCCGGACCGGCGGTGCGCGCGCTCCACCGGGCCATGGCCGAGGGTAGGAGGAAGCCGGACGTGAACGTCCTGGTGTCGAACATCCGGGGACCCGACGAGCGCTGGTCGTTCCACACCGCCGTCGTCGAGGAGCTCTACCTCAGCGGGCCGCCGTCGAACGGCGTGGGCCTGAACGTGATGATCTGGAGCTACGCCGGAGACCTGGTGTTCTCCGTGCTGTCGTTCGCCGATGCACTCCGCCGACCGGCCGCCCTGGAGGAGGCACTGGTCGCCGCGTTGGACGAGCTGGTGGCGTCGGTTCCCCGGAAGCCGGTCAACCGACGGGACGGGCCGACATCGTGATGAAGTCCCTCGACCACCACGACTGGAAGTAACGGCCCGGACCGCCCACCATGGCGGGCAGCATCTCGGTCCCGTTCGACGGTGTGGCCGCCCCGTTCGGCGTGGACGGGTCGTAGGTGGTGAGGTTGACCCAGTCCGTGTTGATGTCCATCTCCATCGCCCGCACGGCACCGGCCCGCACCAGCAGGTCGGCCAGGGTGGTGATGTTGAGCCCGGGCCCACCCACGTAGACGAGTGCGCCGTCGGCGGTGACCCCCAGCCCGGAGCGCCATACGTAGACCTGGTCCCCGAGGGTGGCGCCCCACTGGGTCGTGTCGTTGGCGTTCAGCCCCGGGACGGGCGTGCCGTTGTTGACGAGCAGGTCGAGGTTCTGGCGGACCGAGACCACGTTGGGCGTCATGGTGACGTTGCTGCCCCAGGCGCCCACCGTGCACGAGCCGTCGGCGTAGACCACGAACGACGCCGCTCCCGTGCGCAGGGGGGCGATCAACCGGCCGTCGGTGTAATAGCCCCCGTTCGACGCCGACAGCTGGAACCCGGCGTTGAACGCCGCCACCAGCGAGGTCGCCGCATTCGGGCCGATCGGTGCCGTGTATCGGTAGGGACCACCCCCGGGGATGAAGCTGCCCGAGTACAGGGTGGCCCGCAAGAGCTTGGTGTCCATCCACGCCACACCGACGACCAGGCTGGTGTGGATGGGATCGGGGCGGAGCCGGGTCTCGTAGATGGCGGGGATGCCCCCGACGGTACGCCCGACGGCGGTCCACTGGCCCTCGCCCGGCAGTGCCGGCGTCGCCAGCGGCTGCACCGGGGCGGGTGGTGGCAGGTGCGCCGGCACGGTGGCTGCCGCCGGCTGAGCTGCCGCATGGGTACGGGTCGGCACCCGCAGGGCACCGGCAGCCGGTCTACCGCCCACCGGGGGGGCGTGGTGGGAGTACCACACGTTCTCGGCCCAATTGACGAAGCCGTTGGCACCGTGGCTGCGCGCCCATTCGGCGAACCTGGCGCTGAGCGAGGAGCCGAGTGCGGGGTTGGTGAGCGCACCGCCGAGCGACGGCCCGGCGATCAGCCCGATCAACAGGAAGACGGCACCGATGCCGACCAGGATGCGCCGGCGGCGGAAGTTCGGCGCACCGGTGGACCGCCGCTCGGAGGAAACCCGGTGGCGCGGGGTGCTGGTCGTGATGAAGGACAAGAGGGCGTGGCTCCGTGGTTGCCGTCGAACACTGGGGTCGACTTGACCATAGTGCCCGATGCTGACGCCCAGATGAAGTCGACCCCCACCGGCGCGGGAACGTGGCGGGGTGTGATCCCCCTGGTCAGGACCCGCGTCGGGCCGCCCCGCCGGGGTCCGCGTCGAGCTCGGCGTACGCGGCGTGTGACACGGGGAGCTCGACCCAGAACGTCGAACCGACACCGACCGTGCTGTCCACCCCGATGGTGCCACCCATGGCCTCCACCACCGCACGGACCGTCGACAGTCCGAGACCCGATCCGGGGATCCCTCCCACGTCGTCGACCACCCGGACGAAAGGCTCGAAGATCTCGTGACGGCGGTCCGGCGGGATGCCGATCCCCGTGTCAGCCACCGACAGCCGCACCTTGGTGTCGTGCTCGGCCCACCACACCGACACGGTCCCGCCGACGCGGTTGTACTTGATGGCGTTGTCGACCAGGTTCACCATCACCTGCCGGAGGCGGACGGGGTCGGCCGGCGCCAGTCCTCCCCACGGAGCGCCCCGGACCAGCACCACCGAGCGCTTCGCTGCCACCGGGTCGAGGATGGCCAGCACCTCGTCCAAGACGTCGTCCACCGGGATCGGGGTCGACGTGCGGAGCACTTGCCCGGTGCGGGCGGCGTCGAGGATGCCGTCGACCAAGTCGATCATGTGCTCCCCGGCCTGGCGGATCCGGATGACCCACTCGTGGCGGTCCTCCGCACTGGCCTCCTCGTCGAGCAGATCGGCCAGGCCGAGCACCGACTGGAGGGGGGTCCGCAGGTCGTGGCTGACCCGGGTCAGGACGTCATCCCCGTCGGCTCCGATCGCCGCCGCCGCTGCCGCCGCCGTGGCACCGGCCGCCGCACGGTGTCCCGGCGGCTCCGCCTCGGCGGGCGCGTCGCACACGGCGGCGACGACCACCCCCAGCCGGGGCGCAGGCAGGAGGACCATCTCCACGGCGCCGGCCGCCGGCCCGGACCGCCGGTACCGGAGGCGGGCGGGACCGCCGGTGGCGGCCACCGCCGAGCGAAGGGACTGCACGTCCTCGGCGTCGGCGGCATCGGCGACCGACGCGGCATCACCGGCTCCGGTCACGCCGGTGAGCTGGAGGAACATCGGGTCACCTGACAACACGGTGGCATCGGGCCGGAGGATCCCCACACCGAGCCGCCCCGGCGAGCCGGGTACGACCTCGGGCTGGACGTCCGTCACGGTCTCCCCCGCTCCACTTCGGCCTGGCGCGGGCCCACTCGGATCTCGGGCATCCCGGCTCACTGTAGCCAGCACCGGCAGGGACCGACGCCGCGCTGGCTCGAGACGGGTCGGGACCCGCCACGACGCCGGCAGGCCTACGATGGAACGCGAGGGAGGGCCGGAACGGAGGAAGTGACGCGATGCACGACGCGGACACCTGGTCGCCTGACGAGCCCCAGGGAACGGAGACCTTCGAGCAGGCGGACGAGGCTGCCGCCGAGCAGGAGCGCCTGGAGCCCGACTTCGCCGAGGCGGTGCAGCTCGATCCCGACCTGGCGCCGGCGGAGGTCGTGGACGAGCTGGAGCTCGAGGAGATCGGGATGGAGCTCGACGACCCCGAGATGATCGCCTCGCTGTCGGGAGGGATCGACGACCCCGACGGCGTCGGTGGACCGGCGGCCGCACCGGACGCCGATGCCGAGCCGGCGGAGCCGTACGGCCCCGAGGAGACACCGGCCTGACCGGGGGCACCGGCTGACCCCACCGGCACGGGTGCCCCGAAGGTCGGTGCCGTCAGCCGTCGCGGCAGCCGGGACGGTGACCGCTCCCGTCGAGGACGGCACCGCACGCCGGGCACAGGAGACCCGCCCAGCACGCGGGATCGCCGCCGTCGTCCCACGGTTCGGGCCGGGCGCAGAGGTGGCATTCGAGCGGCGTGCCCACGCGTGCCTGGCGCGCTGCGGCGTCGTCGACCCACGGGCGGGGTTCGAAGGGCGGCCGGTTGCGCACGTGGCGCTGGTGGCCGCAGTCGAGGTCCGCCACCCACTCGCCCCCTCCGTCGAGGTGGAAACCGACGACCGTTCGCTCCACCCCTCCAGCCTATGACACCGCCCCCGGCATCGGTCTTGGCCGGCTCGTCGGACCGCACCGCCGCCGTGCGCACAGGCGGCCGTTCAGTCGACGGTCACGGCCACGACCGGGCCGTTCAGGTGCAGGCCGCCCATGCCACCGAGGTACCTCGCCGTACCGAAGGTGAAGACGTCGCCGGTCGACGTGACCAGGGTGTAGCCGCCGCCGGTGGGTACCGCCGCCAAGGCCGCCACCGGGGCTCCCGGACGGCTGGCCCCGAGCGACCCCCGGAAGGTCGCGTCGCCGAAGGCGAACACCCCGCCGTCGGCGGCGACCAGCCAGTAGCCGCCACCGTCGGGCGTGGACGCCATGCCGACCACGGGGGCGTTCAGCCGCCG
>JAJZAC010000039.1 GCA_021799615.1 Actinomycetes bacterium
GTGCGCTGGTCGGGCTTCGAGGTCGTCGAGCTCGGCGCCGACACGCCGGCGGCCTCGGTGGGCGATGCGGTGGCTGCCTGCCCCCGGCTGGTGGCGGTGGGCCTCGTCGCCGTCACGGACGGCGCCCTCGTCGGACTGCGCCGGTCCGTCCGAGCGGCGAAAGCCGCCGCACCCGGCGTCCCCGTCTTCGTCGGCGGTGCCGCGGTCGCGGGGCCGGAGGCTGCCGCCCGGCTCGGCGCCGACCGCTACACGCCCGACGGGCGCTCGGTCGTCGAGTTCGTCGAGGAGGCCGCCGGACGCCGGAACCTCAGTACGGGCGGGCGGCCAACCGGCCCCGCCAGTCCGGCTTCGCCAGGACCATCTGCACGTCGCTGATGTGGCGCTCCAGGAACCCCGCTTCGCAGTAGGCCAGGTAGAGGTCCCACAGGCGCCGGAACCCGGGGGTGACACCCAGGGCGTCCACCCGGTCACCGGCGGCCGACAGGTTGTCCGCCCACCGGTGGAGGGTGGCGGCGTAGTGGCGTCCGATGTCCTCGAGGTCGACGACACGGAGGTCGGTGGCCCGGGTCACCGACGACACCAGCGCGGTCACCGACGGGATGCAGCCGCCCGGGAAGACCATCCGGCGCACGAAGTCGTCGTGCCGCTTGGCCCGTTCGAAACTGCGGTCGGCGATGACGATCGCCTGGATGGCGGCCAGCCCGCGCCGGTGCAACAGGCGGGCGCACGCGCCGAGAAAGGCGTCGTGCAGGCGCCAGTCGACCGCCTCGATCATCTCGACCGAGACCAGCTTGTCGTAGGTGCCGCGCAGGTCGCGCCAGTCCTCGCCCAGCACGGTGATCCGATCCGACAGCCCGGCGGCCGCCACCCGTTCGACGGCCGACGACCGCTGCTCGTCGGAGATGGTCGTCGTGGTCACCTCGACCCCGTAGTGGCGGGCGGCGTGGATGGCGAGCCCGGCCCACCCCGTGCCGATCTCCACCAACCGGTCTCCGGGCCGGAGGTCGAGCTTGCGGCACAGACGGTCGAACTTCGCCCGCTGGGCGTCTGCCAGGTCCATGTCCGGATCTTCGAAGACGGCGCACGAGTAGGCCATCGTCTCGTCGAGCATCAGGGCGAAGAACTCGTTGGACAGGTCGTAATGGGCACCGATGTTGCGCCGGTCGGCCCGGCGGTCGGGCGCGCGGCCCGGCACCAGGTCGAGCAGAGGGGCGAACCGGGGCACCACCCGGTCGAGCGCGTCGCGCAGGCCAGCCGTCCGGGCGACGAGCACCCGTACCGCCGACACCAGGTCGTCGGCGTCCCACCACCCGGCCACATAGGACGCACCCAGGCCGATCGATCCGCGCCGCACCAGGGCGCGCCAGGCGCGGGGGTCGTGGACGGTCACGGTGGCGACGGGATCGCCGGACCCGAACCGGTCGGTGCGGTCCGGGCCGATCAGCACCAGTGTCCCGACCGTGCCGTGACGGGCCGCTGCCCGCACCACCGCGCCCGACAGGGGCCCGAGGACGCCCGACCGCCGCGGCAGGCCGTCCACCGTGCCGAGCAGGCCGTCGCTGCGGACCGGCGCGTGCCCGGACGCAGGATCGGGGCCCGCCCCGGCCGGCCGGCCTGGCGCCGGAGCGGCCGGCGAGCTCATCGCGCCGCGCCGTGGCGGCGGCGCCCGGCACCGAGGTTCATCCACCGCGGCCGGGCCCCGTCCGGGTGGGGGACGAAGGTGGCCCCGGCACGCCACAGACGGAAGGCCTCGGCGTAGATCCCCGCCGTCACCCGCAGTGTCGGCCATCCTCCGTGCCGGGCGGCGCGTCCGAGCGAGGACCGGTCGGCCTCGGAACGGTGGAGCGCCATCGACGCGACGAATACCGGGGTGCCGGCCCGGCGGACGTCGAAGCGGACGGTCAGGCGCTCGCCCGGTTCGCTGTAGTGGAGGTGGTAGACGAGGTCGTCGGGGAGGAACGGGGAGACGTGGAGGTCCTTCGCCACCACGTGGTCCCCCGGAGGCCCGACCACCGTGGCCCGCCGCTCGTGCCACGGCGTGTTCTCCACCTCGAAGACCATCGCCTCGACGCCGGTCCCGGCGGCGTCGTAGCAGTAGTAACAGGTGATCGGGTTGAACAGGACGCCGAACGTGCGGACGTGGCCGAGCATGGCCACCGGGCCCCCGGGCCGGTTCCCGGTCCTCTCGGCCACCACGTCGCGCACGGCGTCGGCGAGCGGGACCGACGGATCGCCCAGGAAGTCCTGGCGCCGGAAGTGGACCGGCGCGCGGTGCCGGGCCGACCACCACGGGTGGAGGTCGCAGAACCGGTCCACCTCGTCCAGCCGGATGAAGGGCAGGACGTCGGTGCGCCGGAAGCCGTGGGCGACGCCGTCCCGGCGGCGGTGCACGATCTGGCCCCGGTAGACGCCGCTGGTGACGGCGAGGCCGCCGGCCGGAGCGCCGGGGCCGGGCACGGCGGCGGGTGCCGGATGGAGGGGAGGGGTTCGGGTCATCGGTGGTCGGTCATCGGTGGTCGGTCAACGGGTGCGGGTCATCGGGGGTCGGTCCGGGACCGGCGGTCACAGCCGGGCACCGAGCGCCGAGCACGCAGCCAGCGCGCTGACCACGCCGTCCTCGTGGAACCCGGATCCCCAGTATGCCCCCGCGAACCAGGTCCGGCGCCTGCCGTTCAGTTCGCGATGGCGGGTGCGGGCGGCGACGGCTGCGGCGTCGACGACAGGGTGGGCGTAGTCGAACGAGGCCACCACCGTGCCCGGGTCGATGACGTCGTCCCGGTTCAGGGTCACGAGCACCGGGGTGTCGGTGGCCAGCGACTGGAGGGCGTTCAGGTGGTAGGTCAGGGTGGCCTGCTCGTGGTCGGGATCGGTGCGGTGGTAGTTCCAGCTGGCCCAGGCTCGCCGGGCCCGGGGCATCACCGAGGCGTCGGTGTGCAGCGTCGCCCGGTTCGGCTGGTACCGCAGGGCGCCGAGCACGTCCCGCTCCAGCCGGTCGGCGTCGGCCAGGAGGCCCAGCATCTGGTCGGCATGGCCGGCCAGGACGACGTGGTCGAAGGTTTCGGGGCCGGTGACCGGGCTGACCAGCTCGACCCCGTGGTCGCTCCGCACGATCTTGTCCACCGGCGTTCCCAGGCGGAGCCGGCCCGCCGCCCGCAGGGGGGCGACGATGGCGTCGACGTAACGGCGTGCACCGCCGGTGACCGTCCGCCACTCCGGCTGGTCCCCGAAGCTGAGGAGACCGTGTCGCTCGAAGAACCGGCAGAATGTGTAGGCGGGCATGCGCAGGAACGTGGTCGGGTCGGCCGACCAGATCGACGAACCGATGGGAACCAGGTACCACGAACGGAACCCGTCGGACCAGCGGCCTTCGGCCAGCACGTCCTCCAGCGTCACCGAGAGCGGAGGCGGGTCGGCGAGGATGCGCCGGCCGATGCGGTTGAACCGGGCGATGTCGAGCAACATGCGCCCGAACGCCGGGCGCAGGGCGTTCGACGGCTGGGCGAACACCGTCGGGAGCGACGTCGCCCGCCACTCGACCCCGGTCCGCTCGTCCTGGACCCCGAAGCTCATGTCGCTGGCCTGGGTGGCGACACCCAGCCGGTCGAGGAGCCGGACGAAGTTGGGGTAGGTGCGTTCGTTGTAGACGAGGAAGCCGGTGTCGACCTCGACGGTGGCGTCGGCCAGGTCGACCCGGACGGTGTTCGTGTGCCCGCCAGGGCGGCTGTCGGCCTCGAAGACGGTGACGTCGTGGTGCTCGGCGAGCAGGTGGGCGGCGACGAGTCCCGAGATCCCGGTTCCGACAATGGCGATGCGCATGGTGTTCTCCTGCCGTGTGGCGGACCGCCCCCCGGATGGTTCGGTGCGGGACCACTCCTGTATTTAGTGCTAATATAACACCATGGTCCGCTACTCCATCACCGTGCACTCGCCCAGGCCCGCCGACGACGTCTTCGCCTACCTGTCCCGGTTCTCCAGCGCCGCCGAGTGGGACCCGGGGGTCTCGTCGGCCGTCGACGTCGACGGCGACCCGGTCCGGGTCGGCAGCAGGTTCGACCTCCACGTCCAGTTCCTCGGCCGGACCCTCCCCCTCCGCTACACGGTCACCGAGCTCGAGGCCCCGGGGACGGTGACGGTCGAGGCGGCCAACCGGTTCGTCCGATCGCGGGACCGCATCACGGTGGAGCCGGAGGGCGGCGGTTCGGTCGTCCGCTACGACGCCATGCTCGAACCACTGGGGGTGGCGACGGCCGCCGGCCCCCTGCTCTCCCTCGCCTTCGTGCGGATCGGCCGCCGGGCGGAAGCGAGCTTGCGGTCCGTGCTGGGCGCCGAGGCCCCGAGCACGGTCCCGTGACCACAGCGGGCGGCGATGCGCCCGTCGCACGGGTGGTGGACGCCGTCCTCGAAGCCACCGTGGCGGGCAGCTTCTCGCGGATCGGCTTCGTCTCGAGGCGGGCGGTCGCCCGGTGGGACACGCCACCCCCGATGGACGGGCGCGTCGTGCTGGTCACCGGGGCGACCTCGGGCATCGGTCGCGCCGCCGCCGTCGGCCTCGGCCGGCTGGGAGCCGCCGTGCACCTGCTGGGGCGCGACGGGGAGCGGGCCGCCGCCGCCGCACGGCAGGTGGAGGGTGCCGGGGGCACGGTGGCCGGCGTCCACCTCGTCGACCTCGGCGACCTCGAGGCGACGGCCGACCTCGGCGCCCGCCTGGCGGCGGGAGGAGGACGCCTCGACGCGCTGGTCCACAACGCCGGGGCGCTGGCAGCCACCTTCGGCACGGCGGCGTGCGGGGTCGAACGGACCGTCGCCACCGGTCTCCTCGGGCCGTTCTCCCTGACCCGTGCACTGGCGCCGATGCTGGCAGCGACCCCGTCGTCACGGATCGTCACCGTCTCGTCGGGGGGGATGTACGCGCAGCGGTTCGACCTGGCGCGGCTGGTCATGGACGAGCGCACCTACCACGGCGTCACCGCCTACGCCCGGGTCAAACGGGCCCAGGTCGTGCTGGCCGCCGAATGGGGTCGGCGTCTCGGTGACGAGGGCGTCACGAGCGTCGCCGTCCACCCCGGCTGGGTCGACACCCCCGGTCTCGTCGCCGGGCTCCCCACCTTCCGGCGGGTGTGGCGGCCGCTCCTGCGGACGGCCGAGGAGGGGGCGGACACGGTGGTGTGGCTCGCCGCCGGCGGTGCCGGCCCCGACGTCCCCGCCGGCGGCATCTGGCACGACCGGCGCCGCCACAGCGCCTACCACGTGCCCGGGACGCGCCCGGAGCGCCGGCAGGCGGCAGACGAGGGACCGGCGCTGTGGGCGTGGTGCGAGGCGCTCACCGGGTCCGGTCGCGTCGGCCCGAGCCCCGGCTGACCCCGCCGGTCGGTCCGACCGGGCCGATCGGCCCTTGCACGGCGCCACGGGGCGGGCAAGGCTTCGCTGCAGCATGGACCCGACGACGCCGATCCCATGGCCGTGACCCCGCCCGAGGACGACGGTCGGGGGTGGCCGCCGCTACCGGTCGGCAAGGCCTCACCGATCCTGGGCACCCAGTGGGTCCGCGAGTTCGACGACATCTCGCTGGAGTGGCGCCGGATCATCGGCGAGGTGCTGGGCACGTTCCTGCTCGTGCTGGCGGCGGCCGGCCCGGCGGTGGTCGGTGCCGCCACCCACCAGCAGGTCGGTCTGGCCGCCGCGGTGACGGCCCCGGGCCTCATGGTCATGGTGGTGATCCTCTCGATCGGCACGGTGTCGGGCGCCCACCTCAACCCGGTGGTGAGCCTGGCCTTCGCCCTCCGGCGGGAGTTCCCGTGGCGCAGGCTGCCCGGCTACGTCGCCGCCCAACTGGTCGGGGGCGTCGCCGCCGGCGTGTTCCTGCGCTTCGTCCTGGGCGACGTCGGCTCGCTCGGCGCCACGGTGCCGGCGGCCGGCGTGACCGACGTCGGGGCGCTGGTGATCGAGGCCGTCCTCACCCTGGGACTGGTCACCACCATTCTCGGAACGGCGTCCGGGGCCCAGAACGTCGGTCCCCTGTCGGCCATCGCCGTCGGTGGCTACATCGCACTGGCCGGGATCTGGGCCGCCCCGGCCAGCGGTGCCTCGATGAACCCGGCACGGTCGCTGGCACCGGAGCTGGTCGCCCCCGACTTCGCCCACTGGTGGGTCTACGTGGTCGGGCCCCTGGTCGGCGCGCTGGCCGCCGTGGGCATCGCCTTCGTGCTCCGGGGTCCCGGCGGTGACGCCACCGCGGCGCGTGCCGCCCAGGGGACCCTGTCCGATTTCATCCGGACCCAGCGCGAGGTCGAGCGCCGGGAGGGCGACGAGGGGGGCACCGGCTGAGCGCGCCCGGCGACTGCCCCCCCACCTGGCCCCCCCGAGGCCGCTGGTGCACCATGGGGCCCGTCCCGACACGAGGCGCGCTCCGAGGGGAGCGCGCGACAACGGAGGTGCGGCGATGGCCGAGGTGAGCGACGACACGCCTGGCGCGGCGCCGGATGCGGCGGTCCCCGACGACCAGGCAGCGCCGCCCGGGTGGACGACCGACGGCCTCCTCACCGACGGCGTCGGCGTGCGGGTCCGCCCCATCCGCTCGGACGACGCGGATGCGCTGATCGAGTTCCATGCCGGTCTCTCGCAAGAGACCGTCCACTTCCGGTTCTTCTCCGCCCACCCCCGACTGTCCACGGACGAGGTGCGGCGCTTCACCCGGGTCGACTACCGGGACCGCATGGCCTTCGTCGCCGAGGTCGCCGGGCGGATGGTGGGCGTGTCCCGCTACGACCGCACCCCGGGCACGGACGAGGCCGAAGCGGCGTTCGTGGTGGCCGACGACTTCCAGGGACGGGGCGTGGGGACGATCTTCGTGGAGCACCTGGTGGCCTACGCCCGGACCCAGGGCATCGACCGGTTCGTCGCCGACGTGCTGCCCGAGAACTCGACCATGCTGGGCGTGTTCGCCGCGGCCGGCCTCCAACTGACCCGCGCCTGGGACCAGGGGACGGTCCGGGTGGAGATCGACCTCCGCCCCACCGCCGCCTACCTGACCGCCTGCGACAACCGTGAGGCCACGGCCGAGGCGGCCAGCCTGGCCACCCTGCTCCGTCCCCGCTCCATCGCCGTCGTGGGAGCCGGCCGCGAGCCGGGCGGGGTCGGCCACGGCATCGTGCGGGCCCTGCTGGCCGGGGACTTCGCCGGGACGGTGTACCCGGTCAACCCGCACGCCCGCTCCGTCTGCGGGGTGCCCGCGTTCCCCGATCTCACGTCGCTGCCCGAGCCCATCGACCTGGCGGTGTTCGCCGTGCCCGTCGGTGCCCTCGAGGCGGTGGTGGCCGAGGCGGCGAGTCTCGGGGTGCACGCCGCCGTGGTGATCACCTCCGGCCTGGCCGAGACGGGCGGGCGGGGGCGCGACGCCGAGGCCGAGCTCCTCGACGTGGCCCGCCGGGCGGGCATGCGGGTGGTGGGGCCCAACTGCCTGGGCGTGGTCAACACCGACCCCACCGTGCGGATGAACGCCACCTTCGGCGGCGCCGCCGCACCCCCGGGGGGCCTGGCGGTGATCTCGCAGTCAGGGGCGGTGGGCGTCGTCCTGGTCGAGCAGGCGACCCGGTCCGGGCTCGGCCTCTCCCTGTTCGTGTCCATGGGGAACAAGCTGGACGTGAGCTCGAACGACCTGCTGTGCTTCATCGAGCGCGACGAGCGGACCCAGGTCGTGGCCCTGTACCTCGAGTCGTTCGGCAACCCCCGCAAGTTCGCACGGGTGGCCCGCCGTGTCGGCCAGACCACGCCGATCGTGGCGTTGAAGGCGGGGCGCACGCCGGCCGGAGCACGCGGGGCGCGGTCCCACACGGCGGCCAACGCCACGCCCGAGGTGGTCACCGCCGCTCTCCTCCGGGGTGCCGGGGTGATCGAGGTGGCCAGCCTGGAGGAGCTGACCGACGTCTCCACCGTGCTCCTGTCCGCCCCTCTGCCGGCCGGCAGGCGGGTGGCACTGGTGGGCAACTCGGGCGGCCCGCTCATCCTCGCCGCCGACGCGTGCGCCTCGGCCGGTCTCGACGTCCCCGAACTGTCCGACACCACCACCGTCGCCCTCGAGCGGGTGGTCGACCCTGCCGGCGCCATCGGCAACCCGGTGGACCTCACCTCGGGGGGCGATGCCGCCACCCTGGCCCGGACCTTGGACCTGGTGGCCGCCGACCGGGGGGTGGACGCGGTGATCGTGGTCGTGACCGACCTGCCCGCGCTGAGCGCAGCCGAGGCGCGCGCGGCCGTCACCGGCTGGGCCGACCGCTCCCCCGACGCCCGCACCGTGCCGGTGATCGCCTGCATCCTCGGCGCCGAACGGCCGGCAGGGACGCCCGGTCACCAGTCGGTGGCGGAGCTCCCCTCGCCGGAGCGGGCGGCGACCGCCCTGGCCCGGGTGGCGGCCCACGCCGCATGGCGCCGCGCCGTCCCCGCCATGCCCGAGCCCACCTGGTGGGGCAGCACCCATGGTGCCCAGCGCATGATCGCCGCCGAGCTGGAACGGCTTCCCGGCGGCGGCTGGCTCGACGCGGCCACCGCGGCGCAGCTGCTCGAGACGGCGGGGGTGCCGGTCGCACCGACGCTGGCCGCCCGCGACGTCGGCGCGGCCCTGGCCGCCGCCGAGCAGCTGGGTTACCCGGTGGCCCTGAAAGCGGGCAACGGGGAGCTCGTCCACAAGACGGAGGCGGGGGGGGTGATCCTGGACCTGGCCGACCCCGAGGCCCTGACCGCCGCCTTCGAGCAGCTGTCGGCCCGCCTCGGCCCGGCCATGATGCCGGCCGTCGTGCAGCCCATGGCCGGCCGGGGGGTCGAGGCCATCGTCGGGCTGACCGTCGATGCCGTCACCGGGCCGGTCGTCATGGTCGGCCTGGGAGGGGTGCTCACCGACCTGGTCGGCGACCATGCGTTCGGCATCCCGCCTCTGGTGCGCGCCGAGGTGGAGGCGATGGTGGCGTCGCTGCGGGCCGCCCCGCTGCTCGACGGCTACCGGGGGGCGCCGGCGGTCGACCGCGAGGCGCTGGTCGAGCTGGTGGAGACGGTCGGCCAGCTCGCCGAGGCGCTGCCCGAGATCGCCGAGCTGGACTGCAACCCGGTGATCGTCACCCCGGCCGGCGCGTTGGTGGTCGACGCCAAGGTGCGGATCGCACCACCCCGGCGGGGGCCGGACCCGCTCATCCGTGCCCTCAGCTCGGTGCCGGGCGGATCGGCCGGGTGAGGCGTCCGTCCGGCGCCTCGGCGTCCTCGCCGGATCCGGCCTCCTCGCCGAGGGACAGGTAGCTCTCCTCCTCCTGCTCGGTGTGGAGAGCGAGGACGGCGTAGAGGCCGTAGCAGAGGCGCCGCAGCTCGGCCAGGTCGGTGGCGTCGGGTGGAGAGCCGCCCAGGTCGCCGAGGAGGTCGCCGATCTGGCGGGCCAGGTGGGAGATCTCCACGTGGGCCCTGCTCATCGGGCCGGTCGGGTCCTGGCCGCCGAGCGCTCGGGCGAGGACCGGGTAGAGGACCTCGTTCTCCGCCACCTCGTGGGGCAGGACCTCGTCCACCATCTCGTGCCACAGGGCGGTCACCTCGGCCAACGACTGCCGGGGCGGCACCACCCCCAGGCCGTCCGCCGTCCGGCGGAGCCGCTCGAGGAAGGCCCGGATGGTGGCGTGCTCGGCATGGAACCGACGGGTCAGCTCGCTGCCCGAGGCGTCGAGGAGGGAGGAGGCCGGGCCCGGGCGCAGGGCGCGCAACGCGTTCAGGATCACCGCGGTGTCGATCGCCTCTTGGAGGACGGCGCCGGCCACCGCCGGGAGGTAGCCGGCACCGGCCACCGCCATGGCCGCCAGGGACAGGCCCATGCCGGCGGCGACGCTCTGCCGGGCGATGCGGCGGGTACGGCGGGCCAACAGGACGGCCTCCCCCAACCGGTCGACACGGTCGACGGTGAGGACCACGTCGGCCGCCTCCGAGGAGGCGGTGGCGCCTCCCCCGCTCAGCGCCACACCCACGTCGGCGGCGGCCAGGGCGGGAGCGTCGTTGATCCCGTCTCCCACCATCATGGTCGGAGCCCGGCGCCGCTCGGCCTCGAGGGCCCGGAGCTTCTCGGCCGGGGTCAGCTCGGCCAGGATGTCGTCCACTCCCACCACGTCCCCGACCATCCGGGCCACCTCGACACGGTCCCCGGTGGCCATGACGATCCGGTCGATCCCCGCCGAGCGCAGCACGGCCAGCGTGCGCCGGGCGTCGGGCCGGACCCGGTCCTCCAGGACCAGCATCCCCGCCGGCTCGCCGCCCACGGCCACGAACACCACACTGGCCCCCGACCGGCGCGCCACCCGGCGGGCGGCGCGGGCCCAGTCCGGCACTGGTTCCATCCCCACCCACGCCGCACGTCCCACGGCCACCTCCACGCCACCCACCGTTCCGCGGATCCCCTGGCCGGCGGTCTCCTCGGCCCGCCCGGGCGGTTCCGGTGCCAGGCCGCGGTGGTAGGCGGCGGCGACGACGGCCCGGGCCAGCACGTGCGGCGAGACCTGGTCGAGCGAGGCGGCCAAGCGGAGGACCTCCTCCGGCGACCGGCCGGGAGACACCACCACGGACGTGAGCGCAGGCCGGCCGGTGGTGACGGTCCCCGTCTTGTCGAGCAGCACCGTGGTGCACGTGGCCAGGCGCTCCAGGACGGGACCCCCCTTCATGACCACGCCGCGGCGGGCGGCGCGGGACAGGCCGGAGACGACGGCCACCGGCACGGCCAGGATCAGCGGGCACGGGGTGGCCACCACCAACACGGCGACGGCCCGGGTGGCGCCGCCCGACCACGCGGCGGCACCGGCGGCCGCCGCCGTCACCCCCAGGAACCAACCGGCCCACCGGTCGGCCAGGCGGACGAAGGGGGAGGGGACGGCTTCGGCCTCGGCGACGAGGCGGACGATGCCGGCATAGGTGCCGTCGGCCGCCGCCGTCACGGCCCGGATGTCCACCGCCGCACCGGCGTTGACCACCCCGCTGCGGACGGTGCCGCCCGCGGGCCGCTCGACCGGCAACGGCTCACCGGTCAGCGCCGACTCGTCGAAGACGGCGGCGTGCCCGGTCACCGTGCCGTCCACCGGCACCACCTCACCCGGCCCGACCACCAGGAGATCGCCAGCGGCCACCTCGTCGAGGTCCACCTCCTCGAGCGTGCCGTCGACCACCCGCCGCGCCGTGCGCGGCGCCCGCGCCAGCAGCGCCGCCAGGTCCCGCCGGGCCCGGCCGGCCGCCCACGTCTCGAGGGAACGGCCGGTGGCCAGCATCACGCTGACGACCGCACCGGCCAGGAGCTCCCCCACCGCCAGGGCGCCGGCCAGGGCCGCGGCCGCGATCAGGTCGACGCCCAGACGACCGTGACGGAGGCTGTCGACCACCGAGCCCAGGGCGTAGACGGCCCCCAGCACGCTCGACGCCGCCCACGCCATCTCGCCGGCCCCACCGGCCCCGGCGAGATGGAAGGCACCTCCGGCGACCAGGGCCGCACCGGTCAGGACCAGCATCGCCACGGCCAGGCTGGGCCGTGGCCGTACGCCGGGGCGCGCCGGACCGTCGCTCATGTCTCCATCGTCGCCCGCGGCGGCCCGCCCGTGGAGGGCCGAAGGTCCCGGCCCACCGGGAACGAACGGCCCTTGCCGGCGGCCCGGCACCACCCCAGAATCAGGCCATGGGAACGGTCGGGCCCCCCGGCGGGCGTGGGATGGCGGCGGAGGGAGCCGGCGGGCGGGCGGGCGCCGCCCCCGGCTCCGCCGCCACCACCGGTCTCAGCGCCGCCGAGGTGGCGGCCCGTCGGGCGGCGGGCCAGACCAACGAGGTGGTCGCCCGCACCGGCCGGACGGTCGCCCAGATCGTCCGGGCCAACGTCCTGACCCGTTTCAACGCCATCTTGGGCGGGCTGCTGGTCGTGGTGGCCTTCGTCGGGCCCGTCCAGGACGGGCTGTTCGGTGTGGTGCTGGTGTCCAACGTCGCCATCGGCGTCGTCCAGGAGGTGCGGGCCATGCGCGTGCTCGACCGCCTGGCCGTCCTGTCGGCCCCCCGGGCCCGGGTCGTGCGCGACGGCCGACGCATCGAGGTGCCCACCGGCGAGATCGTCCTGGACGACGTGATCGCCCTGCGGCCGGGCGACCAGGTGCCGGCCGACGGCGAGGTGCTGGCCGGCGACGGCCTCGAGGTCGACGAGGCGTTGGTGACCGGCGAGGCCGAGCCGGTGGCCAAGGCGGCGGGCGACACGGTGCTCTCGGGCACGTTCGTGGTGGCCGGGGACGGCTCCGTCCGGGCGACCGCCGTGGGACCGCACGCCTTCGCCCGGAGCCTCGAGGCGGGAGCCCGACGCTTCGTCGCCGTGCGCTCCGAGCTCCAGGACGGCACCAACCGGTTGCTCCGGCTGGTCACCTTCGTCATGGTCCCCGCCGGGATCGCCCTGGTGGCGAGCCAGCTCCTCCGGACCCACCAGTCGCTGGCCGAAGCCCTGCGGGGAGCGGTGGCCGGGGTCGGGGCGATGGTCCCCGAGGGGCTCGTCCTGCTCACCTCGATCGCCTTCGCCGTCGGAGCGCTCCGCCTGGCCCGAGCCCGGGTGCTCGTCCAGGAGCTGCCGGCCATCGAAGGGCTGGCCCACGTGGACATGGTGTGCGTCGACAAGACGGGCACGCTCACCGCGCCGGGCATGCACCTGGTGTCGGTGGAGCCGCTCGACACGGCCGGCGCCGACGACGTGGCCGAGGTCGCCGCGGCGATGGCGGCCGCCGATCCGGCGCCGAACGCCACCCTGGCCGCAATCGCCGGCGGACGCGAGCCGCCGCCGTGGTCCTGCACCGACCGGGTCCCGTTCTCGTCCGCCCGCAAGTGGAGCGCGGCCACGTTCGCCGGGAAGGGGACGTGGGTCATCGGTGCCCCCGAGGCCCTGCTGCCGGCCGGGGCGGCGGCGGCGGGGCGTGTCGCCCTGCTCCAGGAGGCCGGGCGCCGGGTGGTGCTCCTGGCGTCGGCACCGGTGCCGGCCGGTGCCGACCTCGACCCGGCCACCCTCGCTCCGGAGGCCCTGCTGGTGCTGGCCGAGCAGCTGCGGGACGAGACGGCGGCGACCATCGGCGCCCTGCTGGCCCAGGACATCGCCGTCACCGTCCTGTCGGGCGACGCCCCGGCGACCGTGGCGGCGGTGGCCCGCGAGGCGGGCATCCCGGTGCGGGGGGAACCGGGGGACGCCACCGGCCTCGACGGTCCCGGTCTGGCGGCGGCACTCCGGCGCACCAACGTCCTCGGCCGCATCCGCCCCGAGCAGAAACTGGAGGCCGTGCGGGCCCTGCAGCACGCCGGTCACGTGGTGGCCATGGTGGGCGACGGGGTCAACGACCTGGCCGCCCTGAAGGAGGCCGATCTCGGGATCGCCATGGGGTCGGGCAGCGCGGCCAGCCGGGCCGTGGCCCGTCTGGTGCTGCTGGGGGACTCGTTCGGCCCCCTGCCCCGCGTGCTCGACGAGGGCCGGCGGGTGGTGGCCAACGTGACCCGGGTGGCCAACCTGTTCGTGACCAAGACGGTCTACGCCTCGCTCCTCGCCGTGGTGGTGGCCGTGGGCGGCGTCGCCTACCCCTTCTACCCCCGCCACCTGACGGTCGTCAGCTCGCTCACCATCGGGATCCCCGGGTTCTTCCTCGCCCTGGCGCCGGGCGCGCCCCGGGCCCGTGCCGGGTTCGTCCGGCGGGTCCTGACCTTCACCGTGCCGGCCGGCGCCGGCTGCGCGCTGGCCACCCTCGTCACCTACGGCGTCGGCCGGGCCGCCGGGTCGGTACCGGCCGACCAGGTGCGGACCGCCTCGATGCTGGCCCTGTTCGGCGCGGGCCTGTGGGTCCTGGCCCTGGTGGCCCGGCCGCTCGACGGGTGGCGGGTCGGCCTCGTCGTGGCCATGGGCGCCGGGCTGGTGCTGCTGTTCGGCGTGCCGCTCGGGCGCCACGTGTTCGACCTGGCCGTGCCTCCGGCGTGGCTGGTGGTGGTGGCGGTGGTCTCCGACGCCGGGGGGATCGCCGTGGGAGCGGCCGGCATCGGATGGGCCCGGCGCACCGGAGTGGGGCGAAGGTCCCTGGCCACCGGCGACGGGCCGGGCGACGCTGGGAAGGGAGGGCAAGCCCCCTAGGGTGGGGACGGAAGAGACGAGACGGTGATGCAGATGGACCAGAACGGCAGGCAACCACGGGCTCCCGGTCAGCGGTCGAGCCTCCCCATCGCCCGGGTGGCGGGCGTCACCATCCGTGTGCACTGGTCGTTCCTGCTGCTGGTGGCGTTCGTGGTGGCCGCCTCCTGGTCTGCCGGCGTCACCGCCGTCGTCGAGCTGCTCGCCTGGATCGCCGCCCTCTTCGCCTCCGTGGTCGTCCACGAGCTGGGCCACAGCATCGTGGCCCGGCGGCGGGGGGCCAACGTGCTGGGCATCCTGCTCCTCCCCATCGGCGGGATGTCGCAGATCGACAAGATGCCCGAACGGCCCTCGGACGAGCTGGCCATCGCCATCGTCGGACCCCTGACCAGCCTGGCCCTGGGCATCGTGCTCCTCGTCGTCGCCGTGGGCACCGGCGCGGCGGCGTGGCCCCCGACGCTGATGGCCGGTTCGTGGTGGGCGCGGCTGGGGTGGCTCAACCTGCTGCTGGCCGGGTTCAACCTGCTTCCCGCCCTGCCCATGGACGGTGGCCGGGTACTGCGGGCCTGGCTCGAGCGCCGTCGGGACCCCCTGACCGCCACTCGGTTGGCCGGACGCATCGCCCGGTGGATCGCGGTGGCCATGCTCGTCGCCGGCCTCTTCTACGACTTCTGGCTGATCTTCATCGGCATCTTCGTCCTCCTCGGCGCGTCCGCCGAGGAGCAGGAGGCGGCCCGGTCGCGCGCCCTGCGCACCCTCGCCCCGCGGCACGATCCCGGCTTCGGCGGGGCCGGGCCCGCACCCTGGTCGCCGCCCCAGGGCGCACCGTGGCCGGTTCCCGGCTACCCGCCGCCCACGCTGCCGCCTCCCCGGCTGCCGCCGCCGGGTCTCCACCCCGGTGCGGGCGGACTGCCGCCGGTGGGGAGCGAGCCACCCGGGGGTCAGCCGGGCGCCGGTGCGCTCCCGCCGGAGCGGACGCTCCACCGCGACAGGCGGCAGCCGCACTGGTGACGCCTTCGGCAGACGGCCGGACCGGCCGGTGGGGGTCGGTTCACCGGCACCCGACTCGGCTCACCGGCGACGGTCCTCGTGGCCACCGCGGGCGGCGTCGACGACCAGCCGCCACTCGGCGGCGGCCACCGCGTGGCGTGCCCGGTCCAGGGCGTCGGGGTTGACCGAGATCGACGTGATGCCCTGCTCGACCAGGTGGGCGGCGAAGGACGGGTCGTTGGAGGGCGCCTGGCCGCACAACGACGCGGTGATGCCGGCGCCCCGGGCGGCGGCGATGATGCGGTCGACGGCATCGAGCACGGCGGGATCGGACTCGTCGAACAGCTCGGCCAGCACCTCGGAGTCACGGTCGACCCCGAGCGTCAGCTGGGTGAGGTCGTTGCTGCCGATCGACACCCCCGCGATGCCCATCTCCGCGTACCGGGGGATCCAGTAGGCGACCGATGGCACCTCGGCCATGACCCAGACCGGGAGCGATCCTCCGACCGGGCTGGCCTCCACGACCTCGAGACACGCCTCGAGCTCGTGGGCCGTGCGCACGAACGGGATCATGAGCACCAGGTTGTCCGTCTGCTCGCGTACGGCGGCCAGCACGTCCAGCTCCAGGCGGAAGAGGTCCGGCTCCTTCACGTAGCGGAAGCAGCCCCGGTAGCCGATCATCGGGTTGGCCTCCGCGTGCTCGAACCGCTCGCCCCCCTCCAGGTTGGAGAATTCGTTGGTCCGGAAGTCGATGCTGCGGTAGACGACCGGGCGGGGCGCGAAGGCCCGGGCGATGGTGAGCAGCGAGGCGGACATGGCATCGACGAACGACGACGCCTCGCCACGCTCGAGCAGGAGCCTGGGGTGGACGCCGTGGAGCGCCTCGGTGACCATGAACTCGGCCCGCAGCAGGCCCACCCCGTCGGCCGGCAGTTCGGCCGCCTCCTCGGCATGCTCGGCGAAGGCCAGGTTGAGGTACATGCGCGTGGCCAGGGGCGCGGGCGCCGCCGGTGCCGCCGGCTGGGCGGGAGCGGGGGAGGGAGCCGCCGCCGGGGTGTCGACGCCACCTTCGGTGACGAGGCCCCGGGCGCCGTCCACCGTGACCAGCTCGCCGTCCCGCAGGACGGTGGTGGCGTCGCGGGTTCCGACCACACAGGGCACCCCGAGCTCGCGGGAGACGATCGCCGCGTGGCACGTCATGCCGCCGCTGTCGGTCACGAGGGCCCCGGCCCGGCGCATGGCGGGCACCCAGTCGGGGCTGGTGGCGTGGGCGACCAGGATCTCCCCCGACGCCAGCCGGTCCGCTTCGTCGGGGGAGGCCAGGACCCGGACCCGGCCGGTGGCACGTCCCGTCGACGCCGCCAGCCCCCGCAGCAGGACCCGGCCGGCATCGGTGGTCGCCGGCACCGGCGCGGCTTCCGCCTCGGGTCCCGGCCGGTGGGCCAGCGTGGTGATGGGGCGGGACTGCACCAGCACGGTGCGGTCCCCGGCCATGGCCCACTCGGTGTCTTGGGGGGAGCCGTAATGGGCCTCGGCGGCCAGCCCCAGGCGGGCCACGGCCAGGACCTGGTCGTCGTCGAGCACCCGCGCCCCGCCGTCCGCCGGCGCCAGCTCCACCCGCCGGTCGGCGCCGTCGGCGCCCCGGACGATCTCGAACGCCTGGGTGCCCACCCGCACGTGGATGAGCCGCGGCCCGTCCTTGTCGACGACGTAGGTGTCCGGCTCGACCAGGCCGCTCACCACCACCTCCCCCTGACCGAACGCGGCCTCGATCACCAGCCGGCCGGTGTCCCCGGTGGACGGATCGGCGGTGAACATCACCCCGGACCGTTCGGAGGGCACCATCTCCTGGATCACGACGGCCACCGTGGGCTCACCGGTGAGGTCGCGGCTGGCCCGGTAGGCGAGAGCCCGTGCCCCGTGCAGCGAGGCCCAGCAGTCCACCAGGCGCGTCAGCAGGTCATCGTCGCCGGTGACGTTGGTGAAGGTGGCGTTCATCCCGGCGAACGAGGTTCCTTCGGCGTCCTCGCCGATACCGGAGGAGCGCACGGCGACGGACAGGTCCGTGCCCAGCCGGTGGTAGGCGTCGAGCACGGCGGCGGCCAGGTCGGGCGGGACGGGGACGGCACGCACCAGCTCCTGGGCCTCCTTCGCCACCCGGTCCAGCTCGTCGAGGTCGTCGGGCCGGGCGGTGGCCAGCAGCGCCCGCAGCCGGCCCCGCACCCCGGCGTGGTCGAGCGACGACAGGTACGCCTCGCCGGTGACCACGAAACCCGGAGGGACGGGCAGCCCGGCCGCCGTGAGCTCGCCCAGGTTGGCCCCCTTGCCGCCGACTTCCAAGGTGTCGGCCAACCCGATCTCGTCGAACCACCGGATCGCGTCCACGATGTACCTCCGATCGTCGCCACGTGCACCACCATCGTCCGCCCCGTGCCGGCGACCGTATAGGGCCGGAGGTCACGCACCGGGAACCGGGCGGTGGCCCCGGGTCGCTACGCTGGCAGTTCCGCTCCTCCCCGCCGGCCCGGCGCAACTGCGGACCCTCCCATGATCGTCGGATCCTCCCTGCACATCGAGATCGGCGGGCGCGTGCTCGTCGCCGACGGCTCGTTCGTGGTCGGCGCCGGCGACAAGGTCGGCCTGGTCGGCCGGAACGGCGCCGGCAAGTCGTCGTTCCTCTCGGTGCTGCTGGGCACCCCCGCACCGGTGGTGGCCCACTCGGGGAACGTGCGCATCACCGGGACCGTGGGCCACCTCCCCCAGGTGCCCGAACCGGGGGGGGCCGGCCTGGAGGCGAACGGGTTCTCCCACGTCCTCTCCGGCCGGGGTCTGGACGTGCTCGACGACGCGCTGGGCAAGGCCCGCACCCACATGGCCAAGGACCCGAGCACCGAGAACATCGCCCTCTTCTCCGACCTCGAGGAACAGTTCCGGACGCTCGGCGGCTACGAGGCCGAATCGGTGATGGCCCGGCTGGCAGCCGGGGTCGGGCTTCGCGAGGAGAGCCTGCTCGACGACATCGACGCCCTCTCCGGCGGCCAGCGGCGACGCCTCGACCTGGTGCGGGTGCTGTTCCAGCAGCCCGACCTGCTCCTGCTGGACGAGCCGACCAACCACCTCGACCTGGGCGCCAAGCGGTGGCTGATGGACGAGCTGGCCACCTACCCCGGCGCGCTGCTGGTCATCAGCCACGACCTGGAGCTCCTCGACCGGTCGATCACCAAGGTGCTCCACCTGGCCGGCGGCCGGCTCGTGGAGTACAAGGGCACCTACTCCAGCTACCGCGTCCAACTGGCCGCCGACCAGGCCCGCACCGAGCGGGCCGCCGAGCTCGAGGGCCGGGAGATCCGTCGGCTGTCGACCCTGGCCGACTCCATGCGGGGGTCCACCAACCGGCGGGCGCGGGTTGCCAAGTCGATCGACCGGCGGGTGACCCGCCTCGAGGGATCACGCACCCAGGTGGCGGCCCGGGAGCGGACCTCGACGTTCCGGCTCCCGGTGCCCCGCCGCTCGGGCGACACCCCGCTCGACGTGCGGGGCATCGGGGTCGCCTACGGCGACCACGTGGTCCTGCGCGACGTCCGCTTCGCCGTGCGGCGCGGTGACCGGGTGGTGGTCGTGGGCCGCAACGGGGCCGGCAAGTCGAGCCTGCTTCGGTGCCTCGCCGGTGTCCAGGATCCCACCGGAGGCCAGGTGGCGGTCGGCGCCAACGTCTCGCTCGGGTACTTCGCCCAGGAGCACGAGCAGATCGACCTCGGTCGCAGCGCGCTGGCCAACCTCGAGGGCGGCGTCCTCGCCACCGACGCCGAGCGCCGGGCCCTGCTCGGCTCGTTCGGGCTCCGGGGCGAGGCCATCGAGCAGCTGCCGGGCACGCTCTCGGGGGGCGAGCGGGCCAAGCTGGGGCTGGCCATGCTGGCCGCCGGCCAGGCCAACGTGCTGGTCCTCGACGAGCCCACCAACAACCTCGATCCGCCGTCGGTGCTGGCCGTCGGGGCGATGCTGGCGTCGTGGCCGGGGACCATCGTCGCCGTCAGCCACGACCGGGCCTTCGTCGAGGCACTGGCGCCCACGCACCGGCTCCACCTCCCCGACGAGCACTTCTCCCACTGGCGGGACGAGGACCTGGAGGACGTCGCCCTGCGGTGACGGACCGGCGGCACGCCGGGCGCCGCCTCGTGCCGGCGCGGTGCCTGGACGCAGCGGACCGGGCCGAGCTGGCGTGGGTCCCGGCGGTTCGCCGGTTCCACGTGCCCGACCGGACCCGCAGGTCGCCTCAGGCACGCACCGGTGGCACCCGGTCCGCCCACGGCCGGGCCGCCTCGAGCTGGGCGGCCAGCCGGATCAGGCGGTCCTCCCGACCGTAGGGGGCGATGAACTGCACGCCGATCGGTAGGCCCGACGGTGTCCAGTGGAGGGGCACCGACATGGCCGGCACCCCGGCCACGTTGGCCTGGGCGGTGAACTGCATGGTGGCGATGACCCGGCCCAGTCCCTCTACGGGGTCGGACAGCTCCCCCAGGCGGGCGGGCGGGTAGGCCAGGACGGGGACGCACAACAGGTCGACGCCGCCGGCGAAGGTGGTGGCCAGCTCCCGGCGCCACGTCTCGCACCACAGGACGGCCTGCGGGTAGTCGACACCGCTGTGGGCGGCACCCAGCGCGGCCAGCACCTGGTTGCCCGGCTCGAGCCCGTCGGCGGTCACCTCGCGACCCAGTGCCTTGCCCCAGGCGGCCAGCTCCACCAGCACCGCGGTGGTCACCAGGACGAGAACGTGGTCCTCGAAGGTGGGTTCGGCCATGGCGCGGGGCAGGGAGCGCTCGGGGCGGTGACCCAGCTCCTCCAGCAGCGCCGCCGTCGAGCGCACGGCGGCGGCGCATTCGGGGTCGATGCCGAAGCCCGCCATGGCCGGACCGTCCCACCAGGCGATCCGCAGGCTCCCGGGGTCGGCGCCGACCTCCTCGGCGAACGGCCGGGCCGGTGGCGGGGCCACGAACAGGTCGCCGGGCTCCTCCCCCGAGAGCACGTCGAGCAGGGCGGCCGAGTCGCGGACGGTGCTGGCCAGGACGTGGTCGATGGTCGAGCCCGCCCACCCGAACTCGACGGGATCGGGCCCGGGGCTGACCCGACCCCGGCTGGGCTTGAGGCCGAACAGCCCGCAGTTGGAGGCGGGGATCCGGATCGAGCCGCCGCCGTCGTTGCCATGGGCGACGGCCACCATGCCCGAGGCCACCGCGGCGGCCGAGCCGCCCGAGGAGCCACCGGCGGTGTGATCCAGGTCCCACGGGTTGCGGGAGGGCCCGTAGGTGCGGGGCTCGGTGGTGATGGACGTCCCGAGCTCGGGGCAGTTGGTGCGGCCGACCACGACGAAGCCGGCGCCGGTCAGGCGGCGGACGATCGTGCTGTCGTGGGGAGCGCGGTAGCCGGCGTCCTTGGCGAAGGCGGTGCCGCCGTAGTGCGGTTCGCCCGCCATGGGGGCGCCCAGGTCCTTGGGAAGGATGGGAGCGCCGGCGAACGGACCGGTGGGACCGCGGCGCGCCTCGTCCATGGCCCGTTCGAACCGGGGGTGGATGACGGCGTTGAGCCGGCCGTTGAGCCGCTCGATGCGCTCGACCGCCTCGCCGACGAGGTCGCCGGCGGTGGCCTCCCCCCGACGGACCAGGTCGGCCTGACCAGTGGCATCCAGCATGGCGTCGACCATCCTCCACCCCCGTCGCACACTGCCCTGCGGCGCGATCTTGGCAGACGGTCCGTCGGCCGTGGGGACGGCGGTGGACAGCCAGCCACCCGGCCAGGGTATACGTTAGGGAGCTGTCACTCTCTAACCTGCTACCATCCGCCCATGCCGACACAGGCCGAACGCCGGGCAGCCACCCGGGCCGAGCTCCTCGACGCGGCGGTGGCGACCCTGTGCGACGGGGGGGCGGCGGGCTTCACCGCCGCAGCCGTCGTGGGGAGGACGGGGCGCTCCAACGGCGCGCTGTTCCGCCACTTCCCCACCCGCGCCGCCCTGCTGGCGGCCACCGTGGAGCACGTCCTCGCCCTGCTCCGGGACGAGTTCGACGCCGCCTACGCCGCGCTCGGCGACGATGGCCTCGAGGTCCGCGACCTGATCACCCTCGTCTGGGAGGTGATGACCGATCGCCGGCTGGCTGCCGTCTACGACGCCTACGCCGCCGCCCGCACCGACGGGGCGCTGCGCGCCGCCATCGAACCGGTGGTCCGGGCCCACGTCGAGCGCCTGCACGCGGTGGGGCACGAGGTGCTGACCCGCATCCCCGGGGTCGACACCGGCCTCGCCGACCGGGCCACCGCCCTCGCCGTCATGGCCATGCAGGGACAGGCGGTGAACGCCACCGTGCTCCCCGAGGCGGCCGACGGCACCGCGCTGCTGGCCTCGCTCGAGCTCACCGCCGCCGCCGTGCTCGGCGGCACCACCATCCCGGCCCGGTCCCCCGGGACCGCGCCCGTCGCCGAGGAGGCTGCCCGGTGCTGACCCGCCACATCCCCATCACGATGTACGCCATCCCCTTCTACGCGGTGGCCATCGCCGTCGAGCTGGCCACGCTCGGCCGGGCCCGCCGGGGAGCCCGGTCCGGGTCACGGGCGCGGCCGGTCGGTTACCGGCCGGCGGACACGGCCGCCAGCCTGTCGATGGGGGTGGGCAGCCTGGTCGTCGGCCTGGCCATCGCCGCGGTGGACGTGCCCATCTCCCTGCTCGCGTGGCATCACCGGCTCGTCGACCTGGGCACGGGTGCGGTGGGGTGGGCCACCGCCCTGGTGGCGTGGGACTTCTCCTACTACTGGAACCACCGTGCCGGGCACCGGATCCGGCTCCTGTGGGCCAACCACGTCCAGCACCACTCGAGTCGCCACTACAACCTGTCCACGGCCCTGCGCCAGCCGGTCACGTCGTTCAACGAATGGCTCTTCTTCCCGACGCTCTGCCTGTTCGGGCTGCAGCCGTGGCTGGTGTTCGCCGCCGGAGGGATCAACCTCGTCTACCAGTTCTGGATCCACACCGAGGCCATCGGCCACCTGCCGCGCCCCGTCGAGGCCGTCCTCAACACGCCCTCCCACCACCGGGTCCACCACGGCGCCAACCGGCGTTACCTGGACCGGAACTACGGGGGCATCCTCATCGTGTGGGACCGGCTGTTCGGCACGTTCGAGGCGGAGCGCGAGCCGGTCGTCTACGGGCTGACGACGAACATCGCCACCTTCAACCCGCTGCGGATCGCCACCCACGAGTACGCCTCGCTCGCCCGCGACATGGCCCGCACGCCCAACCGGTGGCTGGCCGTCCAGCGCCTCGTCCGCCCGCCCGGATGGGAACCGGCACCGGTTGGCCCGTGAACCCGACCCGCGGGGCCGAGCGGGCTCGGCCCGGCTGCCGGGTCAGGTGAGGACCGGCGGTGTCTCGCCCCGCTCGTGGGCCAGCAGCCACGCCTTGCGTTCCGGTCCCCAGCCGTAGCCGGACAGCGCCCCTCCGGCGGCGATCACCCGGTGGCAGGGCACCACGAGCGAGAGCGGGTTCGCACGGTTGGCGCTGCCCACCGCCCGCTGCGCGCCGGGTCGGCCCACCCGGGCGGCGAGCTCGCCGTAGGTGGCGGTGGCGCCGTAGGGGATCGTGCCCAGCGCCTGCCACACCGCCAGCTGGAACGCGGTGCCGTCCGCTGCCACCTCCAGGTCGAAGGACGTGCGGGTGCCGTCGAAGTACGCGGCGAGCTGCCGGGCGGCCTCGTCCGGCCCGGCCTCGGACCCCCCGCCCGGCCCCCCGTCGGGGTCGAGGTCCGGGCCGCGCCCGTGAGCGGCCAGCGCCACGCCGGTGAGCACGCCTGCCCGCCCGGCGAGGACGAACCGGCCGATGGGGGTGGCGACGGTGCAGCGACCCTCGGGCGCGTCGGGAACCGGCACCCAGGTGATGCCGGCCGCCGGCCGGCCCGGAGCGCCTGCGGGCACGGAGATGGGAGCGTCAGCGCGTCTGGTCATACCGCCACCATGCCCCGCCACGGCGGCGAGTGCCGGACATTTCCGGACATTTCCGGACCCTGCCCGGATCCGACCGTGGACGGCCGCCCCGGTGGCCACGCCCCGGCACGCCCGGCCCGGGCGGAGGGAAGATGGGTCGGTGACCCGGCCCGCGCTCGAGGCGCTCCAGGCGGACATCACCACCCTCGAGGTCGACGCCATCGTCAACGCGGCCAACAGCGCGCTGGCCGAGGGCGGCGGGGTGTGCGGTGCCATCTTCCGTGCCGCCGGGCGCCACGAGCTGGCCGCCGCCTGCGCAGCGGCCGGCGGGTGCCCGCCCGGTCAGGCCCGGGCCACCCCGGGGTTCCGCCTGCCGGCACGGTGGATCGTGCACACCGTCGGACCGGTGTGGCGGGGCGGGAGCGAGGGGGAGCCCGAGGTCCTGGCCTCGTGCTACCGCAGCTCCCTCGCCGTGGCCGGGGAGCTCGGTGCCCGCTCGATCGCCTTCCCCGCCATCTCGACCGGGATCTTCGGCTACCCGGCCGGCGAGGCGGCCCGGGCGGCCGTCGCCACCCTGTCGACGACCGACACGCCCGTCGAACGGGTGGTGCTGGTGGCGTTCGACCGGGCGACCCTGCGCACCTACGAGGCGTTGCTCGCCGGCACGGCCTGACGGGCACGGCGGCGGCAGGTCCGGTCGCACCGGCTGGGTACGGTGGCACGATGACCGTTCCCGGACCCCCCGAGCTCGGCCGAGGCGTCGTCGTCCTCCCCGGCCAGGATCCGCCCGGGCCGTGGGCCGGCTGCCCCCGGGTGGTCGTCGGCGACGGCGAGGTGGCGGCACCGTCGGAGGTCGTCGAGACGCTCCACGCCGCGTGGCTGGCCCGCCGGCCGGTCGTGGTCGAGCTGGCCGCCGACCCGGCGGCCCTGCGCGAGCCGGAGACCTACCACGGGCCGGTCCATGCCCTCTCCCCTCGCTTCGAGCTGGCACGCGACCGGCTGCAGTTCCTCGTGTGGGCGAACACCTACGACGCCCGGGGCGGTGCCCTCCTGTGGTGGCACGGGCGCAAGGCGGCCCGACGGTTCGCCGGCATCGGCGCCACCGAGGGCGGGCCGGCCGACCTCCGCCTGGGCGACGGCACGGCCCTGTACGTCGACGGAGGCCCGCCCGACCCGCCGCCGCTGCCCTCGGGGACGGGCGTGGTGCACCGGTGGAACGCCGAGGCCGGGTCGCTCGCCCCGGCCGGCCACCGGGCTCCGGGCGCGGACCTGGCCGCCGACCAGCTGGCCGCCGTCACCCACGGCAGCGGCGGCGCCCGGGTCATCGCCCCGGCCGGTTCGGGCAAGACCCGGGTCCTCACCGAGCGCCTCCGCCATCTGGTGGCCGACCGGCGGGTCGCCGCCGGGACCGTCACCGCGCTGGCGTTCAACACGCGGGCGGCCGACGAGCTGCGGGAGCGGTGTGCCGACCTCGCCGGACCCGAGGGCCCGCACCTGCGCACCTTGAACAGCGTGGGGCTGTGGATCTGCGATCGGTTCGGCCAGCAGGGCCGCCTGCGGGTCGTCGACGAGCGAGCGGTGCGGGACCTGGTGGGGGGGATCTTCGAGATCCGCCACCAGGCCAACACCGACACCGCCGCCCCCTACCTGTCCGCCCTGTCCGCCATCCGCCTGGGGCTCACCGACCCGGAGGCCGTGGAGGAGGCGATCCCCGACGCGGCCGGCATCGCCGCCGGCTTCGACCGCTACCGGGCGGCGCTGGCCGCCGACAGCGCAGTCGACTTCGACGAGCAGATCTACCGGGCGATCGAGATCCTCCTCGCCGACCCCGGTGCCCGCGCCGCGGCCCAGGCCCGCTGCCGCCGGCTGCTGGTGGACGAGTTCCAGGACCTCACGCCGGCCCACCTCCTGCTGATCCGGCTCCTGGCCGCACCCGGCTTCGACTGTTTCGGAGTGGGCGACGACGACCAGGTCATCTACGGCTACTCCGGAGCCACCCCCGAGTACCTCGTCCACTTCGACCGCTACTTCCCCGGGGCCGCCCACCACGCGCTGGAGGTCAACTACCGGTGCCCGCCCGCCGTCGTGGGCGCGGCCCGTTCCCTCCTCTCCTACAACCGCCAGCGCCTGGAGAAGGTCGTCACCACCCCCGCGGGCCGGACCGACGACCCGCTGTCCGTCGGAGGACCGGCAGCCGGGCAGGGGGCGGTGGCGGTGGTGCGGGCACCGGCGGCGGCCCTGGCGTCGGCGACGGTGGACATCGTCGGGGCGTGGCAGGGGGCCGGGGTCGAGCCCGACGACATCGCCGTGCTCTCCCGGGTGAACGCCACCCTGCTCCCGGTCCAGGTGGCGCTGTCCGAGGCGGGGGTGCCGGCCACCGCCCCGCTCGGGCCCGACGTGCTCCGCCGCACGGGGATCCGCACCGCCCTCGCCTACCTGCGGATCGGTGCCGACCCCGGGTCGATCCGGCGGGAGGACGTCGTCGACACCATCCGTCGTCCCAGCCGGGGGATCGCGCCCATGGTGGTGGACATGCTCACCAAGGGGCGCACCACCTCGATCAGCGACATCCGCCGGCTGGCCGGCAGGCTGTCCGGCCGTGACGTCCCCAAGCTGCAGGCCTACGCCGACGACCTCGAGGCGGTGGCGTCCGCCTGCCTGCGCTCCACCGCCGACGCCCTGGCCGCCGTCCGGGTGGGCGTGGGGCTGGGCGACACCATGGACGTGCTCGACGCCTCGCGCTCGGAGGCCGACCGCTCCACCCACGCCGACGACCTGGCCGCCCTGGAGTCGGTCGCCGCGCTCCACGCCGACCCGACCACGTTCCCCGGCTGGCTGCGCGACGTGCTGGCGCGCCCGGCGACGGGCGGGCCGGCCGTCACCCTGTCGACCGTCCACCGCATCAAGGGCAAGGAATGGGGGCACGTGGTGATCTTCGGCGCCAGTGCCGGCCTGTTCCCCCACCGCCTGGCTGACGACGAGGAGGGTGAACGCCGGGTCTTCCACGTGGCCCTCACGCGTGCCCGGCGCCAGGTGGTGGTGGTGGCCGACGACGCGGCGCCGTCGGTCTTCGTCGCCGAGCTCGACGGGAGCCGCCCGCGCCCGACGGGGGCGGCGGCCCGGCCGGCGAGGGACCGGGGGGACGGCGTCCCCGCGGGGGCCCGCACCACCGGGCGGGGACCGGGCGGCAGGCGTGCCAGTGGGGACCGGGCGGCGCCCTCGCCGGTCTCGCCGGCCGCCGCCGCAGCCGATGCCGCCCTGCGGGCGTGGCGGTCGGCCACCGCCAAACATGCGGGCGTGCCCGCCTACGTCGTCCTGAACGACGCCGAGCTGGCCGGGATCGCCGACCGGCGGCCCGGCAGCCTGGCCGCCCTGGCCCGGTGCCGCGGGATGGGGCCCGTCCGCCTCGAGCGCTGGGGCGACGAGATCCTCGCCGTCCTGGGCGGCCTGCCGGAGGGGTGAACCCGGCGGCCGGCGGCGGCCCCGGTCACCAGCGCGACGGCGGCGAGCGGACGGCGGCCACGGCGCCGGCGCCGGCGCCGGGCCCGGGCCGCTAGTCGAAGAGGATGACGCCGCGGATGTTCCTGCCCTCGAGCATGTCGGCGTAGCCCTGGTTGACGTCCTCCAGCGCGTACGTGCGGGTCA
>JAJZAC010000127.1 GCA_021799615.1 Actinomycetes bacterium
CTCCTCACCGAGGCCTTCGCCGACCCCCGGGTCCGGAGGACCGCCGGGATCGCCCACCTGCTCCAGGCGGCGGCCGCCCTCGCCCTCGACGCCGAGCCCGCCGGCGGGCCCGGGCCCGGGCGGCAGCCGGGCGACGGCGACGGCGCCGACGGTGACAACGACAGTGCGGCAGAGGTGGCCCGGCGGGTCCGGGCCAGCCGGACGGAGGCGGCCGAGACCTCGCTGTCCGTCCAGGTCGCCGGGGTGCGGCTCGGCCTGCTGGCAGTGGGACGCCGGCCGCGCGACGGCGTCGACGTGGCCGAGGTGGTGGTCCACCTCCAGTGCACCTACGACGGCTTCGTCCTCCGGCACCTCCTCGACCCGGCCCGTTACCCCCTCAGCCGCTTCGTCGACATGGTGTGGAAGCTGGTCCTCGCCCTCACCGTGCCCGCCGACACACCGCCGGAACCGGCCGACACCGGCGTCTGGCACGCCGATGCCGCCCAGGTGGCCGCCGAACGCCTGGCGGCGGCGCTGGCCCCGGTGGCGGAGCTCCGCCGCATCGACGACGGGGTGCCCGGCGTGTCGGGCAAGCTGGCCGCCTCCGTCCTCGAACTGGTCACCAACCTGGCCGACCACCATCCCGACCTGGTGCGCGTCCAACCGGACCCGTCGAGCTGGCAGCCGGCCCGCGACACGTTGGCCCACCTGCTCGCCACCGAGTTCGGTATGGCCACCGACGGCGACGCGCTGCGCACCGCCGACCTGCTCATGGACCACGCCCGACGCGGTGCTGCCGGGCGCGACGCCTGGCAGCTCGCCCTCGACGTGCTGGGCACCGGCCGGCATTCGGCGTGAGGGCAGCGGCCGGCGGGCGCCCGCCGGCCCGTCGTCGTCCCGGCGACCCGGGGGAGGTGCCGCGCGCCGACGTCACGTGGCACGCGATGCGGGCACGGCACACGACGTGGCCGCCACCAGCTCGGCCAGCGCCCCCGGCACCAGGTCGACCAGCGCCCACGGGTCCGGCAGGCTCGTCGGGCACCCGAGGACGGAGACGCACAGGTCCCCGGCGTGGCTCCAGGCGGTGATGTTGACCCCGATCCCCTCGAGGATGGGCCCCACCGAGTACAGCCCCTCCACCACCACCGGGCCGAAGGTGATCCGCTCCCGGGGGCCGGGCACGTTCGAGCACACCAGGTTGAGTGGCGGCGGTACCCACCGGGCCAGCCGGGTGGCCGTCCACGCCCGCACGGCCGCCGCGTAGAGGGGCGGCACGACCAGGTCGGCCCGTTCCTCCATCAGCTCGTGGCCCAGGGCCCGGCGCACCTCCTTCGACGCCTCGGCCAGCGCGTGCACGTGGGCCAGGCGGGCTGCCGGGTCGGCCAGGTGGGTGCCCAGGCTCACGTAGAGGTGGTCGACCCGGTTGCCCGACAGCCGGTGCGGGTCCCGGTCGATCGCCACGGGCACGCTGGCCACCAGTGACCGGCGCGGCAGCTCGCCCCGGCCGGCCAGGTAGCGCCGGAGCGCACCGCCGCAGGCGGCCACGAACACGTCGTTCAGGGTCACGCCGGCGGCCCGGCGCACCGCCCGGCACGCCTCGAGGTCGAGGGTGGCCATGGCGAAGGTGCGCGCCGGGGTGAGGGGGACGTTGAGCGAGGTCCGGGGGGCCTGGAACGGCAGGGGCGGCGGCCCGGGCAGGGACCGCCGCCGGCGCTCCGAGTCCGCCAGCCCGCGCACCGAGCGGACCACCAGGCGGGGCAGCCGCCGGGCACGGCGCGCGTGGCCGGCCAGCGACCGGGCCACCAGCCACCACCCGCCGGGCAGGCGCTCGGGACGCCAGCCGTCGTCCGGGGGGGCGCCGCCCGCCCCGGCCGCCTCCCCCTCGTCGGCGATGCCGGCCACGATGTTCTGGAGGAGGTTCACCGCCGCGCCCCCGTCGGCCACCGCGTGGTGGAGCTTGACCACCACGGCGATGCGCCCGCCCGCCAGCCCCTCCACCACCGACAGCTCCCACAGCGGCCGGTCCCGGGGCAGCGGCGTCGAGGCGATGGCCGCCACCGTGCGGGCCAGGGACGCCAGGTCGCCCGGCGGCTCCGCCACCCGCCGCACCAGGTGGCGGGCCAGGTCGAAGGCGGGGTCCTCCACCCAGTAGGGGTGGCCGAGGCCCAGTGGCACGGGGACCATCCGACGCCGGAGGGGTGGCAGGCGGCGGATCTGGCGGCCCAGCACCGCCGCCACCTCGTCGAACGAGAAGCCACCGGGCAGCCGCGACACGTCGGCCACCACCACCTTGACGGTGTGCATGTGGGCGGAGGCGGTCTCGGCGTAGAGGAACTTGGCGTCGATCCCGGCCATCGCCCGCACCGGTCAGCCCGCCAGTGCCGACGACCGGGTGTCCAGCCCGGCCGATGCCAGCGAGTCCCGCAGGAACGCCGATACCTGGCCCGACCACAGGTAGCCGACGTGCCCACCCGGGTACCAGCGGATCGCCGGCCGGTCCCAGTGCTCCCACAGGCGGACGGCCTGGTCGGCGGTGGCCAGCCGGTCGCCGTAGCCGGCGAACACGAAGCGGCGGTCGTGGGGGACCAACGGCGTCATGGCCAGGGGCGACACCGTGCGGTAGACGGCCTCCGCCGTCCCGCCCATGACCCGGTGCTCGACGGCCCGGGCCCGCACGTCGTGCGGGCTGTGCCCGTGGAACAGGGCGGGAAGATCGACCACGGGGATCCCGGCCACCACCGCCCCGAGGCCGGGCTCGACGGCGGCCAGCAGCGACGTGACGTAGGCGCCGAGGGAGACGCCGTAGACGCCGACGCTCGTCGCCCCCTGGTCCCGCACCCAACCGACCAGCCGCCGCAGGTCCCACACCGCCTGGGTCAGCCCGTGCACGGCGTTCATCAGCTCGAAGGAGAGGAACGGCTCCCCGCTGACGGGGGTGGCCTTGCGCACGCCGTGGAGGGGGAGGACGGCGACGGCCACGTTGCAGCCGAGCTCGCGGTGGAGCATGGCCGTCTGCAACCCGGCGAAGTCCATGAACGGGGTGCCCATGCAGAACCCGTGGATGCACACCACCCACGGTCGGGGTCCGTCCGGGTGGCGCACCACGTGGGCGGCGGCGGTGTGGTTGGCACCGAACGCCTCCCACCGGTCGCGGCCCGGCTCCCCCCGCCGGGGGGAGAACCCGCTCTCCCACGTGAGCCGCTCGTAGGGCAGGCCGAGGGCCCAGCCCCGGCTGGTACGGACGTCCCCCGGCGCGAGGGGCGGGGGTTCCCGGTGGTAGCGGCGGGGGTCGGCCAGCCAGCCACGGCGCGTGTAGAGGGCCCGGGCGTCGGCCAGTTCCCCGGCCACCCGCTCCACGTCCGACCGCAGGGGGAACCGGCCGGGAGCCATGGCCATGGCCAGCAGGGCCTCGTCGATGGCCACCTGGCCGGCGAGTGCCAGCGAGATCGACGGCGTGGGCAGCGAGTCGGCGATCTCCCCCCGCACGACGGCCGAGCCCACGAACCCGAGGGTGCGGGGCACGGCCCGTGCCACCCGGGTGACGGCCCGCTGGTTCACCACCCGCCCGGCGTTCCGGTACACCTGGCGAACGGTGGCGGCCACCGCCACCGGCCACGGGCGACCCGCCGGGCCGGGGGCCGCCGTCGGGGGCGCCGGTGCGGGCACACCGCCACCGGCCAGCGGCACGGCCAGCACGTCGGCGCCGGTCACCCCGGGGGCCGATCCCTGCCGTCGCTGTTCCACGGGCTCCCCCCCCGGTCACCATGGCCATGCCGGCCTGGAGGGCGGGCATCACCACACGGGTCCATACTACGTCCCGGGTCCGTCCGGACCCGGCGTCGGCGCTGGGGGGAGGGACGCGATGGCGTGCAACCTGGCGACGGTGGAGGACGACGGCACCCTCGTCGCGCCGGGCCGGGGCGCGCTGTCCGTCGGCACCGGCGGCGGGACGGTCGCCCCCGGCGGGGTCGAGGCGGTGCTCAAGGGACACCCCGCGGTAGCCGACGCCATCGTGGTGGGGGTTCCCGACGAGCGCTTCGGCGACCAGGTGGTAGTCGTGGCGGCGGTGGTGGCGGCCGTCCGGGCCCCCGACGGCAGGCCCGCCATCGCCCGGGCCCGCCGGATGGCCGGCGGCGGGGCGCCCGCCGGTCCCGGGAGCGGCGCCGGGACGGGGAGCTGAGATGCATCGCATGTCGGGGCTCGACGCCGCCTTCCTCTACGTGGAGACGCCCAACAACCCGATGCACGTGGTCGGCGTGGTCGTCCTCGAACCGGCCGCCGGCCGGCCGGCACCGGGGGCGGCGCGCATCGTCGAGGTCCTCGAGCAGCGGCTCCACCTCATCCCGCCCTTCCGCCGCCGCATGGTGGTCCCCCCGGCCGGCATCGACCACCCGCTGTGGGCCGAGGACCCTGCCTTCGACGTCACCCAGCACGTGCACACCGCGGCGCTGCCGGCCCCGGTGAGCTGGGCCGACCTCGAGGCGTTCACCGGCGAGGTGGCCGCCGCGCCCCTCGATCGCGGCCGCCCCCTGTGGGAGCTGTGGGTGGTCGAGGGCCTGGAGGGTGACCGGGTGGCCCTCGTCACCAAGCTCCACCACGCCATCATGGATGGCGGCGCCGGCGGCGAGGTCATGGCCTCGCTGTTCGACCTGGCCCCCGACGCCCCGGCCCCGCCGCCACCCGACGAGCCCTGGGTGCCGGACCGCCTCCCCTCCACCTCGAGCCTGGTCGGCGGTTCCCTGGTGTCGCTGCTGGCCCGCCAGCGCAACGTGCCGACCTCGCTCGTCCACACCCTGCAGAGCCTGGCCGGCACCGCCCGCACGTGGGTCGAGCAGCGGACGTCGGGGGCGGCGGTCCCGGCGCTGGCGCCCCGCTGCGTCCTGAACGGCGCCCCCGGTCCCCGGCGGGCGGTGAGCCTGGTGTCGGTGCCCCTGGCCGACCTGCGGGAGATCCGGGCCGCCTTCGGCACCACCGTGAACGACGTGGTGCTGGCCGCCGCCGGGACGTCGTTGCGCGCCTACCTGGCCGGGCGCGACGCCCTGCCCACCGGTCCCCTGGTGGTCGCCGTGCCCGTGAGCGCACGGCCGAACGGTCCCGGTGGTCCCGGTCCCGGTGACGCCGGCGACGTCGGTGGCGGCCGTGGCGGCGGGGGTGCCGACCTCGGCAACCGGGTCTCCACCATGCTGGTGCCCCTGCCCCTCGAGCCCGACGACCCGGTCGAGCGGCTGGTGGCCGTCCACGAACGGGCCAGGTCGGCCAAGGCCCTCCACGCCGCGTTCGGCGGCGACTCCATCGGCGAGCTGGCCGGCTTCACCGCCCCCGCCATCATGGTCGGGGCCGCCCGCCTCTACTCCGGCCTGCGCCTCGCCAACCTCCACCGTCCCCTGCTCAACGCCATCGTCTCCAACATGCCGGGGCCGCCTCTCGACCTCTACTGCGCCGGGGCACGGGTGGCCGGCATCTTCCCCATGGGGCCGGTCCTCGGCGGGACCGGGATCAACATCACCGTCCTCAGCCAGGCCGACCACGTGGACGTCGGCGTCCTGGCCTGTCCCGACCTGGTGCCCGGCGTCGGGGAGATCGCCGCCGGGTTCGTCGACGCCGTGGCGGAGCTCCGGGACCGGGCCCGCTCGGGGATGGTCACCCCGGGGTGAGGCCGGCCGCCGCCAGGTGGCACTGGTGCTCGAGGGCACCGAGGTACATGGCGGCCAGCGCCTGCTGCCCGGCCCGGTTCGGGTGGATGCGGTCGTCCATCAACCACGTCCGGAGATGGGATCCCTGGTGGACGGCCGCGTTCCAGTCCACGAGGTGGAAGTTCGGGTGGGACGCCACCGTCGCCCGCTCGGCCCTGTCGATGGCGGCCCCGATGGTGGTCCCGCCCATGGCGTCCGCCTCGGAGCTCACCGTCGTGAGGAGGACGCACGACTGGCCGGCCAGGCTCGCCACCATGGCGTCGTAGGCGGGCCGCCACTGGCGGTTGGCGAAGACGGCGTCGTTCGTGCCGAGGTCGACGATCCAGTCGGCCGGCGGACCGTCGGGGTTGTCGAGATCGGTGACGACGGCCGCCTGCTGCTGGGCGATGGTCCAGCCGACCTGGCCCGAGACCATGGTGGCGGCCCGCCGGTCCAGCACGGCCTCGATGTCCGGTTGGGAGACGAAGACGATCGAGTCGCCGACCACCGCCACCCGGGTCTTCGACCGGTCGCCCAGGTAGCACGGTGCGACCGACCAGATCGGCCAGGCCGTCGGCGTCGTCGACGAGCCCCGGTAGACGATCGGCGTCCCCGTCGTCTGGTCGCCGAGCAGGCAGTCGCCCGCACCCGCCGTCCCCGATCGCCACACCACCTCCCCGGCGGCGTCGCGCTCGACCAGGTCCCCGTTCCGCTGCATGGTCAGGGTGG
>JAJZAC010000128.1 GCA_021799615.1 Actinomycetes bacterium
GGCCGCCCGTACCACCGGCCGCCCGTGCCGCGGGCGGCCCGACCTCAGAGGTCCACGGTGGCGACGTCGCTGATGCCGTCGGCGGTCTGCAGGCGTTGGAGAGCCTCGGCCGGCACCACCCCGTCGACGGTGAGGACCATCAGCGCGGTGTTGCCCGTGGCCGACGGGCCGACGGCCATCGACGAGATGGACACCCCGGCGTCGCCCAGCACGGTGCCGACCACGCCGATCATCCCGGGACGGTCGTCGTTGCGGACCACCACCATGTGGGGCGCCGGCGGCACCTCGACGGTGTGGTCGTCCAGCATCACCAGGTGCGGCTCGGTGCGCGGGCCGGTGAGGGTGCCGGAGACGGCATGGTCTCCGCTGCGCAGGGTGACGAGGTTGACGTAGTCGTGGGCGGTCACGCTGGAGGTCTCCCGGACCTCGAGCCCCCGCTCGGCGGCCAGCTGCGGTGCGTTGACGTACGACACCGGGTCTTCGGTGGCCGCGGCGAACAGCCCCTTCAGCGCCGAGAGCGTGAGGATGCCCGTACCCGTGCCGGCTAGGCCGCCCTCGTACTCGATGCCGAGCGTGTCGGGCATGCCCCCCTCGAGGCAGGCCAGGATCCGGCCGAGCTGCTCGGCCAGGCCCATGAACGGCCGCACCGTCTCCGAGACGTCGGAGGCGGCCACGTTCACGGCGTAGGGGACGAAGTCGCCGTCGAGGGCCAGGATCACCTGTTCGGCGATGGTGACGCCCGCCTTGTCCTGGGCCTCCACCGTCGACGCGCCCAGGTGGGGGGTGACCACCACCGAGGGCAGGGAGAAGAGCGGCGACTCGGTCGTCGGCTCCGTGGCGAACACGTCGAGCCCCGCGCCCTGGACGGTGCCCGACCGGATCGCCGCCGCCAGCGCCTCCTCGTCGACGATGCCGCCCCGGGCCGTGTTGACGATGCGCAACCCGGGCTTGGCCTTGGCCAGCAGGTCGGCCCCGATGAGGCCCAGGGTCTCGGCGTTCTTCGGCAGGTGGACGGTGACGAAGTCCGACTGGGCCATGAGGTCGTCCAGCGCCATCAGCTCGACGCCCATGTGGCGGGCCCGCTCGGCCGAGACGTAGGGGTCGTAGGCGACGAGGCGCATGCCGAAGGCGAGCGCCCGCTGGGCGACAAGGGCGCCCACCCGGCCGAGGCCGATCACGCCGAGCGTCTTGCCGTGGAGCTCGACGCCCTCCCACCTGGACCGCTCCCACTTGCCGGCCACCAGCGCGGCGTGGGCCTGGGGGATGTTGCGGGCCTGGGCCAGCAACAGGGCCATGGCCTGCTCGGCGGCCGAGAGGATGTTGGACTGCGGGGCGTTCACCACCATCACGCCCCGTGCCGTCGCCGCCTCGACGTCGACGTTGTCGAGGCCGATCCCGGCCCGGCCCACGACCACGAGGTCGCCGGCGGCGGCCAGCACCTCGGCCGTGACCGTGGTGGCGGACCGGATGACGAGGGCGTGGGCGCCGGCGACGGCCTCGACCAGTTCCTCGGGCGACAGCCCCAGCCGGATGTCGACCTCGTGGCCGGCCTCGGCCAGCAGGTCGAGGCCCCGCTGGGCCAACTTCTCGGTGACGAGCACCCTCGGCATGGCGATCCCACTTCCCTTCTGTTCGGTGACGACGGTGTCGCTGGAGGGCGAACCGGTGCAGTGAACCTGTGTGGCAGTGAACCTGTGTGGCGGTGCGGTCGGGCTGCGCAGTGCCGGCCCCGGGCGGTGCCGGCCCCGGCACCCCAGGGCGCAGCAGCGCGGTGCCGGGGGTCCGGCAGCGCGGACCGGGCCCCAGCTCAGCCCGGATGGCCCCGATCGGTCCAGTCGGGTCCGGCGGTGCCGGTCACGAGGCGTCGGCGAACAGCGCCGCCAGGCGGGAGACGCCCTCCACCAGGTCGTCGTCGCCCAGGGCGTAGGACATGCGGAAGTACCCGGGGGCGCCGAACGCCTCGCCGGGGACGACGGCCACCCCCACCTCGTCGATGGCCAGCTCGGCCAGCGCCGCGCTCGACGCCGGGGTCCTCCCCCGGATGGTGCGTCCCAGCAACCCGGCCACCGACGGGAACGCGTAGAACGCGCCGTGGGGCTCCACGCACGAGACGCCGTCGATCTCGTTCAGCATCCGGTGGATCGTCAGGCGGCGGCGGTCGAAGGCGGCACGCATCGTCGCCACCGCGTCGAGGTCGCCCGACACGGCGGCCAGTGCCGCCCGCTGCGACACGTTGGCCACGTTCGAGGTCTCGTGGGACTGGATGTTGGTGGCGGCAGCCACCACGTCCGGGGGGCCGACCAGCCACCCCACCCGCCACCCGGTCATCGCGTAGGTCTTGGCCACGCCGTTCACCACGACGCAGGTCCCGGCGAGCTCGGGGACCACGACCGGCATGGAGTGGTGGGTGGCACCCCCGTAGACCAGGTGCTCGTAGATCTCGTCGGTGACGACCCACAGACCGTGCTCCACGGCCCAGCGGCCGATGGCCTCGATGTCGGCCAGCGACGACACCGCCCCGGTCGGGTTGGACGGCGAGACGAACAGCACCACCTTGGTCCTCGGGGTCCGCGCCGCCTCGAGGGCCTCCACGGTCACGCAGAACCCGGTCGACTCGTCGGTGGGCACGGGGACGGGCACGCCGCCGGCCAGGGCGACGGCCTCCGGGTAGGTGGTCCAGTACGGGGCGGGGACGAGCACCTCGTCGCCGGGGTCGCACAGCACGGCGAAGGCATTGGCCACCGCCTGCTTGCCCCCGTTCGTGACCAGGACCTGGGACGGCTCGACCACCAGCCCGGAGTCGCGCCGGGTCTTGGCGGCGATGGCCTCGCGCAGCGCCGGCAGCCCGGCGGTCGGCGTGTACTTGTGCATGGCCGGGTCCGCGCAGGCGGCCACGGCCGCCTCGACGATGTGCCCGGGCGTGGGGAAGTCGGGTTCACCGGCACCGAAACCGATGACGCTCTGGCCGGCGGCGCGCAGGGCCTTGGCCTTGGCGTCCACCGCCAGTGTCGCCGAGGGAGCGACGGCGGCGGCGCGGCGGGAGATCCGGGCCCGTCCCTGCTGCTCGGAGGCGGTCACGGGCGCTCGATTGCCGGGGTTCGGACCATGGATGCCATGATTCCATACGTGACCGACACCCCCGACATCGCCATTCCCGCCTCGCTCCTCCCCGCCGACGGCCGCTTCGGGTCGGGGCCGTCCAAGGTCCGCACCGCGGCCGTCGAGGCCCTCGGCGCCGCCGCCGCCGGCTACCTCGGCACCAGCCACCGGCAGCAGACGGTGAAGTCGGTGGTCGGCAGCCTCCGGGCCGGCCTGGCCGAGCTGTTCTCCCTTCCCGACGGCTACGAGGTGGTGCTGGGCAACGGCGGCACCACCTGCTTCTGGGACGCCGCCACCTTCGGGCTGATCGAGCGGCGCAGCCAGCACCTCAGCTTCGGCGAGTTCTCCTCCAAGTTCGCCACGGCGGCAGCGGAAGCGCCCCACCTCGACCAGCCGGCCGTCATCACGTCCGAGGCGGGCACCCATCCCATGGCGGTGGCCGATCCGGACGTCGACCTCTACGCCCTCACCCACAACGAGACCTCCACCGGCGTGATGATGGACGTCGTCCGTCCCGACGGTGCCGCCGCGCCCGCCGACGGGGGCGGCCTGGTGGCGGTGGACGCCACGTCGGGGGCCGGCGGGCTCCGGGTCGATCCCAGCCAGTTCGACGTCTACTACTTCGCCCCCCAGAAGTGCTTCGGCTCCGACGGCGGCCTGTGGGTGGCACTGCTCTCGCCGGCGGCGGTGGAGCGCATCGAGCGCATCCACGCCTCGGGCCGATGGACGCCGGCCTTCCTCGACCTGCACATCGCCCTGGAGAACTCCCGCCTCGACCAGACCTACAACACGCCCGCCCTGGCCACGGTGTTCCTCTTCGACGACCAGGTGCGGTGGTTCAACGACAACGGCGGGCTCGAGTTCTCGGCCGGACGGTGCGACCGGTCCGCCGAGATCCTCTACTCGTGGGCGGAGGCCTCCCCCTTCGCCACCCCGTTCGTGGCTCGCGCCGACGAGCGCAGCCGGGTCGTCGGCACCATCGACGTCAGCGACGACGTCGACGCCGCCACCGTGGCAGCCGTGCTGCGTCGCAACGGGGTCGTCGACACCGAGCCCTACCGGAAGCTGGGCCGCAACCAGTTGCGCATCGCCATGTTCCCCGCCGTCGACCCCGAGGACGTGGCGGCCCTCTGCGCCTGCGTCAACTACGTGGTCGGGGCCCTCGCTCCGTGATCTCCGCCCGCCGGGGCTTGTTACGCCATTAGTTATTGTGTAACACTGCCGTCACGCCGATCTCCTCCGCGACATCGGCCCGGGTACCGGACCGGCCGGTGCTCCTCCGATCGGGGGTCCCATGCAGGTCCGTCGTCCACCTCGTGTCCGGCTGCGGGCCGCCGCCCTCGGGCTCGCCGCTGCTGCCGTCCTGTCGGGATGCTCCAGCGCGGCGAGCGGCTCGGAGAGCCACCTGCCGATGGCACCGGCCGTCACGGGCACGGCCACCTTCGCCGCCCACGGCTCGGTCGGCCAGGCCTACGTGCTCGGTGCAACCCCGGGCGCCCGCATGGTGCTCGCCGACCCGTCGGGTCACGTGGCCGGCACCGAGACGGTCGACCGGCTGGGCGGTGCGCTCATCCGCGACCTGACCCCCGGGCCCGGCTACACGTTCCGTGAGGTCGTCGGCACGCACGTGCTCGGGACCGCCCCGTTCCGGGTCCTCTCCCCCTCCGACACACCACCGGCGTCGTTCTACGCCGACCAGCACCTGCACGTGGGACTCAACTACCTCACCATGCGCGACGGGGTGCAGCTGGCCGCCACCGTGCGGCTCCCGCCCGGCAAGACCCTGGCCGACGGGCCGTTCCCCACGGTCATCGAGGAGTCGGGGTACGCCATCGCCGCCCCCCACAGCCTGATCCAGGCCGTCCTCCACCAGAACGGCGAGACGACGAGCGATCCCCTCGTCCCCTCCACCGCCACCGCAGTGGGCTCGCTGATCGCGCCGGAGCTCGGCTTCGCCACCGTGAGCCTCCAGATGCGGGGCACCGGGTGCTCGGGCGGCGCCTTCGGCCTCTTCGACCTGCCCACCACCTACGACGGCTATGACGCCGTGCAGATCGTCGGCTCCCAACCGTGGGTGGCCCACCACAAGGTCGGCATGGTGGGGATCTCGTTCTCGGGCATCTCCCAGATGTTCGTGGCCGGCACCCGGCCACCCGACCTGGCCGCCATCGCCCCCATGAGCCTGACCAACGACCTCTACGCCAGCGGCTTCCCCGGCGGCATCTTCAACAGCGGGTTCGCCGCGGGGTGGATCGCCCAGCGGGTGTCCGACGCCCAGGCCGCTCCCCAGGGTGGCCAGCAGTGGGCGAAGACGATGATCGCCGACGGCGACAAGGTGTGCCTGGCCAACCAGGTCCTCCACCTCGAGACGCGCAACGTGGCCGCGCTGCTGGCATCGGCCAGCCACCGGGTCCCGGCCCTCTACGACAAGCGGGCGCCGGCCACGTGGGCGGCCAAGGTCGACGTGCCCGTCTTCATCTCCGGCGCCTTCCAGGACGAGGAGACCGGCGGGCAGTGGCCGGCCATCATTCCGGCACTGGCCCACGACCCCCACGTGTTCGCCACCATCGTGAACGGCACCCACGTCGACTCGCTGGGACCGGGGACCATCTCCCGCTGGCTCGAGTTCCTCGACATCTTCGTGGCCCAGGAGGTCCCCAAGCCGACCGGGGTGCTGTCGGCGTTCGCCGGTCCCCTGTACCAGCAACTGGCCAGTGCGCCGTCCGGCGCCGTGCCCCCGCTCCGGTTCACCAACGCGCCCACCGTGGCCGCCGCCCGCCACGACTTCGAGACCCAGACCCCCCGGGTGCGGGTGCTCTTCGACAACGGCGGTGGCAGCGCCGGGCCCGGCGCCATGCAGCCGGTGTGGGAGGAGGACTACACGGCGTGGCCACCCCCGGCCGCCGTCCCGACGGTATGGACCGCAGGCCCGGGAGGCACCCTGACGCAGGGTGCCGTGACCGCCGGCACCGTCTCGTTCCGCCCCGACCCGGCGGCACGACCGGCCAGCGACCTCCCCACCGGGAATGCCTGGGCCGCCCTCCCCCCGTACGACTGGGCGCCGGTCACCGGGTCCGAAGGGGTCGGCTTCATCACACCGCCGTTGGCCCACGACGTGGTGGTGGTCGGGCCGGCGTCGATGAACCTCGAGGTGGAGAGCACCGCGCTCGACACCGACCTGCAGGTGACCATCTCGGAGGTCCGGCCCGACGGCAGGGAGCTCTTCATCCAGTCGGGGGTGCTGCGGGCCAGCGACCGGGC
>JAJZAC010000129.1 GCA_021799615.1 Actinomycetes bacterium
CCTACCTCAACACCGGGCTGACCCCGACGCCGATCGGGCTGGTGTCGCCGCAGGCGCTCCAGGCGGCGCTGCAGCCGCCGCCGGGGGACTGGCTGTACTTCGTCGTGGTCCAGCCTGACGGCACCGAGGCGTTCTCCGCCACGTACGCGGGCCAGCTGGCCAACGAGGCTCTGGCCCGCCAGCGGGGGCTCGGGTGACGGCGACGCCGAGCGCGGCAACCGCGGTGGTGGGCGTGATCGGGGACCCGGTGGCCCACTCGCTCTCGCCCCGGCTGCACAACGCCGCCTTCCGGGCGCTCGGCGTCGACTGGGTGTCGGTGGGGTTCCCGGTGGCGGCCGGCTCGCTGCCTCCCGCCCTGTCCGGCATGGCGGCCCTGGGGATCCGCGGCCTGTCGGTGACCATGCCCCACAAGTCGGAGGCGGCACGGCTGGTGACGGCACCCACGCCCGTCGCCGAGCGGCTCGGCGCCGTGAACTGCGTCTGGCCTGAGGCACGTGGGATCGGGGGTGACAACACCGACGGCGACGGGTTCCTCGCCGCCCTGGCCCGCCAGGCGTCCTTCGATCCCGGGGGGCGCCGGTGTGTGGTGGTCGGCGCCGGCGGGGCCGCCCGCGCCGTCGTGGCCGCCCTCGGCGACGCCGGGGCCGAGGTGGTGGTGGTCAACCGGAGCCCGGGACCGGCGCAGCGGGCCGCCGCGCTGGGCGGGCCGGCGGGCCGGGTCGGGTCGGCGGGCGACGCCACCACCGCCGACCTGGTGGTCAACGCCACCCCACTCGGGATGGGCCCGGGCGACGACCTCCCCCTGGACCCGGCGCTGGTGCCGGCCGGCGCCCTGGCCGTCGACCTCGTCTACCAACCGTCGCCCACGGCATGGCTGACGGGGCTGCGAGCGCGGGGCGTGGTGGCGGTGGACGGGCTGGGCATGCTCGTCCACCAGGCAGCGCTCCAGATCGAGCGGTGGACCGGCCTCGACGCCCCGGTGGACGCCATGTGGGCCGCGGTGCGCGGCGCGCCCGGCGGAGGCCCGGAGCGACGGTAGGATCCAGGCGATCCCCGTGGTGAGCCTCGCTTCCGAACCGACGTTCAGCCGGACCCGTCACCTGACCGCCAGGGCCGACGTGGTCCTGATGGGCATCGCCACCGTCCTGGCCCTGGCCGGGGTGGTGGTGATCTACTCGGCGACCCGCGACAAGCTGGCCATCCAGGGGATCAACCCGCACTACTACCTGGAGCGGCAGGCGATCTTCGTCGTCCTCGGCGTGGGGGTGATGGTGGTGCTGGCCATGGTCGACTACCGGCGCCTCGAGCACCTGTCGACCGTGGTCTACGTGGGCATCGTCCTCGCCCTGCTCGGGGTGCTGGCCATCGGGACCAGTTCGAACGGCTCGACCCGGTGGTTCTCGCTCGGGTTCCTGCAGATCCAGCCGTCCGAGTTCGCCACCCTGGCCCTCATCCTGGTGGTGTCCACCTACTGCGCCCGGCGCCCGGAGGGGATCGGCTTCCGGGACATGGTGCGGCTGCTCCTGCTGGCCGCCGTGCCGATCCTGCTCGTCATCAAGCAGCCCGACCTCGGCACCGGCATCGTCCTCACCGTCGTCCTTCTCGTGCTCCTGGCCGTGGCCGGTCTGCCCGGCCGGTACCTGGTGCTGCTGGTCGTCGCCGGGATCGTGGCCGTGATCGGCGCCGTCAAGTTCGGCCTGCTGCACCAGTACCAGCTGGACCGGCTGATCAGCTTCATCCATCCCAACCGGTCGAGTGCCGCCCTCGTCTACAACGTCAACCAGGCGAAGGACGCCATCGGGTCGGGCGGCATGTTCGGCACGGGGCTCTTCCACGGCGCCCAGACCAACCTGGCCTACGTGCCGTCCCAGCAGACCGACTTCATCTTCTCGGCCATCGGCGAGCAACTCGGCTTCGTCGGCGCCGCCGGGATCCTGTTCCTGCTCGGCGTGCTGGCCTGGCGGATGCTGCGGACCGCCCAACTGGCCCGGGAGCCGTTCGGCCGCATGCTGGCCGCCGGCTGCTTCACGCTGGTCGCCTTCTCGGTCTTCGAGAACGTGGGGATGAACATCGGGCTCATGCCGGTGGCGGGTATCCCGTTGCCCTTCTTCTCCTACGGGGGCTCGGCCGCACTCACCTTCTTCGCCTCGGTGGGCGTCGTCGCCGGGATCACCGGCCGGGGCGCCCGGTGACCGACGCCGCCGCCGCCGGCCCCGACGTCGCCGACACGGTCGCACCCGCGGCCGACGACGACGTGTCGGAGGGCGCCGACCCCGGTGAGCCGGAGGGCGCCGGAGCCGATGAGCCGGAGGGCGCCGACACCGGTGAGCCGGAGGGCGCCGACACCGAGCTCCGCATGGCTCTGGTGGCGTCGGTCACGATCGACCTGCCGACCACGTTCCCCGTGGTGGTGCTGCGGGAGCTCGAGGCGCCCGGCCGCCAGCTGTCGTTCCCGGTGGCGCCGGCCGACGGTGCCGCGCTGGCCCACGCCCTCCGCCGGGTGCCGACGGCGCGCCCCCTCACCCACGACCTGTTCGTCGACGTGCTGGGCTCGTTCGACATCGAGCTGGCGGCCGTGCGCGTGGTGGGCCGCCAGGGGGGCACCTACTTCGCCGAGGTCGACCTGCAGGGTCCGCGCCGCCGCCGCGTTCTGTCCTGCCGGCCGTCCGACGCCCTGGGCCTGGCCCTCCGGGCTTCGGTGCCGGTGCCGATCCTCGTGGATGCGCGCCTCTTCGAGGGCGACGGGGACCTGCTCCCCGGCAGCTGACCCCGGCGCCGCCCCCGCTCAGCGGGCGGGCACGGCGGGCAGGCTCGTGGTGCCGTCGGACGCCATCCGCTTGGTGCGGTCCTCGGCCTCCAGTGCCGCCGTCCCCTCGTCGGAGATGCGCATGAGGATGGCGATCAGGGCGTAATTGGCCACCAGTGCCGAACCGCCGTAGGAGACGAACGGCAGGGTGATGCCGGTCAGGGGCAGCAGGCGTAGGACGCCGGCCATGATGAAGAACGCCTGGAAGCCGATGATGAGGGTGAGGCCGGCGGCGGTTAGCTTGGCGAACTCGGAGCGGGCAGCCTGGGCGATGCGGAGGCCGGCGCCCACCAGCACGAGGAAGGCCACCACGATCATCGACGAGCCGAGGAGGCCCATCTCCTCGCCGAAGGCGGCGAAGATGAAGTCGGCTTGGACGACGGGGATGTCCCACGGCTGGCCGAGACCGAGCCCGGTACCGCCGAGGCCGCCGCTGCCCAGCGCGTACCAGGCCTGGACCAGTTGTTCCCCGGCGCCGCGCGGCGACTTCCACGGGTCGAGCCACGTCGCCACCCGGACGTGGACCTGGCCGAAGTACTTGCTGGAGATGTAGGCGCCGACGAAGAAGATGACCAGCCCGAAGACCAGGTACCCGGTCCGCCCCGTGGTGATCCACAGCAGGGCGATGAACACGGTGAACAGCAGGGCTGAGAACCCGATGTCGTGCTCGAGGCTCATGATCCCGATGGCGAAGAGCCAGGCGGCGGTGATGGGCAGGAGCGGGCGGGGGTCGACCACCAGGCGGTTGCCGAGGCGCACGGTGGGGATGGTGAGGAGCTCCCGGCGTTCGACGAAGTACGAGGCGAAGAAGATGCACAGCAGGATCTTCGCCACCTCCACCGGCTGGAATTCGGTGGTGCCGAGGTGGATCCATAGCCGCGCGCCGTAGACCGAAACGCCGAGCCCCGGCACGAGCGGGCTGAGGAGCAGGGCGATGGCGACGGCCAGCAGCAGGTAACGGTACCGGTCGAGGTCGCGGGACCGCCGGATGACGATCAGGGTCACCACGTAGACGCCGACGCCGAACGCCGTCCACCCCGCCTGGAGCGGTGCGAAGTCGTACCCGTGGCCGTAGCCCAGGTCGATGCGGGTCAACATCACGTACCCCAGCCCGTTCAGGAGAAAGACGATCGGGAGCACGACGGGATGGGCGTCGCGGGCGAAGATCCGGGTGGCGACGTGGGCGGTGAGCCCCAGGGCGAGCATGGCGCCGAGGAGGGGGCCGACGTCGGTAGGTACCTTCGACGTGTTTCCCACGATCATGAGGACATAGGCGGCCGTGACGATCACGGCGGCCGCGATGAGCAGACCCAGCTCGGTCCGCCGGCGGGGCAGCGGGCTCGGGGGGCGTCGGAACGCCTCGGGCCTGCGCAGCATCAGGGACGGCACCCACGGGAGCCTACCGGCGGTGCTCCGCCCACCGGTAGCATCCACCCCGTATGGAGGACGGCGGTGTCGACACGCTCCCGGCCGGCCGGTTCCTCGATCGGGAGCTGTCGTGGCTGGACTATGCCGGGCGGATCCTGGACCTGGCCGAGGACGGCTCCCTGCCGGCGGCGGAGCGGATCCGCTACCTGGTGCTCCTGTCGGACGGGCTCGACGAGTTCTTCGAGGTCCGGGTGGCCGGCCTGGAGGAGCAACTGGCCAGCGGGCTGCGACCGGCCGCCGCCGACGGCTGGGGGGTGACCCGGCTGCTGGGCGAGATCGCCATCCGGGTCGGCGAGCTCGCCCGCCGGCAGTCCGAGGTGTACGCGCTGGTGGCGGGGGGCGACGGGCCGGTGGTGCGGTGGGCGGCCTGCACCGCCGCCGAGCAGGAGCGCCTGTCGGGGACGTTCCGCCGGCGGATCTTCCCCGTGCTCACGCCGCTGGTGGTCGACGCCGGGCACCCGTTCCCGTACATCTCGAACCTCTCCCTCAACCTGCTGGTGGTGGTGCGCGATCCCGCTGCCGGGACCCGGCGGCTGGCCCGCATCAAGGTCCCACCCGTCCTCGATCGGCTCCTGCACCTGCCGGAACGCGACGGCCTGGTCCCCCTCGAGGACGTCATCGCCGCCCACCTGGATGCGCTGTTCCCCGGCATGGCCGTCGACGCGTGCTACCGCTTCCGGGTGACCCGCAACGCCGACCTCTCGGTCGAGGAGTACGAGGAGCGCGACGTGCTCGCCGCCGTCCAGTCCGAATTGAAGCGCCGGCGCCTGGGTCGGGTCGTCCGCCTCGAGGTGGAGGACGGCACGCCCGACGAGCTGCTGGCGGAGCTGGTCGACGCCATGGAGGTTCCGGTCCGGAGCGTGGTCCGGGTGGGGGGTCTCCTCGACCTGACCGCACTGGCTCCCCTGGCCCCCCCACCACCGCCGCCGGCGCCCGGCGCCGGACCGTTCGGCGACGGGGACCCGTTCGCCACCCTGGCCGCCGGCGAGGTGCTGGTCCACCACCCGTACGACGCCTACGCGGCATCGGTCGGCCGGTTCCTGGCGGCAGCGGCTGACGACCCCGACGTCCTGGCCGTCAAGCAGATCGTCTACCGGACCTCGGGCGACGACCCGGTCGCCGACACCCTCGCCGCCGCGGCGCGTTCGGGCAAGCAGGTGACGGCGGTGGTGGAGATCACCGCCCTCTTCGACGAGCAGGCGAACATCGAGCGGGCCCGGACGCTCGACCGGGTGGGTGCCCACGTGTCCTACGGGATCCTCGGCCGCAAGACGCACGCCAAGGCGACCCTGGTGGTGCGCCAGGAGGACGGGACGTCGAGGCGGTACTGCCATGTCGGCACCGGGAACTACAACCCGGCGACGGCGCTGGTCACCGAGGACGTCGGGATCCTCTCCGCCGACCCCGCCCTCACCTCGGACGTGGCCAAGCTCTTCAACTACCTGACCGGCCAGGGGGCGCCGGCCGACTTCGAGCGCTTGGTGGTGGCTCCCGTCGGGTTGCGGCGGCGCCTGCTGGACGAGATCGCCCGGGAGGAGGCGGCCGGCCGGTCCGGGCGCATCGTCGTGAAGGTGAGCGGGATCACCGACCCGGAGGTCATCGACGCCCTGTACCGGGCGTCGCGGGCGGGGGCCCGGGTGGACGTGATCGTGCGCAGTTGGTGCTGCATCCGCCCCGGGGTTCCCGGACTGTCGGAGCACGTCCGGGTGCGGTCCGTCGTCGGGCCGGTCCTCGAGCACTCCCGGATCTTCCGCTTCGGCGACGGGGGCCGGGCCCGGACGCTGGTGGGATCGGCCGACCTGATGGAGCGGAACCTCGACCGCCGGGTGGAGGCGGTGGTCGAGGTGACCGATCCGGCGGCGGTGGCGCGCCTCGACGGCATCCTCGGGGTCCTGCTGGACGACGCCGTGTCCGCCTGGGAGCTCGAGCCGGGCGGGCGGTGGGCGCGGGTGGGGACCCCCGGCGTCACGGTACAGGACCGCCTCCGGTCACCCGCCCCGGCGCATTCCCCGGCCGCCGTGGCCACCAGCCGCGTCCCGGCCGCCCCGGCCCGGGGCCCGGCGACGTCCCCACCCGGGGCGCCGCC
>JAJZAC010000130.1 GCA_021799615.1 Actinomycetes bacterium
ATGACGAGGGATTTCGCGAGCACCGCAACCGGCAGAACGCGCTGGTCACGGCCCACCTTCGGAGATTCCATCTCCGAAGGTCACGCTGGCCAGGTTGTGACCCACGCTCCTAGGGACGATGGATCCGGGCACGACCGGATCCCCCCTGTGGCATGGAAGCCGTGGACGTGACCGGGTGGTGCTCGTAGGGGCCTCGCGTAGAGCAGGCCTGCCGTCTCCGGACCCGTCCCGAGCGGGGAGCGGCCGGAGCGGCCGGGCCCTCAGCCGGCCCGGTGGGCCAGCCGGGTGAGGACCAGCGCGCTGTGCGCCGCCCGTGCCGCCCACCACGGTGCCGGGTCGAAGGCCACGGGGTGGTGGGAGCGGTGCAGGTCCACCCACGTGGCCGCATGCCCGGCCAGCCACGTGAGGGTGCCGCGCGGGTCCTGCTCGAGCAGGGAGCGCAGGGCGAACCGCCGCTCGCCCCGGCGTAGGCCGGCGCCGGTGGCAGTAGCCGCGTCGGCGACGTCCGAGGCATCGAGCACGAACCCGGTCCGGACCGGAGCGGTGAGCGCGTCGAGCAGGTCGGTCACGCTGCCGTCCGGGTCGAGCCCCGCCGGCGCGTCGCGCAGGGCGGCGGGCAGTGCCCGGGCCGCGGCCGTGCGGCCGGCTTCGCGGACCAGCGCGACGCCCACCAGGTCGGCCCACGCTCGAGCCGCCCGATGGTGGCGGCGCACGGCGTCGAGGTAGCCGGGCACCCACGGCCACAGGTGCTCCCACAGCACGGTGGCCCGGGCGTGCTCCAGGCGCAGGCGGGTCCGTTCGCTGCGGCTCGACCCCGCGCTCTCACCGAGCTCGGCGTACAGGGCGGTGAGGGCGGACAGGTGGTCGGCGTCGGCCGGAGGGTCGAGTCCGAGGGTGCGCCACATGCCGGCCACCCGGTCGGCACCTTCGCCCCCCAGCTTCCCCTCCGGACCGAGGTGGATGGACGCGTGGGGCGGCAGCTCCAAAGCGAAGAGCCGGGTATGGTCCGCCCGCGTCAGGGGCGGCACGCCCAGCGCCTCGAAGAGGTGGTCGGTCCCGGGCGGGACGGTCGCCGTCACCGCTCCGAGGGTGCGGAGCAGCTCCCACCGGCCGGCGTCCGGGGTGGCGACGGCGGCGTCGTCGGTGCCGTTCCCGTCATCGCCGACCGACCGACCGGTCACCCTGTCGCCAGTCACCCCGCCCGCAGCCACGGCCATGCGGGTGGGCGTCACGCCGAGCCGTCCGGCAGGGCGAACGCAGCCGCCACCGGGCGCAGCGGCCGCATCAGCCAGGCGGGCCGGCGGGTGCCGTCGGGGCTGACGGAGCCGGCCGGCCGGGTCTGCTCCATCCACTCCCGGTAGACGGCGCGGGCCCGCTCGGTGTCCACCGCGATGTCGCCGTGGGCGTCGCCCGGCTCCGCCGGGCGCACCCGCACGGCCTGGTGCCAGCAGTGCATGCCCGAGATGGGGTCCGGGTGGACGGGGAAGGTGAGGTTCTGGTGCACCCCGGTGTCCGACCACCAGATGCGCCGGCTGTCCGGGTCGGAGGAAGCGTGGGGTCCGACGCGCTCGGTGGTCCGCATGGCCCACCCGTCCCCACCGCGCTGCAGGGCGACGGTGGCCATCATCCCGCCGGGACCCACCTGGTCGTGGCCGGTCAGCTTCCAGCGGCCCATGTGGTGGGAACAGGCCACCACCCCGGGACGGATGCCCTCGGTGATCCACGCCTTGGCCACGAAGTGGCCGATGTCGGTCTCCACCCGGACCAGGTCGCCGGTGGCGCCGACCCCCAGCCGGCGGGCGTCGCTCGGGTGGATCCACACCGGGTTGGTGTGGGAGAGCTCGTCGAGCCACTTTGAATTGGCCGACCGGGTGTGGATCTGGGTGGGGAGGCGGAAGGTGGAGAGGAGGACCATCTGGTCCGGGGCCAGGTTGTCCGGGTGGACGTGGCTGCGGATGTAGCCGGGCAGGGCGTGCTCGGGCCAACCCCAGGCGGCCAGCGTCGACGAGTAGAACTCCAGGCGCCCGGAGGGGGTGGGGAAGCCGCGCCGGACCTCGCCGTCGACCACCACCCCGGCGGCCCGGCGGCCGGCGTCGTCTGCCGGGGGCGCGCCCATGGGGACGATGTTGGGGTCGGCCGGTTTGGGGGCGGCCGAGTACACCCGGCCGAGCGGGGTGGTGGACACGTCGATCAGCTCGTCGTCGGGCACGGGCTCGTCGAACACGGCGCCGCGGGTGGCGCTGATCTCGAACGCCCCGTAGCGGCGCATGTACTCGAGCGGGGTGAGCCCCTCGGCGGCGGCCGCCTCGGGGAGGCCCGGCACCGAGTGCTCGAACATCCACCCGTAGTACTCGTCGATCGACAGCTTCTCGCCCGGGTGGGCCTTCGACTCGTGGTACTGGCGGATGCCCAGGCTGTCGTCGGGGTCGATGCGCCAGGAGAGCTCGATGTAGAACTCGTCCTCCTCCCACACCTCGCCCGGGTTGACCTGGCGGGTGTCGGTGATGGTCTCGCCCAGCCGTTGGCGGGCCGCCCGCAGCACCGGCTGGCGGAACCCGACCCACTGCCCGGCGTACTGCTCGTAGGAGTGGGTGTCGTGCCGCTCGGAGGCGTGCCCCATGGGGAGCACCCAGTCGGCGAAGTAGGCGGACTCGTTCCAGGTGGGGGTGAGGGCGACGTAGCAACCGACCTTGTCCTCGTCGGTCAGGACCTCCATCCACGACAGGCCGTCGGGGTTGGTCCACACCGGGTTGTAGACGCGGGAGAAGTAGGTGTCGAGGCGTCCCCGGCCGTCCTTCAGGAAGTGGGGCAGGAGGAAGCTCAGCTCGTTCTGGGCCAGGGGGAACTCGGCCGGCCACGACAGGTCCTGCCACACTCCCGGGTGGGGCGGGGTGTGGATGGGCTTGGGCACGAATTTGGTGTAGGCGTTGGGGTAGGTGCCCCCCTCGGTGGCCACCGCCCCGAGCAGGGCGGCCACGAAGAACAGCGTCCGGCTGACCTGCCAGCCGCCCAGGTTGGCCGCCGCCGCCGACCGCCAGCTGTGGCAGGAGAAGCGGGTCCCGGCGCCGGCCACCACCTCGGCCACCTCCTCGAGCGTGGGCGCGTCGATGCCCGACTCGGCGGCGGCAAAGTCGAACGTGTACGCGTCGTACTCCTCGGCCAGTGCGGTCTGGAACGTCTCGAAGGTGCGGGGCGCACCGGGACGGCGGGCCTCGAGGTACTCCTCCCAGTTCCACCACCGCCGGATGAAGTCCCAGTTGGCCCGGCCGGTGGCGAGCAGGTGGCGGGCGATGGCCAGGTTGATGGCCGCCTCGGAGCCGGGTCGGGGCGAGAGCCAGTAGTCGGCGTGGGTGGCGGTGTTGGACAGCCGGGTGTCGAGGACGATCAGCTTCGCCCCCCGGGCCCGCGCCTCGGTGATCCGCTGGGCGTGGGGGTTGAAGTAGTGGCCCGTCTCCAGGTGGGCGCTGACGAGGAAGATCACCTCGGCGTTGGCGTAGTCGGGGCTGGGCCGGTCGATGCCGGTCCAGAACTGGAACCCGGTCCGCCCCCCGCTGGAGCACACGTTGGTGTGGGAGTTGTGGCCGTCGACCCCCCACGAGGCCAGCACCCGCTCGGTGAAGCCGTCCTCGCCGGGGCGGCCGATGTGGATCATGATCTCGTTGCGTCGGTCCTCCACGATGGCGGCCCGGATACGGGCGGCCAGGGCGTCGAGGGCCTCGTCCCAGGTGGCGCGTTCCCACCGCCCCTCGCCCCGTGCCCCGGCCCGCCGGAGGGGGTAGAGGATGCGGTCGGGGTCGGTGACCTGGTTGATCGTGGCCGGGCCCTTGGCGCAGTTGCGGCCCCGGGAGCCGGGGTGGGCCGGGTTGCCCTCGAACTTGCGGACCTGGAGTGTGTCGCGGTCGACGTAGGCGAGCAGGCCGCAGGCCGACTCGCAGTTGAAGCAGGTGGTGGGCACCAGCATGCTGTGGTGCTCCACCCGCTCGGGCCAGGCGCGCGAGTCGAGCTCCACCCAGTCGTCCCACCGCTCCTTGGGGGGAAAGGCGGCCAGGTGGATCCCGCTGGCGCCGGGGTAGAAGGTCTCGCCCCGCCGCTCGGCGTCGGCCCGGGCGGCCGAGACGCGGGTGCCGAGGGCGTCGAGGAACCCGGGAGCACCCGGGCCACCGGTGGCGCCTCGTCGATCTGTGTCACCGGTGTCTGCCACGGGACCTCCTCAGGCGAGCGGGACGGCCTGGCCGGCCTGGACGTAGGCGTGCTCGTGGGCCAGCAGCCCGACCAGGGCCAGCGGTGCCCCGACCACGCCCAGCCACGGCGAGGCCACCGCGGCCAGCACCAGCACCACCCCGGTCCAGAAGAAGGCGGCGAACCGTCCCGACGTCATCTCGTCGACGGCCAGCTCGGCGTGGGCGGTGGCGTGGTGGGGGAGGGTCTCGCCGACGAGCATGGCCAGGTGGGCGCCGGCGGCGGTGGCGAGGGCCAGGCGCAGGTCGGCGAGGGAACCGTGGTTCCCGTTGACCGTGGCTGCCACCAGCAGGGCGGCGGCCCCGACCATCACCGCCTGGACGACCAGGTGGGGCGCGAGCAGCGGGTTCTGCCACAGGTCCCGGGCCCGGGCCTGGGCGAAGAGGAACGCCGTGTAGGCGGCGGTTGCGATGGCGAGGGGGAGGCCGGCGGTGGCCAGGCCGATCTGGGCTCCCGTCGAGCCGGCGGCGCCCGCGGCCAGCGCGCCCACCAGCACGGCGCCGTAGGCGGCGATGATGACACCCCCCCGGACAAGCCAGCTCCGCCACTGGGGACGGGTGAACATCATCCAGAAGCGCATCGGGTGCTTGAGGTCCCACACCAGCAGGGCGCCGGTGGCCGCCAGCATGACCAGCGACACCGATGGCGCCACCCAGCGGACCAGCGGGCTCGACCACGGGGTGGCGCCGGCCAGGGCCAGCATCAGTGCCACCAGGTAGGCGCCGGCGGCGAGCCCCTTCGTCCACGTGTAGAGGCTGACCCGCCACCCCCACGGTGCCTGGTGGGGGACGTCGTAGGAGAGGAGGGTGGCCGCGCTGGAGTTGGCGGCGCCGGGGTGGCCCGAGGTGACCCGCTGCGAGAGGGCCCGCGGGGTGGTGCCGTTCCCCTGGGTGGCCCAGGCGAACAGGTCGCCGGTGGGTCGGCGGGCGGCCAGCGGGTCGAGGGTGGCCTGGTGGGCGCCCTTGTAGAACAGCCCGGGACGCGTCTCCTTCTCCGGGCGCCGGACGGTGACCGGCTCACGCTGGGCGATACGGGCCACCTTCGAGGTGGGGTCGTGGAGGTCGCCGACCATGATCGCCTCGGTGGGGCACACGGTGACGCACGCGGGTTCGAGCCCCACCTCCAGGCGGTGGGCGCAGAAGTTGCACTTCTCGGCCGAGTGGTCCTCGGGATTGATGAAGATGGCGTCGTACGGGCAGGCGGCCATGCAGGCGTTGCAGCCGATGCAGCTGCGCTTGTCGAAGTCGACGATCCCGTCGGGGCGCTTGTACATGGCGGCCGTCGGGCAGGCGGCCACGCAGGGTGCGTCGGTGCACTGGTTGCACCGGGTCACCTGGAACGCCCGCCGGACCAGGGGGAAGGTGCCGACCTCCACTGACTTCACGTAGGTGCGGGTGACCCCCACCGGGACCTGGTTCTCGGACTTGCAGGCCGTGGTGCAGGCGTGGCACCCGATGCACCGGGTCTGGTCGAGGACCTTGATCCAGCGGGGTGTCACCGTCGTGGCCACCGGTCCCATGGTCCGACCCTACGGAGCGGCGGTGGCACCGGGAACCCTGCCGTTGCCTGTGGGCTCACAGGCGCAGCCTGTGACCGGGTCGCCGGGGACCCCGCCCCGGCGGGAGCACGTGACCGCCTGGGCGGAGACCGGACGTGCCGCCCGGCCGATGGCTCCCGGCGTCCACCGGCCGCGGTAAGACTGGGCCTCCGGATGACCGAGCTGCTGATCGCCACCAACCCCGATCCCGACTCCCGACTCCCCTACCTGGTGTTCGTGCCCCTGGGGGATGGCGTCGTCCTGCGGACGTCGGGGACGTGGCCCCGCACCAAGGCGCTGTACTGCCACAAGGTGGAGCTCGACGAGTGGCCGGGCGAGCCGGACATCGTCGAGCGGGTGCCGCTGCGCTCCTGTGTCCGGCGGGGAGCGGCGATCGAGATCGTGGCCGCCCGGGCCCGCGAGCACCGCTCGCAGCTGGTCTTCACCACCGCCCGGGGCCGGGATGCCGTGTTCTGGCAGTCGCCCCGCACCCGCAAGCAGGCCAGGCCCTCGGTCCGGCTCCCCACCGC
>JAJZAC010000040.1 GCA_021799615.1 Actinomycetes bacterium
ACCGTCGTCCACCCGGGTGATCCGGTTCCGGAGGATCATCAGCATGAGCCCGAGGCCGATGGCCACGAACTGGGCGACGTCCTGGTAGGCGGCCTGGAGCGTGATGGCGTAGACCACCTCGTTGACGACACCGAGCACCAGCGCCCACAGCACGGTCAACGGCAGCGACTCCATCCCTCCGAGGACGGCGGCGGCCAGCGGGAGGAGGAGGGTGGCCGGGCTGGTGACCTGGCCGACCGTGAAGCTCCCGATGCTGGCCGGCGCGGCGAGGATGGCCCCGACGCCGGAGAGGAGCGCGGCGACGATCCACGTCACCCGGCTCAGGTTGCGGACGGGGATGCCGAGGAGGAGGGCCCGCTCGGACGAGTCGGCCGCACCCCGGATGGCCACCCCGTAGTCCGTCCGCACGAAGAACAGGTACAGGAGTAGCAGCGCGACGGGGACCGCCCCCATGGCGACCAGGTCGTCACCGGTGAAGGTGTTCGGGCTGAGGTGGAAGGTGAAGTTGAACGGGGTGGTGAAGGCGTTGGCAGACTTCTGGGGCACCAGGTTCTCGAACCCCAGCTGGGCGGCGCCGAGCAGCTGGTAGATGCCGATGGTCGCCACCGTGAGCAGCAGCCGGGGGGCGTTGGCCATCCGCCGGATGAACAGGGCCTCCACCAGCCACCCGGTGACGATGGCCGCCACCAGGCCGAGCGGGACCGCCACCCAGTACGGCCAGCCCTTGCCCTCCACCAGCAGCACGGCTACGGCGGCGGCCAGGCCGCCCATGACCTGCTGGGAAAAGTTGATGATCCGGGCCGACCGGTAGATGAGCACCAGGCCCATGGCCACCAGCGAGTCCAGGCCGCCGACCACCAGGCCCTTCACCAGCACCCCGGTGCCGAACGGATGGAGCTTGTCGACCCCGAAGTAGGCGGCTACCAGGACCACGCCGACGCCGACGCCGACGCCGAACCTCTGCCGTGTTGCCGTGGAGCGACCGCCGGTCGCGAGGGTCGTCGTCATCGGACCTGCTTTCCGGGTGCGGTGGACGTGGTCGGGGCGTGGGTGGCCGGGTGCGACGTCGAGCCGCGCGCCTGCGCCTGGCCCTGCTGGCCCGGCTTGGGGAAGAACGTCGGCGACGGGATCGAGCACTGGAGCGCCGTGCCGACCGGCATCGAGGAGATATCCGACACGTACGGGTACTGGTTGCCGCCGTTGCAGAGCTCGAAGGCGCCACGCTGCCCGTCGGCGATGCTCGTACCGCTGGGGTCCCACTTCATGATCTGGAACGTCGAGGAGGGATCGAAGGGCCCGTAGGCGCCGTTCCAGCCGGCCAGCTCACCACCGGGGATGGACTCGGGGATCGCCTTCATGGCCTGCTCGAAGTTGGCCGGGGTCAGGTTGGGACCAGCCAGTTGGAGCGCGTCGAAGAACTGGATCATGGTGGCGTAGACGAGGTTGTACGACGGGAAGATCTTCGCCGCCGGGTCGGTGTTGCCCAGGTTGAAGGCGGTGTTGGCCTCGGCGTCGGCCAACGGCAGCGGGTAGGCCCCGATCGTGATCAGGTGCTGCGTCTGGCTCGACGGGTAGAGGCGCATGAACTGCTCGGTGGTGGTCGCCCCGGCCGCGTACAGCGACTGGAAGAACCATTCGGGCTGGTAGTGGTCGGCGTCGGCCGACTTGAAATAGAACATGGGCGAGATCGGGTCACAGCTCGAGCAGATGACGGTGTTCACGCCGGCGGACTGCATCTGCGAGATGGCGCTCGACGCCTCGTCGGCCAGGTTGGACAAGTCGAAGGTGACCGCCGCCTGCTTCACCGGCACCAGGTTGTACTGCTGGAGCGCCTGGTCGATCGCCTGGGCGCAGGCCGCTCCCTGCGGTGTGTTCTGGTAGACCACCCCGACCTTGATCGGCTGGCCCTTCAGCGCGCCGCCGGCGAACTGGGCGCCGACGCCCTTCAGCTGCCGGCCGAAGACGGCGGCGATGCCGTCGGCCGACTTGTTGCAGTTGGGCCCGGGCGAGTACAGCCACGGCGAATTCTGCTGGTAGTACTGCTGGCTGTGGACGTAGAGCTGGAAGGCGACGACATGGTTCGACGCCAGGTCCTCGGTGTAGGGGTCGCTGGACGCGATCAGTGAGATGTCGGCGAAGGCGTGGAGCGACGTGGCGGCCGTCACCGCGTCGGCCTCGGCCTGGGTGGCCCCGCCGCCGGTGTCCTCGGTGATGAAGTTGCCTTTGCCCACGTAGGGCTCCAGGACGACATGGCGGCCGTAGAGCTCAAAGCTCTTGTTGAACGTGTTGATGACGGCCTGCATCATCTGGACGGCTTCCTGGCTCGTCCCGACCACCGACTTCGGCACGAGCGTGTACAGCGCGTTCAGGATGGCCGAGCTCGCGGCGCGGAAGGACAGGTTGATGGTGGTGGCCGTGACCCCGGGCGCCGTCGCTCCCCCATTGTTCCCATGCCAGGTCGGCTGGCACGGGGGGGCGTAGTTCGACCACGGGACCTGCAGGACCCGGGGCCCGCAGGCCACGCCGCCCACCGTCGTACCGGCGCCGTAGGGCGCGTTCATCGGGGTCTGGCCCTTCAGATAGGTGATGCCGGTGCCCGCCGTCGACAGCGAGGAGCCGGACACCTTGGGCAACCCGACCAGGGCCGCCGTGAGGAGCACCAGCGCGGCGACGGCGAACAGCTGCCGGTGCACGATCGCCCGGCTCCGCCCGCGGTGGCGTGCGGGGCTCGCCGCCGTGCCCTGAAAGACCGTTCCAGCCAATGTTCCCCCTTGTGGAAGGTGGCGGCCGCCGGGACACCTGCCCCGGATGCCGCTCGACTCGACCCCGGGTGGCCACTGTACGCACCGCTCATCCCCGAGTGAGCCAGGGAAACGTTAGTGCAGTGCCCACCCACAGCGACAGGTTTCGCTGGCGCCGGGCCGGTCGTCACGTCGTCTTCGTCGTCTTCGTCGTCTTCGTCAATCCGACCATCCGGCCGTCGCAGTAATCGTCGGCGCGTCCGGCGCTCCACCTGAGCGCCTCTTCCACAAACGGTGCATGAGACGCCGAAATAACATGAACATTCATCGATTGCCTCGGGCCTACCGCCACCCCGCCACACCCTGTTCCGCCGCATCGGCGCCGGACGGCGGGGCCCGCCGCAGACGGCAGGGGGCAACGGGCAGGACCCCGCTCAGCTCCCCACCAGCGCGGCCCGATCACCCCCGCGCGCGGCGGCGATCGCCTCCCGGTAGGCGCCGCCGGCGTCGCCGCCCAGGGAATCAGTCTCGAGCCACCGGAACCCGCGCGGACCCCGGTTCCTGTCGACACCGAAAATCCCGAAGCGGGGCTCGTAGGACCCCCACTCGTAGTTGTCGACCAGCGACCAGTGCCAGTAGCCGCGCACGGGGACGCCGTCGGCCACCGCGTCCACCACCGCGCCGAGGGACGCCCGCAGGTACCGGCTACGGTCCCAGCCGTCGAGCCGGGGGTAGGAACGGTCGTGGACCACCCGGTTGCACAGTCCGTTCTCCACCACCCAGAGGTCCATGCCCGGCGCCCGGGCCGACTCGGCCCGGAGCCACCGGCCGAGCCCGTCGGTGTCCACCAGGTCGTCCCACAGCCGCCGGCCCGGCTCCGCCGTCCTGCCGCCGGCGGTGCGGTGGCCCGGCAGGCGGACGTGGTGCGAGACGACGGGGTCGTAGTAGTCGATCCCGAGGATGTCGAGGGCCCGCTCGTGGGGGCTGTCGAACACCGCGTCGACGACCCGCCGCGGCGTGCGCATGCGGGTCGGCGCGCCGGTCCCGTAAGGGGAGGTCCGGCGGCCCAGTGCGCGGATGGCTCGCTCGCCGGTACCGGTCGCCGGCACCAGCGCCTCGTGCTGGGCCCGCCGCTCGGTGATCCACGCGTCGAGCTCGCCGGGCTCCACGCCCATCGACCGGGCCAGGAGCAGATCGACGAGGAGATGGTCGAGCTCGTAGACGCTCACCGACGCGTCGTTGGTGGTCACCACGGCATCGGGGCGGGCGGCGTGGATGGTCTCGTAGGTGCGCACGTGCGCGGCCAGCAGGTTGTCGAGCGCCGCCCACGCGTCGGCGAAGGCCATCCGCCGTCCCGGCGGGAAGATGCCGACCAACCACGACGACAGCCCGATCACGTTGATCTCGTTGATGGTGACCCACAGGCGGACCAGGTCAGCGAACGAGTCCACGGCCAGTGCCGCCCAGCGCCCGAACCGGTCGACGGCATCAGGTCGGAGCCAGAACTCCTCGCCCAGCCAAGCGGGGTGGGTGAAGTGGTGCAGGGTGAGCAACGGCTCCATCCCCCGGTCGCGACACCCGGCGAGCACGGAGCGGTAGTGGTCCAGTGCCGCCCGGTCGATCTCCCCCTCGGCGGGTTCGACGCGAGCCCACTCGACGCCCATGCGGAACGACGTGCACCCGAGGGCCGCCGCCCGGTCGAGCGAGGCGTCGGGGTCGTTCCAGAAGTCGACGGCGTTCCCCGACGCCTCGACGCGCCCGGCCCGCTCCCAGCTCCGCCAGTTGTTGGCAGGCTCGCCGGGGCCGTTGAAGCCCCCCTCGACCTGGAACCCGGCGGTGGCCACGCCGAAGAGGAAGTCGCCGGGCACGAGTGGGGGGGCATCTGTGCCTTCGGGCCCCACATCCGTTCGTCGTCTGGTCGCATCTGCCATCGGCACAGCATCCCAGGGCGGGCACCGGACCGCACGCGTGACAGTACGCTCGGCGGGACCCGAACCAAGAGATGGGCCGCCCCGGCCGGCGGTTCTCCGCCACGGTCACGGAACCACGGACCTGGAAGAACGAGGAGGCGCACCATGCCCACCGTGGATCCCGAGCGCATACCGGTCGTCGTCTCGTGGGGCCAGTGCCTGGAACGCGACGCACTGGTACGGCCCGTCGAGCTCATGGCGGTGGCCGCCAAGCAGGCACTGGCGGCAGCACCGGGTCTGCGCGACCGCCTCGACCGCCTCTCGGTCGTCAACGTCGTCGGCCGGGTGGGCGCGGCGCCAGCGACCGCGCTGGCCGGCCTGCTGGAGGTCGATCCGCCGGTCCGCGAGACCACCACCATCGGAGGGAACACCCCCCAATGGCTGGTGAACCGGGCGGCGGGACAGATCGCCAGGGGTGAGCTGCGGGCGACGCTCATCGCCGGAGCCGAGGCCCTGCGATCGAGCAGGGAACGGCGCCGGCTTCGAGCTGCGGGGCGTGAGGTACCCGGACCCGGCGACGGCACCGATGGCAACGGCCAGGCGGCACCTCCGGATCCGGTGGTCGGCGACGACCATCCCGGCGCCGGGCCAGCGGAACTGGCCATCAACCTGATCCTTCCCCTGCACGTGTACGCCCTCTTGGAGTCGGTGGTGGCTGCACGGGCAGGGCACTCGGCCGGCGAGCACCGGCTGGCCATGGGCGCGCTCCTGGCACCGTTCACCGACGTGGCGGCCGGCCATCCGGTGGCGTGGTTCCCCGAACCCCGCTCGGCTGCCGAGATCGCCGAGCCCGGGCCGGACAACCGGATCGTCGCCCAGCCCTACACCAAGCGCATGACGGCCTTCCTCGGTTCGGACCAGGCCGCCGCCATTCTCGTCTGCTCCCTGGACGAGGCCCGGCGGGCCGGGCTCGCCGACCAGGCCGTCTTCGTGTGGGCCGGTGCGGACTCGGTGGACGTCCGGTCGCCGACCGCCCGCCCCGACCCCGGTACGTCGCCGGCGATCGCCGCCGCCGGCCGCGCACTGTTCCGGGCCGCCGGCGAGGCAGCCGGTCGCGCCGTCACTCTCGACGACGTCGCACGCATCGACCTGTACTCGTGCTTCCCGTCGGCCGTGGAGCTGGCGGCCGACGCGCTGGGGCTGGCCACCGACGACCCCCGGGGCCTGACCGTCACCGGAGGCCTGCCCTATTTCGGTGGACCGGGCAACAACTACACCACCCACTCGATCGCCACCCTCTGCGAGCGGTTGCGCTCCTCGGGCGGAGACTCCTCGGGCGGGAGTGGCCAGCCCGAGCTCGGGCTGGCCACCGGCCTCGGATGGTTCGTGACCAAGCACGCGCTCGGCCTCTATGGCGCGGGACCACCGCCGGGCGGGTTCCGGGCGGGTGACACGGCCGGCGACCAGCGGGCCATCGACGCCAGCGCCGTTCCCACCCCACTCGAGGTTCCGGAGGGGACCGTCGCCACCGTGGTCGCCGCCACCGCCGTCCCCGACGACGCGGGGAGCATCGTGGCGGCACCGGTGATCGCCCGGCTGGCCGGAGGCCAGCACGTGGCCGCCATGCCAGCGTCCGACGAGGTGGCAGCGGCGATGGGCTCCCTCGATCCGGTGGCCCTGGTTGGCACCCCGCTGACCCTCGGTGGCAGCCCGCCCCGGTACCGCCTGGACGCGTGACGCGACAGGGGCCACACCCGGCACGTCGCACCCGGCGCCCGGCGCGCTACGTTCTCATCCGGTGGTCCGCCGGGCCGCCGACACGGTGACGTGGCCAGTGCGCGGTTCTGCAGGATCGCCACTGCACCGAACCACTGCACCGAACCACTGCACCGAACCACTGCACCGAACCACTGCACCGAACCACTGCACCGAACCACTGCACCGACGACGGCCTGCCCGCCGTCCGGACCGGGCGAGCGCCCGGCCGGCACGGCACGGCACGGCCACGAGGGAGGACCCCCGATGACCGAACTGCTGCGCGAACGACAGGGCCGCGTCGAGATCCTGACGATCAACCGCCCCGAGGCCCGCAACGCCATCAACGGCGCCGTGTCGCGTGCCGTGGCCGCCGCCCTCGACGAGATCGAGGCCGACGACGACTGCTGGGTCGTCGTGCTCACCGGCGCGGGCGACAAGGCGTTCAGCGCCGGCATGGACCTGAAGGCCTTCGCCGCCGGCGAGGCCGGCGACATCATGGGGGCGAGGGGCGGGTTCGGCGGCATCGCCCAGCGCCAGTTCCCCAAGCCGATCATCGCCGCCGTCAACGGTTCGTGCCTGGCCGGCGGGTTCGAGATCATGCTCAGCTGCGACCTGGTCGTCGCCGTCGAGAACGCCACCTTCGGGATCCCCGAGGTCAAGCGGGGCCTGGCTGCCGGGGCCGGCGGCCTGGTCCGGCTGCCGAAGCGCATCGCCCCGGCCATCGCCATGGAGCTGGCCCTGACCGGCGAGCCCATCTCGGCCCAGCGGGCCTACGAGCTGGGGCTCATCAACCGGGTCGTCCCCACCGCGTCGCTGCTGGACGCCGCACTGGAGCTGGCAGGCACCATCGCCGCCAACGCCCCCTTGGCCGTGCGCACCTCGAAGCGGATCGTGAAGGAGGCCGGCGAGGTCCCCGACGCCCAGGGATGGGAGATCTCCAACGCCGCCATCCCCGTCGTGTTCGCGTCGGCCGACGCCATGGAGGGCGCCGTCGCCTTCGCCGAGAAGCGCGCCCCCAACTGGACCGGCAAGTGACCGCTGCCGCCGGGCCCGACCTGGCACCGGCACTGGACGGGGTCCGCCTGATCCTGCACGTGCTCGCTGCCACCATCTGGGTCGGCGGCCAGTTCACCGTCACGGGCCTGCTCCCCACCGTCCGGCGGATGGGCGACGACGCCCCTCGACAGGTGGCGCGGGCGCTGGCGCGGCTGCTGTGGCCGGCGTACGCCGTCCTGGTCGTGACCGGCTTCTGGAACGTCGCGGCCGTGCACACGAACCAGGCCGGGACCGCCTACCAGGTCGTCCTCGGGATCAAGATCGGCGTCGTGGCACTGGCCGGGCTCGGTGTCTGGCTCCACCAGCGGGCGACGTCACGCCGGGCGCTCGCCATCTGGGGATCGGTCGGTGGCACCGCGTCGGTCGCCGCCCTGTGCCTGGGCGTGTTCCTCGCCGGCTGATCGACGCCGCCCGGTCCTTCATCCGGGAGGGCCGGCCGCTCCGAACAGGCCAGGACCCGTTCCGGGTCTAACCTGTGGGCGAAGCCGACAAAGGAGATACACGTGCCACTCGGGCTTCCTGCCGAGATCTTCGGCGTAGACGGAATCATCATCCTGGTCGTCGTGGTCCTGGTGCTGTTCGGCAGCACCCAGATCCCCAAGCTGGCCCGGTCACTCGGCTCGGCGCAGAAGGAGTTCAAAAAGGGCCTCGAGGAGGGCGCGGCCGACGACGCCGCTGCGCCGTCCAAGGCCACCAAGGCCGACACCGGCAGCGACGGCCCGGCCGCCCCGTAGGAGGCGGACGGCCCGGCACACCGGCGCAGGGACCCCGTGCGCCCAGGGGGCGGCACCGGCCGCCGCGTCCTCCCCTTCTGGGTCCTCCAGTGCGGCCAGCTGGGCGCTGCTGTGGCGCTCGTCGACGTCGCCGTCCGCCAGGCACGACCGGGGCTGCTCGTGGCCCAGGCGGCGCTCCTGACCGGCGTCACCCTCGTCGCTGACGGCCCCCTCGGGGTCCTCCGGCTCCTGTCGCGCCGGGCGGCGGGTGCAGCGGCCGTCGTCGTCTCCGCCCTCGCCGTGCTGGCACTGGCCGTCCCCTCGCTCCGGCCCGGTCTCGAGGGAACTGTCGTCGTCGCCTTCGTCGCCGTCGGGACGGTCCGTCTGGCCACGCTGACCAGGACGGCCCGGTCTCCGGCTGCCGCCGGACCGCTGCCCGCCGGACCGCCAGACCAGCCAGGTGTGGCGGCCGCCCCCGCGCCGGCGCAGCCGGTCGCTCCCCTGGTGGCCAGGCGGCTCGGATCGGAAGCGGGCCGGCTGGCAGCGGAAGCGGCCCGGCGGCGGCCCGCGGTAGAGGCGGCAGGGCGGCGGCTCGTGCGCTCGGCCGGTCGGGCGGCAGGGCGGCTGGGCTCCCGACCCCGCCGCCGCGGCGAGCGGTGACGCTCCCGGCCGGGCCGGTCACCGGCGATAACTGGCACCAGTTTCTGGTTTGCCGCCGCCGTTCGCTAGTCTCGTCGCCGTGAACGCCTCGACCCCCGGCACTCCCGGTCCCCTGGGCCCTGACGTCCCCGCCTCCGACGGTCCGACCACGGCGCCGGCCGGCGCCGGCCGCAGCCGGCGCCGCCGGCGCCGCCTGGCCCTCGGCGCGCTGGCCGCTCCGGTCGTCCTGGCGGGGTGCAACTGGTACCCGTCGTACGGTGCCAGCAGGGGAGCGACCGCCCAGGGGAGCGACACCTTCAAGCTCTACTCGGGGATGATGACGGCGGGGATCGTGATCGGCGGCATCGTGGCCGCGCTGATCCTCTGGTCCGTCTTCCGCTACCGGCGCCGGTCGGACGAGATCCCGCACCAGTTCCACGAGAACCTCGCCATCGAGGCGGTCTACACGCTGCTCCCGATCGTCATCGTGCTCACCATCTTCGCCTTCACCGTGATCACCGAGAACAAGGTGATGGCGACCCAGCCGGCTAACGCCACCGTCACGTCGACCGGCACGCCGGTGGTCGACATCACCGTCACCGCCTTCCAGTGGGGCTGGCGCTTCGACTACCCGAACCTGAACGTCGACGTGACCGGCGAGCTCACCAACGGTCCCGATAACCACGGACCACAGATGGTCGTCCCCGCCGGCCAGACCGTGCAGATCACGCTGGTGTCGGCCGACGTCATCCACGGGTTCTACGTCCGTGACTTCAACTTCAGCCGGTACGCGCAGCCCGGCGTCGTCAACGTGTTCGACCTGAACGTCCTCCGCCAGGGCACCTACGACGGGCAGTGCACCCAGTTCTGCGGCCTCTACCACTCACAGATGCTCTTCTCCGTCCGGGCCGTGACCCCGACCGCGTTCCGTGCCTGGGCGGCCAGCGAGGTAGCCGCCGGCCACACCATCCCGCGACTGAGTCCGGTGGGCGCCCAGGGCACCGCTCCCGGTGACACCCGCGTCACGCCCAGCAACGCACTCCCGTCGACGTCCACCGCGACCGCAAAGGCAGCTGCATGACGACCACCGCCGACCGCCCCGACGTCCTGGCACCCGAAGCCCCCGGTGGCCCCGGCCACCACGGGCCCGAGGCCGACCACGCCCACGAGGTCCACGAGCACCACGGCCCGACCGGCATCCTCAAGTGGCTGACCTCGACCGACCACAAGGTGATCGGCCAGAGCTACATGATCACGGCCCTCGTCGTGTTCTTCATCTCCGGGGTGATGGCGCTCCTGATCCGGGCCCAGCTCATGAGCCCCAACGGCTCGCTCCTGTCGCCGCAGGTCTACAACGAGCTCTTCACGATGCACGGCAGCGTGATGCTCTACCTGTTCGCCGGCCCCTTCGCCTTCGGTGGGCTGGCCAACTACATCGTGCCGCTCCAGATCGGCGCGCCGGACATGGCCTTCCCCCGCCTGAACGCCCTCTCCTACTGGCTGTTCCTGGGCGGTTCGATCACCATGCTGTCGGGCTTCTTCGTCTCGGGCGGTGCGGCGAGCTTCGGCTGGGTCGCCTACGCCCCCCTCTCGACCGCCACCAACTCCCCCGGTGCCGGGGCCGACCTGTGGCTCATGGCGCTCGGCCTCACCGGGTTCTCCGCCATCTTCACCGCCGTCAACCTGATCGCCACCATCTTCTACCTGCGTGCACCGGGCATGACCATGTTCCGCATGCCCATCTTCACCTGGAACATGCTGGTGACCGGCATCCTCATCCTGATCGCCTTCCCCGTGCTGTTCTCCGCCGTGGTGATGCTCTTCTGCGACCGCCACTTCGGCACGCACATCTTCAGCGTCCAGGGGGGTGGCGTGCCCGTGCTGTGGCAGCACCTGTTCTGGTTCTTCGGGCACCCCGAGGTCTACATCCTCGCCCTGCCCTACTTCGGGGTGGTCACCGAGATCATCCCGGTGTTCTCGCGCAAGCCCCTCTTCGGCTACCGGGGCATGGTGGTGGCCACCATGTCCATCGCCGCCCTGTCGACGGGCGTGTGGGCGCACCACATGTTCACCACCGGTGTCGTCCTCCTCCCGTTCTTCTCGCTGCTCTCGCTGCTCATCGCCGTGCCGACGGGGATCAAGTTCTTCAACTGGATCGGGACCATGTGGCGGGGACAGATCTCGTTCCGGGTGCCCATGCTGTTCTCCATCGGCTTCCTCTTCGCCTTCCTCATGGGCGGGGTGACCGGGGTCCTCCTGGCCTCCCCGCCGGTGGACTTCCAGACCCACGACACCTACTTCGTGGTGGCCCACTTCCACCAGGTGCTCATCGGGACCACCGTCTTCGCTGGCTTTGCCGGCTTCTACTTCTGGTACCCGAAGATGTACGGCCGGATGCTCCGCGAGAGCCTGGGCAAGCTGCACTTCTGGTTGCTGTTCATCGGCTTCTGGCTGGCCTTCATCCCCCAGTACCTGCTGGGGCTGGACGGCATGCCCCGGCGCATCGTCAACTACAACCAGCACGCCGCCTGGCAGACGTTGAACGTCGTCTCCTCTGTCGGTGCCTTCATCATCGGGTTCTCGTTCCTGTTCTTCTTCGCAAACGTGATCCAGTCGTGGCGCAAGCCGGTGCGGGCCGGGTCCAACCCGTGGGACGGTCACGCACTCGAATGGTTCACCAGCTCGCCGCCCCCCCACCACAACTACACCCACCTGCCGCTCATCCGCTCCGAGCGACCCACGTGGGACTACAACCATCCCGAGCACCGGACCCTCGTGCACGCCCCGCGGGCATCTCGGGCCGACCGGGGCCAGGACCACGAGCTCGAGGGGGCGAACCGATGAGGATCGAGGCCCGACTGCTGATCATCGTCGGCATCTTCTTCGGCATCATCGGGACCATCTACTGGTTCACCAGCTACGAGACGGCCGGCACCCTGATGCTCATCGGGTCGACCGGCCTCGGCCTGCTCCCCGGCGGGTACTACCTGTGGTGGTCGCACCACATGAAGCCCCGCCTGGAGGACGACCCCGACGCCACCATCGAGCAGGGTGCCGGCGAGATCGACTCGTTCCCGGCGTCGAGCATCTGGCCGTTCATCCTCGGTGTCGGTGCCTTCTTCGCCGCCCTCAGCTTCGTCTTCGGGGCGTGGATGGCCCCCGTCGCCGCCGCCTTCATCATCTCCGCCGCCATCGGCGGCACCGTGGAGAGCAGGCGGGGCGGGGCCGTCTGAGCCCGCAGGCGCAGGGCAGGCCCCCCCACCAGCCCGTCCACCCTGCAGCCCCTGCCGTTGCGACGGCCCACCACGGCGGCGCCGGCGAGCGGTAGCCAGCTCCGACGAGCACGGCGTGAGCGGGGAGCAGCGATCCCACCGACCGCCCTCCGGGTGGCACGCCGCTGCGAGAGCGACCAGGTGCGGCGGCGGGATCCCCCCGACGAGGGCAGGCATGGCCGCGTCCTCCCCGCAGGTGTTCCCGGTGGGCAGACGGATCGATCGGCCAGAGACCGGCACGGTCCCCCCACCGCACGTCGCCGTGTCACCGGTCGCCGAGCACCACCGACGGCCGGCCGAACGGGACACGCCCGCCCACGCGCCAGGCCGCGGGGACCGCCGTCCCGATCCCGAGCCGCCACGGTCGAGGCCGGCGCCCGGCGCCATGGACCGCGCTATCGCACGATGTGACCGGGCAACCCCGGACAGACGTCGGTAGGCGGTGGGCGGCGGACGGCAGCCGTTGCCCGGACAGGCCGTGGCGACGTGCATGGTCCCGGCCATGCCAGGCGACCGGGACCGGCCGTCGGTGGCCGAGCGGGGTCGGTACGGGGGTGGGGCGGACGGCGCGCCAGACCCCGGCGAGCGGGGCAGACGGGACGAGCTGTCAGCGCATGACCCGGCGCACGCCGGGTCCGGTGGCCAGGTGGCGGGGGGTCAGGTCGATATAGGTCGGCACGGGGATGGCCTCGAGCTCCTCGTGGCCGTCACCGGGCCGGACGTCGGCATCGTAGGTGGCGAACTCGCCGGTGGCCGACCGGGTGACGACCACGGCCCGCTTTCGCCTGCCCACACCCTCGGCCCGCTGCATCTCGATGCAGATGGCGTGGGTCACGAAGAACGTCGCGATCGGCATGAGGACGACCAGGAACCGGAAGGTCACCAGCACGGTGTTGAGCGAGATGTGGAAGTAGTTGGCCAGGACGTCCGTCGACGAGGCGCAGAACAGCATGAACAGGAGCATCAGCACGGCGGCGCCCGCGGAGGTGCGCTTGGGCCGGTCGCGGGGCCGGTCGAGCAAGTGGTGGTAGGCGGTGTCCTTGGTGAACTTGGCCTCGAGGAACGGCCACACGATGAACAGGTTGAAGACGATCCCGGGGAACAGTACGGCCGGGATGAAGACCTCGAGGGGCCAGGTGTGGCCCCAGCCCACCCACTCCCAACTGGGCATGACGCGCAGGGCGCCGTCGAGCCAGCCCATGTACCAGTCGGGCTGGACGGCATAGGAGATCTGGTAGGGCTGGTACTGGCCGAACTGCCAGATGGGGTTGATCTGGGCGAAGCCCCCCAGCAGGAAGAGGGCGGCCGTGACCATGAACATGAACCCGGTGGTCTTGGCCATGAAGGTGGGGAACATGGGCGAGCCGACCACGTTCCGCTCTGTCTTCCCCTTGCCGGGGAACTGGGTGTGCTTCTGCTTCACCAACAGCCCCAGGTGGGCGGCGAGCAGTCCCACGATGACGGCCGGGACGATGAGCACGTGGAGGACGAAGAAGCGGGGGATGATCACCCCGTTGCCCGGATAGTTCCCGCCGAAGACGAAGAACGCCAGGTAGGAGCCGACGAGCGGGATCGACTCGATGATCGAGTAGGCGATGCGGATGCCCGTGCCCGACACCAGGTCGTCGGGCAGGGAATAGCCGAGGAACCCGTTGGCGATGCCCAGGATCAGCATGGTGATGCCGACGATCCAGTTGAGCTCGCGTGGCTTGCGGAACGCACCGGTGAAGAAGACCCGGGCCATGTGGACGGCGATCGACCCGAGGAAGACGTCGGCCGCCCAGTGGTGAGCCTGGCGCATGAGCAGGCCGGACTTCACGTCGAAGGAGAGCCCCACGGTGGACGCGTACGCCTCGGACACCCGCTGCCCTCGCAGGGGGGCGTAGGAGCCGTGGTAGATGACCTCGTGGGCTGAGGGGACGTAGTAGAGGCTCAGGAACACGCCCGTCGCCAGCAGGACGACGAACGAGTAAAGGGCGATCTCGCCCAGCATGAACGACCAGTGGTCGGGGAAGATCTTGTCCAGGAACGTCCGGCCGCCCTTGGACACCCCCAGGCGGTCGTCGAGCCAGCGCAGCGACTTGTCGATCATGGACGCTCCCAGAAGCCCGGTCCGACGGCCTGGTCGTACCCTCCCGCCGCCACCAGGTAGCCGTCGGCGTCGACGGCGAGCGGTAGCTGGGGCAGGGGGCGGGGGGCGGGCCCGAACTCGGGTACCGCCCCGGCGCGGACGTTGAACACCGACTGGTGGCACGGGCAGACCAGCTCGGTGGTCTGCTCCTGGTAGAGGCCGACCGGACATCCGAGGTGGGTGCACATCTTCGAGTAGCCGACGATCCCCTGCACCGTCCAGTCCGACCGCCCGGGCGACTGGAGGACGAGCTCACCCTGGCCCGGGGCCAGCTGTTCGAGCCGGATCAGGATGGTCTGGTCCGGCGAGTTCCCTTCGTGCCCCCCGGGGAACACGGTCAGGACGCCGCCGACCTCGAGGTCAGACGGGCGCACTCGGCGACCGTCCACCGTCACCACCGACGACCCCCGGCGCCAGTTGGTGGCGAACAGGGTGCGGCCGGGCTTGGGACCGAGCGAGCGGATGAGGGGGAAGGCCGCCACCACGCCGAAGACGGCCGATCCCAGGGCGAACAGCCCGCCCAGCACCTTGCGGCGCTTCACGACCATCCCCCCCCGCTCCACGATGGCCGCGGTCATGGCAGACCGCTCCTCCTCGGTGGAGTGGGAAGCGTGCCGTTCTTCGACGAAGGGTCCCTGCGGCATCAGGTACTTGCCCCAGGCGGCGACGCCGAAGCCCAGCCCGAGCAGGCCGACACCCAGTGTTGCCGCCTGCCACTGCGTCTGGTTGCCGACCCAGTAGCTCACACCGAACCCGATGACGCCCACGATGCCGACCGCCATCGACACCGCGGCCACGGCGGCCACGGCCTGGGGCCGCTTGGCATAGGGAGCCAGATGGGGGTCGTCGAGTGCCGCGACCGGGAGGGGCCCGGTCCCGGTGCGTCCGTCGTCGCTCACGAGCGCTCTCCGATCCAGAAGCTGACGAGCATGAGGAGGCCCACGCCGAACAGGAGGCCGACGAAGCCTTCGGCCACCGGCCCCACACCGCCGAGACCGAAGCCGCCCGGATCCGACGGGTGCTGGATCACCCCGTGCACGTAGGCGGCGATGTCGGCCGCCTCCTGGTTGGTGATGTTGCCCGGGCCGAACCGGGGCATGTTGCCCGGTCCCGATCGGATGGCCTCGACGATCTGCTGCACCGTCGCCTGGTGGAGGCTGGGCGCGTACGCGCCCTTGTAGAGGGCATCGCCGGCACCGGTGATCGTGTGGCACGCCGCACAGTTCAGGGTGAACAGCCGACCGCCGTTGGACACGCTGGCCTGCTGGAGGTCGACGCTCGGGATCTGGACGCCGCCGGGAGCCAGCGACTGCACGTAGGCGGCGATCTCCAGGGTCTGGAGCCGGTCGAAACGGGGCGGCTTGCGGGTCGCCTGGATACTCGAATCGGCCAGCGGCATCCGGCCGGTCGACACCCAGAAGTCCACGGTGCCGGCCCCGACGCCGCGCAGGTTGGGGGCGAGGGCGCTACCGGCCGCATCGGTTCCGTGGCAGCTCGAGCAGTTCGCGGCGAAGAGCTGCTCGCCGGGCGGGATGCAGCTGGCCGGCAGGCTGGTGTAGGAGATCGGCGATCCGGACGTCGTCGGCGTCGCCGTGGCGAGGGTGCACGGCGTCGGCGTCGCCCCGCTCGCCGGTGTCCCGGCCGTGGCGTAGGAGCGCATGCCGGCGGCGCCGGTGCTGGCGCCGGTGCCCGCCGCTCGGGCCGCACCGGGAGCGAACATGAGCAGGCCGACCAGACCGACGGCTCCGGCCAGGACGGACGGCACGACGTATCGACCCCGGAATAGACGACGCATCCCCACGACCCTTACTTGAGCAAGAAGAGGCAGCTGAACAGACCGATCCAGACGATGTCCACGAAGTGCCAGTAGTAGCTGACACCCTGGAACACCGCCGTCTCCCCCGGATCGCCCTTGGGGCCCTTGAGCCTCCCGAGCAGGAACACCATGGCCACCAGCCCGAGGAACACGTGCAGGCCGTGCAGCCCCGTCATGATGTAGAAGAGCGATCCGTAGGCGGTGACCGTGGGATCGGTGGCGGCGTGGTGGGACAGCGTGATCCACTCGTAGAACTGGTTGCTGACGAACGCCGCCCCCATGACCAGGGTGATCACGATCCACAACTTGGCGCTGGAGCGCTTGCCCCGCTCCTGCTGCCATACCGCATGCTGCATGGTGAAGCTCGACGCCAGCAGGATCACCGTGAACACGCCGGCCTGGATGGTGTCGAGCTTGGTGCCCGTCGGTGGCCATACCGCGGCGTGGGACCGGATGGTGAAGAACGCGGCGAAGAGACCGCTGAAGAACATCACCTCAGAGCCGAGCCAGATCATGACGCCGACGGCCAGCATGGGCGGTCGGGCAGGGCGGTGGCGCTGGGTGGACGGAGGCTCGACGGCGAGGGCCTGAGTCACGTTCTAGTTTCTAGCCGATCACGGGGCGATGGGGCCAAATCCCGAGCTCCGTGCCCCGGCCGGGCACCGTGCGGGCGTGCCCGTGGTCCGATCCGCGACCGGCTTCCCCACCCCGTCGTCCGGCGTCGTACCTGGTCAGCGCCCGTCTGGCACCAGGGCCGACGGCAGGGGGCGGGCGTGGACCACGGCCAGGTGCCGTGTCGGGCGGGTGAGGGCGACGTAGAGCGTCCGCAGGCCGCGGGTCGTCTCGCCGGCGATCACGGCCGGTTCGACGACGACGACGGCGTCGAATTCGAGCCCGTTCGCACCTCCTGCTCCCAGGACGACGAGCGGCTCGGACAGCGCCGCCCTGCCGGCCCCCCTCGGGTCGACGGACGGGAAGCCCGCCCGCTCGAAGGCGGCGGTCACCTCCGCCACCAGGCCTTCGGGCGCCAGCACGGCCGTCCGGCCCGCACCCACGAGGGCCATGGCCCGGCGGGCCGCGTCGACGACGCCTGCTGCCAGTGCCGCCGGCGAGTCGACGGCGACGATCTCGGGACGGCTGCCGACCCTGCGGACCGCCCGGGGCGCCTGGAGGTCGGGTGCGGCTACGGCCAGGACACGGGCGGCCACCTCGAGCACCTCGGCGGGTGTCCGGTAGCTGACGGTCAACTCGACCGTTCGGGGAGGGCGGCGGTCGGGCAGGTGGGCGAGGACCTCCTCCCAGCTCCGCGACGCCGCGGGCGACGTGGCCTGGGCGATGTCGCCGACCACGGTCATCGAACCGGACAGTGAGCGGCGGCACAGCATCCGCAACTGCATGGGCGAGAGGTCCTGCACCTCGTCCACCACGATGTGGCCGTAGCTGAGTTGGGCGTCGTCCTGCCCACCACCCCGGGGCCCCAGCACGTGGCGGGCCTCGTCCACCAGGGCGGCGTCCGCGGGCGTCCAGGGGATGTCGTCGAACGAGGACGAGCGCCGGCGGCGGAGCAGCCGCTGCTCCTCCGGGGTGAGGATCCCGCCGGCTGCCGCCGCGATGAGCGGCGGGGCGCCGAAGAGGTCGTGGAGGAGCTCGTGGGGGGAGAGCCGGGGCCACATCCGGTCCAGGGCATGGGCGAGCTCGGGGACCCGTCGGACCTTGCGGGTGAAGTCCTCGAGGTCGAGCTCACCGCCGTCCGTCTCCGCCGGGGGGTCGAAGCCGGGGAAGGCGACCACGGTACCCGGCGCGTCCAGCCCGAGCCGCTGCTGGGACTGCCGGGCCCGGCCGGCCAGCAGCCGGACCACCGCCTGTTCGACCTGGCGCCGGCGGGCGTTGTGGCTCCCCGGCCGGCGCCGGGCCCCCTCGACGATGTCGCGGCTCTCCGCCGCCGTGAGCCGGAGGAGCAGGGCCCCGTAGGGGATGACGACATCGGCGGCCAGGGGCCGCTGCCTGGTCCGCACGGCACGGGCCACCACCCTGGCCATCCGGACGTCGCCCTTCAGCCTGGCCACGTCGGGCGGCTCGTCGGCCCGCACCCGGATCTCGGGGACCAGGCCAGCGACGGTGGAGAGGGTGACCCCCGTCTCGCCGAGCGACGGCAGCACCTGGTCGATGTACCGGAGGAACAAGGGGTTCGGCCCCACGACCAGCACGCCCTGCCGTTCGAGTGGGAAGCGGTGGGTGTAGAGAAGGTAGGCGGCGCGGTGGAGCGCCACCGCCGTCTTCCCGGTGCCCGGGCCGCCCTGCACGACGAGCACACCCGGCAGGGGCGACCGGATGATCTCGTCCTGCTCGCGCTGGATGGTGGCCACGATGTCCGACATCCGCCCGGACCGGGCCCGGCCGAGGGCTGCCAGCAGCGCGGCGGGGCCGCCCATGGGCACCTCGCCGAGGATCAACTCCCCACCGCCGCCATCGGTGGCCGGGGCGGCGGCCGCCTCGGCGGCCTGGTCGGCACCGGGGATCACCCCCGACCACCCCCCGACCCCGAAGCGCTCGTCCTCCAGGCCGACCACCTGGCGTCCGTCCAGACCCAGGTGGCGCCGGAGCACCAGCCCCTGGGGATCCCGGCCGGTGGCGCGGTAGAACGGTTCGGCCACCGGTGCCCGCCAGTCCACCACCAGGGGCTCGTGATCGGCGCCGTGGACGGCCAGCCGGCCGATGTGGAAGGACTCGACGACCGGACCGCCGCTCGAGCCGTCGACGGCCTGGTCGATGCGGCCGAAGGTGAGCGCCTGGTCGCCGATGTCGAGCTGCTCGAGCCGGGCGAGGCTGGTACGGACGATCACATCGCGCTCGGTCCGGGACTGGAACGTACCGCCCCGCCCCAGGTCGAGGACGGCGTCCATCATGGCCTGGGCGTCGGCCCGCATGGCGTCGAGGCGCTCGTAGGCACGGTCGACGAAGGCTTGCTCGGCCCGCAGCTCGTCCTCGACCTCCACGGCACCTCCTTCGCGTTCCCCGCCCGCGCCCCGGGGAACCTTCGATTCTAGGCGCCGGCCGGCCGTCGCGGACCGGGAACCGGGTGGCGCTAGCGTCGCGGCGTGATCTCGCCCGCCGCTGCCGGCCCCGGCCCCGGCCCCGGACCCGGCCCCGCCGATGCCCGCGCAGCCGGAACCGGTGCGGACGCACGCCCGTTCCTGTCGGCCTGCCGCCGGGGGCCCGTCGCCCACGTCCCCGTGTGGTTCATGCGCCAGGCGGGCCGCTCGCTCCCCGAGTACCGCGAGGCTCGCGGCGGCGGCAGCATCCTCGAGGCGATCCGGCACCCGGACCTGGTGGCGGAGCTCACCCTCCAGCCCGTGCGCCGCTACGGCGTCGACGCCGCCATCCTGTTCTCGGACATCGTCGTGCCGGCGGCGGCCGTCGGCTTCGGGGTCGACGTGGCGCCGGGGATCGGCCCGGTCATCCGTGACCCGCTCCGCACGGCCGCCGACCTCGACCGTCTGCGCCCCTTCGAGCCCGGGATCGACGCACCGTTCGTCGCCGACGCCGTGCGGATCCTCGCCGACGAGCTCGACGTGCCGTTGATCGGCTTCGCCGGCGGACCGTTCACGGTGGCCAGTTACCTGGTCGAAGGTGGGCCGTCGCGCCACTACGCCCGGGTGAAGGCCCTGATGCACGGGGAGCCGGCGCTGTGGCAGCGCCTGATGGACCGGCTCACGAGCCACGCTGTGGCCTCCGTCAGGGCACAGCTCGACGCCGGTGCCGACGCCGTCCAGATCTTCGACAGCTGGGCCGGGATCCTCTCCCCCGCCGACTACCGGTCCTTCGTCCAGCCGGCCACCTCCCGGGTGCTCGAGGGGGTCCGCGCCTCCCACCCGGGGGTGCCCACGATCCTCTTCGGCGTGGGAACGGGGGAGCTCCTGGCCGACATGGCCGGGACCGGGGCCGACGTCATCGGCGTCGACTGGCGCGTCCCGCTCGGCGCCGCCCGCGCTCGGGTAGGCGAGCGTCCCGCGCTCCAGGGGAACCTCGACCCCGCCCTGTGCCTCGCGCCGTGGGGCGTCGTCGCCCAGGCCACCCGGGACGTCCTGGCCGAGGCCGGCGACGCGCCCGGCCACGTGTTCAACCTCGGCCACGGCGTGCTGCCCGAGACCGACCCCGGCGTGCTGACCGCAGTCGTCGAGCTCGTCCACGCCGAGGGGCGGGCCGGGGTCGTGCCGGCCGGGACGGCCCGGTGATGCACAATGCCCGTCACCCGGCGCCGACCGGCGTCGTCGTCATGGCCCACGGCACACCCGGCCGGCCCGAGGAGATCGCCGCCTTCTACACGAGGATCAGGCGGGGGAGCCCGCCGCCGCCGGCACTGTTGGACGAGCTCGAAGGCCGCTACCGGGCCATCGGCGGGACCTCTCCGCTGGCGGCACGGACGCGTGCCCAGGTGGAGGGCCTCGCCGCCGCCCTCGAGGCGACCGACCCGGGGAGGTGGACGGTCAGGTTCGGGGCCAAGCACACCGAACCGTCCATCGAGGAGGCGGTGACCCGGTTGTCGGAAGCCGGCGTGGCGCGGGCCGTCGGGATCGTCCTCGCCCCCCACTTCACCGGGCCCGGCACGGGCGAGTACCTGGAGCGGGCCCAGAGCGCGGGCGGGGCGGCCGGCCTCGAGATCCTTCCCGTGCGCCACTGGCACCGGGCACCGGGCATGGCTGGCCTCGTGGGGCGGCGGGTGGCGGACGCCGTCGCCAAGGTGCCGGCCGGGACCGGCCCAGACCACACGGCGGTGCTGTTCACCGCGCACAGCGTCCCTGTCCGGGTCGTCGACGCCGGTGACCCCTACCCGGACCAGGTCGCCGAGTCGGCGGCCGACGCCGCCGCCGCGGCCGGTCTCGACGCCGCCGGCATCGGGTGGTCGGTGGCCTGGCAGAGCGCGGGACGGACGGCCGATCCGTGGGTGGGACCCGACGTCCTCGACGAGATCCGCCGCCTGGCGGCCACCGGGCGGACCGCCGTGGTGGTGTGCCCGGTCGGGTTCATCTCCGACCACCTCGAGGTCCTCTACGACCTCGACGTCGAGGCGCGCTCCGTCGCCGAGGACGCGGGGTTGGCCTACTTCGACCGGACCCGTTCCCTCAACGACGACCCCGAGCTCCTCGCCATCCTCGCCGAGGTGGTCCGCCGTGCCGGCTCCTGAGGGCACACCGGCGATCGTGGTGATCGGGGGCGGCATCACCGGGCTGGCGGCCGCCTGGGAGCTCGTCGGGGGTGCGGGCGCCGGCGGGGCACGGGTCGAGGTCCTCGAGGCTGCCGACGTTCCTGGCGGCAAGCTCCAGGCGGTGCGGATCGGCGACCGGTGCGTCGACGTGGCCGCCGACTCGTTCGTGGCCCGGCGGCCCGAAGCGACCGACCTCGCCACCGAGCTCGGCATCGCGGACGAGGTGGTGGAGGTCGCAGCGAGCGGAGCGTCCGTGTACGCCCGCGGCCGCCTGCGGCCGCTGCCCGCCGGGCTCGCCCTCGGCGTTCCCACGCGTTGGTGGCCGCTGGCCCGCTCGGGCATCCTCCCACCGCTGGGATCGCTGCGGGCCGGGCTCGACCTGGTGCGCCCGGGGCGTTCCCGCCCACCGGCCAGCGGGCCGGTGCCGGACAGGCCGGTGGGGGACGTGGTCGGAGCGCGCCTCGGCCGCGCCGTCGTCGACCGGCTGGCCGACCCCCTCATCGGCGGCATCAACGCCGGCTCCGTCGACCGGCTGAGCTCGGCCGCCGCCTTCCCCGGACTGCTGGCCGCCGCCGCCCGTGGCGGCAGCCTGATGCGGGCGCTCCGCCCGCCGGTCCACGCCTCCGGGCAGCCGGCAGCGCCGGCCGCCCGTGCCATGTTCGCCACCGTGCGGGGGGGAACGAGCGCCCTGGCCTCGAGGTTGGCCGGAGCCCTGGCCGAGCACGGCGCCGTGGTCCGCACCGGCACCCGGGTCACCGGCCTGGCCGCAACCGGCAGCGGGTGGCGGGTGGAGCTGGCGGCGGGGCAGCCGCTCGATGTCGACGGCGTCGTCCTCGCCCTGCCGGCGCCGGCGGCGGCGGGTCTACTCGCCGGCCCGGTGCCGGGAGCCGGCGCCCTGCTCGCCGGTGTCGACTACGCGTCCGTGTCGATCGTGACCCTCACCTGGCCCGAGGCGGGCGTCCCGACGCCGCTGACCGGCACCGGGTTCCTGGTGCCCCGGTCGACGCGCCTCTGCGGTCGAGCGGCCCTGGTCACCGGGTGCACCTACCTCGACCGCAAATGGCCCGACCTGGCACGACCCGGGGAGGTGCTGCTGCGGGCGTCGGTCGGGAGGTTCGGCGACGACCGGGACGGTGCGATGGACGACGGGGAGCTGGTCGGCCGGGTCGCCGCCGAGCTGACCGCCGTGCTCGGCCTGACGGGCGGCCCGCTCGACGCGGTGGTCACCCGTTGGCACGGCGCCCTCCCCCAGTACCGTCCCGGACATGTGGAGCGGCTCGCCGCGCTCCAGCGTGAGGTGGCGGCGGCGGGCACGCTGGCGATCGCTGGCGCCTACGTCGGTGGCGTGGGAATCCCGGCCTGCATCGGCACCGGGCGCGGCGCCGCCCGGCGGGTGCGGGACGCGCTGGCTGCCCGATGAGCGAGGCGGTGGCACCGCCGCCACCCGCGGCCGACCCCGGGACCGCCCGCAGCGAGGCCGCGGGAGTGGGCAGCGCACCCGCCGGCCCTGCAGCGCGCCGGTACCGGCACCGGCGGGGCGCGGTGGCGGCGACGGCGTTCGCATCCGGCGTCGGCGTCGCCCTGTCGTTGCCGCCGTGGGGGTGGTGGGTGGTGGCGTTCCCGGCGGCTGGGCTGCTCTGGTGGCGGATCGAGGGCGAGCGGGCCCGGAGCAGGTTCCTGGCCGGGTGGTTGGCCGGGATCGGTTGTTTCGGCATCGGCCTGTGGTGGAGCCGGTCCTTTTCGGTACCGGGCGCCGTCGTGCTGGTGGCGGTGGAGTCGCTGTTCCCGGCGGCTGCCTGCGCCGCCGTCCCCCGCCGGGGCGGATGGCAGCGCGCCGTGGCGTTCCCGGCCGCCATGACGTTGGCCGAGGCGGCCCGCCAGTCCTGGCCGTTCGGGGGGCTGCCCATCGGCGGGCCGTTCCTGGGCCAGGCCGGTGGGCCCGTGCTCGGCGTGGCGCGCGTGGGCGGTCCCCTCCTCGTCACCGCCGTCGTCTACCTGGGCGGTGTCGCGGTGGCCGCCGGGGTGCTCGCCGGTCGCCGGCGCCTCGCCGAGCGGAGCTCGGGCGCCATCTCCGGCTCCCGTCCTGCGACCGTCATCGCCCTCGCCGCCACCGGCGTGGTGGTCGCCTCGGTGGTACTCGGTGGCGTGGCACCCGACGGCGGCCCAGCCCGCAGCAGGGTGTCGGTCGCCGCCGTCCAGGGAGGTGGCGTCCGTGGCTTCCGCAAATCCCAGGTCGACCCGGCCACCGTGCTGGCCGCCGCCCTGGCCGCCACCGGCCGGATGGAGCGGGAGGACGGCGGTCACAACCCGCAGCTGGTGCTGTGGCCCGAGGACGTCGTCTCCCTCGCCACGACGCTCGGCGCCAGCGGCGAGGAGGGTGCCCTGTCGTCGCTGGCGGCCACCCTCCACACAACCCTCGTCGTCGGGGTGACCGAGGACGTGTCCACCGCTGCGTTCCGGAACGAGGTCGTGGCCTTCGGCCCGGACGGCGCCCTGGTGGCCCGGTACGAGAAGGTCCACCGGGTCCCCTTCGGCGAGTACGTTCCCTACCGGGGGTTCTTCTCCCACCTGGCGAACCTGTCCGCCGTCCCCCGCGATGCCATCCCCGGTCACGGGAGCGGGCTCCTCCGCACCCCGGCCGGTCCCCTGGGCGCCATGATCTCCTACGAGGTGTTCTTCTCGTCCCGGGGCCGTTCGTCGGTGAGGGCGGGAGCGCAGCTCCTCATCGTGCCCACCAACACGTCGTCGTACGCCACGTCCCAGGTACCCACCCAAGAGGTAGCCGCCTCGCGCTTCCAGGCCGTGGAGGAGGGCCGAGACCTGCTCCAGGCCGCGCCGACCGGGTACACCGCGGTGGTCACCCACCGGGGTGCCGTCCTCCAGCGCTCCGTGCTGGGTGCCCCCCAGGTGCTCTTCGCCAAACTGGGCCTCCGGACGGGCACCACCTGGTTCGTGCGGGCCGGCGACACGCCCGTGCTGGCGCTGGCCGGGTTGACGCTGCTGGCCGCCTGGGCGGAAGTAGGATCTCGGCGGGCCCGGCGCCGGGGGAGATCTCGTGGACCGGACGGACGCACCGCGGGGGATCGCGGTACGCCGGCCGGCGCGGAGGGGCCGATGACGACCGCACCATGACTTGCACATGACACGCGCCAGTGAACCGCCGACGCTGGTCGACGCCGCCACTCTCGAGGACGAGCGGGCCACGACCGGCGCGTCGCCGGGCCGACCCGAGGCCGCCGGCCACGGTGGGCGCCGCCGCGCCGTGTTCGCCGTGGCGGCACTGGTGCTCGTCGCCGGCATCGCCACGGCCCTGGGGGCGCTGCCCGGCCGCAGCACGGCGGCGGCAGGGACCGCCAGGCCATCACTCCCACCACCGCCACCAGCGCCGGCGGCGGCACCGGCCGGCGCCGTCCTCAAGGTCGACGCACCGGACCCGTTCGTCTACGTCGGTAGGCGCCGCGATTACTTCTACTCGGCGGGGGTGGGGTACGACGTCTCCCCCCACGTGCAGGTCATCCCCTTCCACGACCTGCGCTCCCTGGCGTCCGACGGGCCGCCGACCGACGCCATGCCCCAGCTCCCCCCTTGGTCGACCGGGTGGATCTGGTCGGTCGACGTCAGCAAGGCGGGCGGGATGTACGTGATGTGGTTCACCTCGCAGGCCAACGACGAGTACATGCCGAACGGGGTCAAGGCCAAGTGCATCGGGGTGGCGCTGGCGTCGAGCCCGCTCGGCCCCTTCGTGCCCCAGCCGGAACCGTCCATCTGCCAGCAGTGGGGCAGCATCGACCCGCAGACCTACGTCGCCCCGGGCGGTACGCGGTGGCTCGTATGGAAGGCCGACCTGAATTCGGACATCCTGGCTCGGATCCCCACCACCATCTGGTCGCAGCGGCTGGCCGGCGACGGCCTGACGTTGATGGGAACGCCCACGCAGATCGCGGTCTCGTCGCAGCCGTGGGAGAACCGCCTGATCGAGGCCCCCCAGCTGGTGGCCCACGACGGCCACACCTACCTCGTCTTCAGCGGGAACGCCTCGAACAACCCGGCCTCGGGGATCGGCGTCGCCACGTGCGCGGGACCGCAGGGACCGTGTGCCGACACCCGCACGACCCCGCTCGTCTCCACGAACACCCAGGGACCCGGGCCGGGCGAGGAGAGCCTGTTCTCCGACGGCGGGGCCGAGTGGATGATCTACTCGCCCAACGCCGTCTTCGGGCCGTACACGTACCGGCCGGTGGCCGTCGCCCGCATCGGCTTCGGCCCCTCGGGACCCTACATCGGCCAGTTCGCGGGAGCCGTCCCCGGGCACTGACCGCCGTCGGACGGGCCGGAGCCGATCGTGTCCGGCACCGACGCCGTCCTAGGGGCGGATGCGGGCCGGAGCGGGTACCTCGTAGTAGCCGGAGTGGAGGTACACGCACGGCACGCCCTCGGCGTGGAACATGGCGAAATTGGCAGGATCGTCCTCGAATGCGAGACGGAGATCGAACCCGAGGGCACGGAGGTCCTCGACCGCCCGGCGTTTGAACGCGGTGACCTGGGTGTAGTCCCCGCTGCTGCGCATCACGAGCAGGTCCCACCGCAGCCCGTAACGCTCCAGCCAACCGAGCGTCTGGGGCTGGACCCGCAGGGGACGGCCGGTCAGCAGAACGATTGACAGCGCCGGATCGAGGAGCTC
>JAJZAC010000131.1 GCA_021799615.1 Actinomycetes bacterium
GGTTCAACCAAGCTGTCTTCTCTCGCATCGACGTGCGCGACGGCAAGATCGCCGACGTGGGGTACCACCCGCCGTTCGACCTGCTCTTTTCTACGAGCGAGTTCGAATACGGCGATCTGGTGGGCGCTGCGGGACTCGAACCCACGACCTCAGCCGTGTGAAGGCTGCGCTCTAACCAACTGAGCTAAGCGCCCGGGCTCTGGCCAGCACGGACAACGCCCGCGTGGCCAGCTTAGGCGGCCGTCATGCTAGCCGCCGCCGTCCAGGCACCGACGCCAGCCCGCGTTGACTCATCTAAAACCTCCGCGTAGCCCCATTCATTGCCTCACGTAGGACCTCCGCATGGCGAGGGACCGCCGTGGAGGGCTCCAGGCGGGCTACGCCCTCTCCATGGAGCTGCCGATGAGTGCCCGGGATGCGGTGACGAACAAGCTGGCCCTCGCCTATCGCCGGGGGTCCCGGTCCGAGAAGTCGACGACCCTCGACCAGTTGGTGGAGCTGACCGGCTGGCATCGGGACCATGCCCGGGCGAGGCTTCGGGCGGCCGGCACGGTGCGGAACTCCCCTCCAAGGAAGCCCCGGCCTCCGACCTATGGGGCAAACGTCGTGGCAGCCCTCGCCGTGGTGTGGTTGATCATGCGCTGCCCGGCCGGCAAGCGCCTCGCCCCGATGCTCCCCCTCGTCGTGCCGATGCTCCGCCGGGACGGGGATCTCGTCATCTCCGACGAGGAGGCTGCCTTGCTGTGCGCCATGAGCCCGGCGACCATCGACCGCAAGCTCGCCGCCGAGCGGCTTTCGGCAGGCTTCCGGGGCCGGTCCCACACGAAGCCCGGCACCCTGCTCAAGTCCCAGATCCCGGTGCGCACCTGGGCAGAGTGGGACGACGTGACACCGGGCTTCATCGAGATCGACCTCGTGGGCCACGAGGGCGGGAATGCCACCGGGGAGTTCTGCTTCACCTTGACCGCTACCGACATCGCCACGGGCTGGACGGTCAACCGCTCTGTGAAGAACAAGGCGGCCATCTGGGTCTTCGAAGCCCTGGAGCACGTCATCGCCCGCTTTCCCTTCCCGATCCTCGGGATCGACTCGGATAACGGATCGGAGTTCATCAACCACCACCTCTTCGAGTACTGCGAGGCCCACCGGATCACCTTCACCCGCTCCCGGTCCGGCAACAAGAACGACGGGGCTCACGTCGAGCAGAAGAACTGGACCCACGTCCGAGAGCTCGTGGGCTACCTCCGCTTTGACACCCCCGCAGAGCTCGACCTGCTGAACGAGATCTGGGAGCTCGACCGCGGGTTCACCAACCATCTCCTCACCCAGCAGAAGCTCGTCGAGAAGCACCGCGACGGCTCCAAGGTCACCAAGCGCTACGACGCGGCCAAGACCCCTGCCACCCGGGCGCTCGACGACCCGACGGTCACCGAGGACGCCAAGGCGAGCATCCGCCAGACCGTCTCGGCCATCTCCCCGGGCACCCTCTCGAAGGAGATCGCAGGCCTGTGCACCCAGCTCGAGCGCCTGGCCCTCACAAAGGCACCGGCCCCTATCAAGCCCCGGGTCAACCAGGCCTTCAACCACCGGGATCATCCGGAGGATCTTGGTGAGGCAATGAACCACCGCTCCCGGAGGATTTGACGTGAGGCAACAGGAGTCCGCCACCGGACCCCGGCCCCCTCAAGACCGGGTCCCATACGCCACCCCGGTCGCCGCCACACCGGCGCGGTGCTCTCGGATCGGTTCCGATCGGCCCGGTTCGGCTTGGTCTGGTCTGGTCTGGTCTGGTCTGGTCGACACTGCCGCGACGGGTTGGGTACCGTGTCCTCGCGGCTCCACCGGAGGTTCTGGCCTGCGGTGGTGTCGTGACGGCGGCCAAGGCGGTCGGTGAACGGGGGGACGGAATGCGCGTCATGTCTTGGCAGGGCAGGCGAGGTCGACCGCACCGTCGGCCGGTACCGTTCGTAGGGGCAGCCGTCCTGGTGGCAGTCGGTGCACTCCTCCTGGCCGCGTGCAGTTCGTCTACAGCGTCCTCGGCAACGGCTCCCGCCAGCACTCCCGCCCCGAAGGGCTTCCCGGCCTTCTACGCCGTTCCCCGATCGCTCCCGACCGCTCCAGGGGTGCTCCTCAAGGACACCCCGGTGACGGTGGCGGGCGTCGACGGGACCACCTACCGCGTCATGTACACGTCCGAGGACGAGCAGGGCAAGGTCGTCCCCGTCACTGGGCTGGTGTTCGTGCCGCGCTCGGCCCCGCCGGCCGGAGGGTACAAGGTCGTCGCCTGGGGGCACGGGACGAACGGGATGGCCGACCAGTGTGCTCCGTCCCTCTCGCCCAGCCAGGCCGTGCCCTCGCTCAACGCACTGCTGTCCGAGGGCTGGGAGGTGACCGCCTCCGACTACCAGGGAGAAGGCACCCCGCCCGGCGTCCTCGCCTACCTGGTCGGCAACCTCGCCGCCGAGAACACCATCGACCTGGTCCGGGCCGTCCAGCACGTTGGCACCTTCCATGCCAGCTCGGACTATGTCGTCTGGGGCCACTCCGAAGGCGGCCAGACCGCCATGTTCGCCTGGCACATCGGGCCGACCTACGCACCGAGCCTCCACTTGCTCGGGGTGGTGGCCGGGGCGCCGCCGTCGCAGTTCCAGTACATCTACGCCGCGCTCCAGCACAGCAAGTACGCGTTCTACCTCTACATGGCGGCCATCGGGTTCAACGTGGCCTACGGCAACACGGCGGCGCCCCTGTCGGCCGTCACCACGCCGGAGGCCCGCACCCTCGTGCCGCTGGTGAAGAAGGGCTGTTACAACTACCTCCAGACGACCTTCGACAAGTACCCGCTCGCCTCGCTGGTCACCCACGATCCCTTCACCGTTCCCCAGTGGAAGGTGCTCCTCGAGGAGAACGACCCCGGCGCCTTCACGACACCCACCACGGTGCCGCTGCTCATCATCCAGGGGACGGCCGACGGTCAGATCCCGCCGATCTCCACCCAGCTGCTCGCCACGCACCTGTGCTCCATCGGGGCCGAAGTCCAGCGGTGGATGTACCCGGGCGAGCACCACGCCCAGGTGATCGTTCCGTCCACGCCTGACATGGTCCACTGGATCGCCGACCGCTTCGCCGGGCAAGCCGCTCCCGACCCCTACGTGCCCCACGGGCTACCCGACGTCCTCGCCCAGGACTGCGCCACACCCGGTGGGTTCACCACGCCGGCGCCGTGACGACGTCCGCTCTGCCTCCCCGCTTCGCCACCGAGGTCACCCTGGCCGGTCCGTGGCGTTCGCCAGCCCAGATGCTCGCCGACCAGGTCATCGACGGGCATGCCTCGGTCCACGACGCGGATGCCGCCGCGTCGATGGGCCTGGCCGGGGCACCCATCGAGGGACCGACCCACCTGAGCCAGCTCGACCCGCTCGCCACCCTCGTCTGGGGCCGGCGGTGGTTCGAGCAGGGGTGTGCGAGCTGTCACTTCCGCACCATGGTCGTCGAGGGGGAGGAGGTGCAGGCCACCCTCGTCGCCGACAGCAGCGACCTCGCCGCCATCGAGGCCCACAAGCGAGACGGTGTGCCGGTGCTCACTGGCACCGTGTCGGTCGGGGACGCCGGACCGACCGAGCTCGAACGGCGCCTCGCCTCCCTCGGTCCCCCCGGCGAGCTCTTCGTCGTCGACCGCCTCGAGGTGGGCATGCGCGTCGACGCGGGGATCGCCACCCTCTCGCGCCGCGAGCCCAACGGACCGCTCTACCCGTTCTCGCTCGACGACAAGCTCGCCCGGATCACCGAGCCCCACCCCTGGTACACCGCCGAGGGCGGGGCGTCCTCGCCGTGGGGACGGGCCGTCGTCCCCATCGAGATGGTGAGCGTGCTGGCCCACAAGTCCGGCGGAGCGCTTCCGGTCCGGTCGCCGGCGCTCGGGCTCTTCCTCGACCTCGAGGTCCGCCTGGTGAACGGACCGGTTTTCGTCGACCAGCCCTACGCGCTGGCCCGCGAGGTGGTCGGCCTCTCCCAGAGCCGGCGCACGGAGTCGTACTGGACGCGCACGACGCTGACCGACGCCGAGCACGGCACGGTGGCCGCTGAGGTCCTCCTCCACCAGGGCGTGTTCAAGACGTCCTACCCCGGCTACCCGGCCGACCGCCTGACCTGACCGCCCGCACGCCCGCGGGCAGGTCAGGGCGACCCACCGAGCGCACGCGACCTCCACGGCGTCACCCACCGTCCTCGCTACGCTGCCAGCGATGGAGACAGCGGAGCGACCGTGACACCGTCCGCCACGAGCACCAGCCTGGACGACTTCGTCGTCGCCAGGAACCCCGATCCTTCCTCCACGCTTCCCTACCTGGTCCGCGTCCCGCTCGGGCCCGAGGGCATCGTCTTGAAGGCTCGCGACGTCTGGCCCCGGACAGCCAAGGTCTACTGCCACCCCGCCACCGGTTGGCCAGACCAGCCCGAGATCGTCGACCGGGCCTCCGTGCGTTCCTGCGCTCGTCGCGGCGCGGCCATCGACTTGGTCCTCGACCGGGGACGCGAGAACCGTTCCCAGTTCGTCTTCGCTCAGGCCAGGGGACGACAGGTCATCTTCTGGCAGAGCCGCCGGACCAATCGAAAGGCGAGGCCGGCCGTCGTCCTCCCCACCCGCCGGGCGTCCGGGTCGGTGATCGACATCGTCGTCGACACCCGCGAGCGGTACCCCTGGCGGTTCGCCACCCAGCAGGCCACCACCCGCCGTGGCGCGCTGCCGGTCGGCGACTACGCCGTCGAGCACGAGGGCGTGGTGGTGGCAGTGGTCGAACGCAAGAGCCTCGACGACCTGGCTACCACGGCGAGCACCGGTGGTCTGCCCACCCTGCTGGCCGGCCTTGCCGTCGTCGAACGTGCCGCCCTGGTCGTCGAGGACCGCTACGGCGCCGTGTTCCGGCATCCCCACGTGCGCCCGGGCGTGCTGGCCGAGCTCGTGGCCGAGGCTCAGGTCCGGGTGCCCGAGGTGCCTATCGTCTTCGCCGACAGCCGCAAGCTCGCCGAGGAGTGGGCGTTCCGCTACCTCGGAGCCGCCCTCGCCTACCACCTAGCCGACACCCTCGCCGGCGACCTGGTCGAGCCGCTCGCCGGCGCCGGGCCACTCGAGCCGCTTCCGCCCACGGCTGCCGACATCCGCAGGTGGGCCCACGCCGCCGGCCTCGAGGTCGGTGATCGGGGGAGGGTGCCGACGGCGGTCGTCGACGCCTACTGGGAGGCCCACCCCGAAGAGGGCTGACGGGGCTCCTCCAGGCCGTCGACGCCGACCTCGTTCAGGAGCCGCCTCCGGCGCCAGACCGACCACCTCCGAGCGCGTCGGCCAACGGCACGAGGGGCAGTCCGTGGGCCTCGGCCACCGCCGGGTAGACGACCGCTCCGTCGACGACGTTGACACCTCGCGCCAAGGCAGGGTCGGCGGCAACCGCAGCGGCGAGCCCGGCCCGGGCGATCTCGAGGACCGAAGGGAGGGTGACGTTGGCGAGGGCGTGCGTCGAGGTATGCGGGACCGCACCGGGCATGTTGGCCACGCAGTAGTAGAGGACGTCGTGGACAGCGAAGGTGGGGTGCGAGTGGGTCGTCGGGCGGCTGTGGACGAAGCACCCGCCCTGGTCGATGGCCACGTCGACGAGGACGGCCCCGGCCTTCATCCGACGGACGAGGTCGTCGCCGACCAGCTCGGGGGCTCTCGCTCCGGGGACCAGTACAGCGCCGATCACGAGGTCGGCGTCGAGGACGACGCGCTCGACCTCGAAGGCCGTCGAGGCAAGAGTCTGGACGCGGCCCTGGAACACCCGGTCGACCCGCCGCAGCTTGTCGACGTCACGGTCGAGCACGCAGGTGGCCGCGCCCATGCCGACGGCGACCGATGCCGCGCTGGTCCCGACCACCCCGGCACCGAGGACCACCACCTCTGCATCACGCGCCCCCGACACACCGCCGAGGAGGACCCCGCGCCCGCCCGACTCGCGTTCGAGGACGTGCGCGCCGACCTGAGGAGCCATCCGCCCGGCCACCTCGGACATGGGCGTCAGCAGCGGGAGCGTGCCGTCGGCCCGCTGGACCGTCTCGAAGGCGACGGCGGTGACCCCTGAGTCGACGAGCGCCTGCGTGCACGAACGCGAGGCGGCAAGGTGCAGGTAGGCGAAGAGGA
>JAJZAC010000132.1 GCA_021799615.1 Actinomycetes bacterium
CCGCCTCGGTGCGTCTCGACGAGGAGGAGGCCGTGATCCGGTCGATCCTGGCCGCTGGCGGCAGGGACGTGGTCTTCGGTGTGGACGACGAGGCCATCGAAGACGCCGTCGCTCGGGAGCTCCGCGCTCGGGGGTGGACGCTCGGGCTGGCCGAGTCCCTGACCGGCGGGCTGGTGGGCTCCCGGCTGGCCAACGTGCCCGGTGCCTCCTCGTGGTTCCGGGGCAGCGTGGTCTCCTACGCGTCGGAGGTGAAGTTCGAGGTCCTCGGCGTGCGCCGCGGCCCGGTCGTGTGCGAGGAGGCGGCCCGGCAGATGGCCGAGGGGGCGCGCCGCCTGTTGGGAGCCGACGTGGGCCTGGCCCTCACCGGAGTGGCGGGTCCGTCGGAACAGGACGGGAAGCCAGCGGGGACGGTCTTCGTCGGGCTGGCCATCGGCGACGGTGCCGGCGAGGTCATCGAGCTGACCGTGCCCGGTGACCGCCAGCGGATCCGGCAGTACGCGACGATCTCTGCCCTGGACCTGTTGCGACGCCGGGTTGCCGCCGTACCTGCCGGTTGAGCATGGCGGGGTCCCGACAGGCGGGCGCGTCCTCGACCTGATCTAACGTCAGCTCCACAGGAGGAGGTCTCCCATGGCGATGAACGTCAAGCCGGTTCCCACCCTCGACGAGCGCATCAACGACATCCGCATGCGCACGGCGGAGATCGTGAACGAGCACATCCTGCCGAACGAGGGCCGCCTGTGGCCCAGGCGGGAGGGAGCGGAGCTACCGGAACGCCAGCGTCGCGAGGCCCACGAGCTGCGTGAGGACGTGAAGCGGCGCGTATGGGAGGCGGGCCTGTGGGCACCGCACCTGCCCACGGAGTACGGGGGCATGGGGCTCGACTTCTTGGCCCACGCCTACATGAACGAGGTCCTCGCCTACGCCATGGGTGCGGCCACCCTCTTCGGTGTCGTGGCGCCGAACTCCGGCAACCAGAAGATCCTGGTCAAGTACGGGACCGAGGAGCAGAAACAAAAGTGGCTCGTGCCGATGGTCGAGGGGACGATGGAGTCCGGCTTCTCCATGACCGAGCCCCACAATCCGGGGTCGGATCCCCGCTCGCTCGATACCACGGCGACGCTCGACGACGACCACTGGGTCATCAACGGCCACAAGTGGTTCACGTCGAACGGCATCGACGCCGACTTCTTCATCGTGATGTGCCGTGTGGTGGACGAGACCGGTGAACAGGGCCGGACCGGCCAGATGGCCCAGATCATCGTCCCGACCTCGACCAAGGGCGTGAACGTCGTCCGCGGCATCGGGATCTGGGGCCGACCCACGTCGGACCACTGCGAGGTCGTCTACGACGACGTGCGCGTGCCGGTGGAGAACATGCTCGGGCGGGTCGGAGACGGGCACCAGGCGGCCCAGGACCGGCTGGGCGCGGGGCGCATCTACCACTGCATGAACTCGGTGGGCCAGATGTGGCGGGCGTTCGACCTGATGGTGGACCGGGCCACCACCCGGCAGGTCCACGGAGGCCTGTTGAAGGACAAGCAGTTCATCCAGGGGTTCATCGCCGACAGCTATCAGGACATCATGGCGGCCCGCCTGATGACGATCCACGCGGCCGAGAAGCTCGACCGAGACGACACCGACGCCCGGACGGACATCTCGGCCATCAAGGTGTTCGTGCCCGCCGCCTACCACCGTGTGGTCGATCGGGCCATCCAGGTGTGGGGGGCTGCAGGGATCTCCAACGACCTGCCGCTCGGGCTCATGTACCAGGGGGCGCGGACGCTGCGCCTGGCCGACGGTCCCGACGAGGTGCACAAGATCCTCATCGCCAAGAACGTGCTGCACCGGTACGAGGCGGGCGAGGGGTGGGACTTCGGGAATTGATCGGGCACGGCCGCCGACGGCCGGCGGCTGCGGCCGGTGGGTCGGGGGCGGGTCGGACGGAAGGACCGGGAAGGCGGGTGGAGCCGGGGAATCGGGGAGGACGATGGTAGGCAGCGGGTACCGGCGGGGAGCGGGCGACGGGTTCGTCGTCCTCGCCGACGGCTCGCGGCGCTGGGGCCGCTTCGGTGCGGCCGGCGTGCTGGTCCGCCATGTGGACCCGGCCGGGACGTCGTACTTCGTGGCACGACGTTCGCTCCACTGCCACCAGGGCGGCACGTGGGCGATACCCGGTGGGGCGCTCGACCCGGGAGAGACGCCGCTCGCTGGCGCGCTGCGGGAGTTCGCCGAGGAGATCGGGACCGAACTGCAGGTGTACGAGGTGGCCGCGGTGCACGAGGACGACCACGGCGGCTGGTCCTACTGGACCGTCGTCGTCGACGTGCCGGCTCGGTTCGACGTCCCCCGTTCGTTCGGTTGGGAGACCGACGACGCGCGTTGGGTCGGGGCCGACGACCTCGCCCGTCTGGAGCTCTTCGGCGCCTTCCGACGCACCTTGGAGCGCATCGGCGTCATCCTCCCGGGGTGAGCCCGGCGGCCGGTGCCCGGCGGCCGATGCCCGGATGAGCGCGGCTGCCGGTCGCCGCCTGCATGGCATCATGGCGACACCGGCCGGCAACGTTGTCTGGACCGGGGGGAGCAGGGACATGGCATCACGACACCCCGTCGTCGACTGGGCGACCGATTTCGACGTGCTCGATCCGGGCTATGTCGCCGACCCGTTCACCGTGTGGGACCACCTGCGGGAGACCTGCCCGATCGCCCACACGGACCGCCGCGGCAGCACGTGGATGCCGACGCGCTACGAGGACGTGACGGCCATCGCACACGACGTGGAGCGCTTCAGCTCGGCGCAGATCTCGGTCATCCCGGTTGCGGGGCCGGTCCCGGACGAGCCGGTGCTCCCGTACGGCGTCCCGCCCATCTCGGCCGACCCCCCGCTCCACACCTGGACCCGCCGCCTGCTGCTGCCGTGGTTTTCGCACCGGCGGGTCGACGGCTACGAAGCCATGACCCGGGAGTTGTGCGCCTCCCTGGTGGACGGGTTCGTCGGCGCCGGGCGGGCCGACGCGGCCGCCGGATATGCCCAGCAGATCCCCGTCCGGGTCATCGCCCACATCCTCGGCGTGCCCGGGGGCCTGGCCGACGAGTTCACCGAGTGGGTCCGCGACGTCCTCGAGTTCGCCGACGATCCCGAGCGGCGCCGATACGGCTTCGAGCGCCTGACGGGCTACTTCCTCACCGAGATCGACCGCCGGCGTAGCGAGCCGGGGGACGACCTGTTGAGCACGCTCCTCCACACCGAGGTGGACGGGCAGCCGGTCGACGAACGCCTCGTCCTCGGCACGGCGGCACTCGTCCTCATCGCCGGCGTCGACACGACCTGGAGCGCCATCGGATCGTCGTTGTGGCACCTGGCCACCCACGAGGACGACCGCCGACGCCTGGTGGAAGACCCGCTCCTCATGCCGTTGGCCGTCGAGGAGCTGCTGCGGGCATACTCGCCGGTGACGATGGCCCGCGTGGTGACCGCCGACGTCGATGTCGGGGGGTGCCCCATGCGGGCGGGAGACAGGGTGCTGATGAACTTCCCGGCGGCGAACCGTGACCCGTCCGTGTTCGAGCGGGCCGACGAGGTGGTCCTCGACCGGGCCGTCAACCGGCACGTCGCCTTCGGCTCCGGGATCCACCGGTGCGCTGGTTCGAACCTTGCCCGCATGGAGCTGCGGGTCGCCCTCGAGGAGTGGCTGGCCCGGATCCCCGAGTTCACCGTCGAAGCGGGTGCCGAGGTCACGTGGGCCGGCGGGCAGGTCCGGGGCCCGCGGCAGCTGCCGGTGGTCTTCCCATGAGGATCCGCGTCGACCCCGACGCGTGCCAGGGCCATGCCCGCTGTTACGGGCTGGCACCGGAGCTCTTCGACGTGGACGACTACGGCTTGTCGTCGGTCATCGGCGACGGCACCGTCCCCCCGGAGCTGGAGGACAAGGCGCGCCTGGCCATCGCCAACTGCCCCGAATTCGCCATCGAGGAGCTGACGGACTGAGTGGTCGCCGACGCCCCGCACCGCGCGCACCTGGCGCCAGCGCGGTGCCGGGGGTCGCCTCCGGACTTGTCGGGGGCGGGATGGCGGCGGGCCGTTCAGCCGTTGCCGGCCGCCGGCGCCGGGGTGACGGTGATGTTCACCCCGGCGGGAACCAGCTCCTCCCAGGTGTTGCCGGGCGCCAGGGTGATCTGCTGACCGTTCGAACCGGTGAAGACGTTCGGCTGGGTCAGCGACCCCCGGTTCCACGTCCCGGTGATGGCAACGCCGTCGCGCAGGATGACGGCCGGCCCGCTCCCCAGCGCGTTGACCTCCACCTCCTTGCCGCCGACGTTGTTCTCGTACCAGGGGCCGATGGAGGTCTGCACGGTCATGATCACGATGTTGGTGGCCGCGGTCTGGGTGCCGTCGACCAGCATGTCCGGCCCGGTCGAGTACGAGCGCAGGTAGTCGTTGCCTGCCGGGTTCCAGGTCCAGGTGACATCCGACGTGCCGGAGAACGGGATGTGTGCGCTCACCCCCGAGCCGGGAACGGCCCCGGCCGGCAGGGCCTTGCTGTAGTGGAAGATCGGCGCCGGTGGCGTGGTGTCCTTGGGGTTGAACGCCCACAGGTCGGCGGTCTTGGCGAACTCGGAGTACGGCGCCACGCGACCGGGTTCGTTGATGATGACCGAGCCCCTGCCCCCCGTGTAGAGGTTGTCGTCGATGAGCGCACTGTTCTGGAGGAGATCGATCACCGGGATGATCCCACCCGCGTGCACGAACAGGGGGTTCGAGAGCTGGGAGAGGATGCCGACGTCGGGCTCCCTGGCGGAACGCAGGTCGCCGACGAGCGAGTCGCCTCGGCACTGGAACACCGCCACGAGTCGGGTGATCGCGCCTTCGACGGGCTCCTCGAAGACGATGTCGGCGTGGTTGAGCCCGGCAGAAGGACGGTCGGAGGGGTAATTGCCGATCTTGACCCCGAGCGCCGGGCGAGCGGGGACGGTTCCCCCGGGCGCCGGCGTCCCGGTGAGCGGGCAGGTGGGCCCAGCCGGCGGCGCGGCCGCTGCCGTCGTGGTCGTGGCCACGGCCTTCGTCGCCGAGTGTGACCCGGCGGTGGCTGCCAGGGCGATGCCCGCCGCCACCACCAGCACGGCCAGACCGGCGATGGCGTAGATCCACCAGCGGGATCCCCCTGACGCGCCGGACTTCCGGAGCTCGCTCCGTGTCGGCTTGCCGCCGATGCCGCCGGTGCCGCCGCTGGACGGGTTCGGTGCGCTGTCGTTCGAGTTGTTGTCGGCCATCGTCTGGCGAGGCTAGCCGCAGGCGGCGGGACCCTTGGTGACACCGGGACGGGGATGAGATGGGGACGGGCACCCTCCCGGAGGGCGACGACCGGCGGGAACGTGGCCGGGGGCTGGGGAAACGCCTGTCGCGGGTTCGCGGCCGGCTGGGGTGGCCGACGTCGCCGACGGTGGTGAACCGACCGCGCCCGCGTGCCGGGACGGTCCATGCTGGTCCGATGCGCCTGTTCGTCGCCGCGTGGCCCCCGATGGACGTGGTCGACCGCCTGCGTTCCGTGGTCGCGGCCCTGCGGGACACCGGCGGGACCGGTGCGACGGCACTGGCGTGGACCGCTCCCGAGCGCTGGCACGTGACCCTGGCGTTCCTCGGCGAGAGCGAACCGGGAGAGATCGCCGGGGCGTTGGGGCGGGCAGCGACGTCGTCCGACTGGCCGGCAGCGCCACCGGTCGCCTCGATCGGTCCGGCGACGACGACCCTCCCCCCGTCGACCCTGGTCCTCCCGGTCGGGGGCCTGTCCCCGCTGGCTGCCGCAGTCCGCCTGGCGGCTCACCGGCCGGTTCACCGGCCGGATCGGCGTCCCGACGCGTACCAGGCGGCGCCCGGTGGCGCTCCGGCGGTGGGCGTCGACCTCGCGAACCGCCCCGACGAGCCCTTCGTGGGTCACCTGACCGTCGCCCGGGCACGGCGACGGGCCCCGGGCGGGGCCCTCGACTCCCTGTCCGGGTGGCCTCTCCCCGCTGGTATCGCCTGGGTCGTCCCCACCGTGTGTCTCGTCGCCTCCGAACGGACGGCGGGGAGGTCCAGCTACGTCACCGTGGCCGAGATCCCGGTCGGTG
>JAJZAC010000133.1 GCA_021799615.1 Actinomycetes bacterium
GGCTGGCCAGGCTCCGGCGGCGCCGGGCCCGGCGGATCGACCAGGCGGCGGCGGCCAGGCCGGCACCGGCACCGGCGGCGCCCAGGCTCACGGTGGATCGTCGCACGCCAGAGTGCACCACGGGAGGCGCCCGAGATGCCAGTCGCTCCCCCGGCGCGCCCGGGGGTCAGCGGGCGGCCAGCGCCTCGAGGTGGGCCGCCGCCGCCCCGGCACCCCCGGCGGCGGCGAACGACGCCCCCACCGATGCGGCCGCCGACCGGAAGGCGGGGTCGGTCAGCACGGTGTCGACGGCGGCGCCCAGCTCCTCGGGGCGGACGCGCACGTAGCGGACCCGGATCCCGGCGCCCGCCCCCACCACCTGGGCGGCCACCACCGGCTGGTCGTCACGGATGGGCGCCACCACCAGGGGGACGCCCGACGCCAGCGCCTCGCACACGGTGTTGTGGCCGGCGTGGCAGACCACGGCAGCGGCCCGCCCGATCAGTTCGAGCTGGGGCACCCGCGGTCGCACCACCACGTTGGCGGGCATCGGCCCGGCCACCTCGGGCGGGGCGGCCAGCACGAACCGCTCGGACCGCCCGGCGGCGACCTCCGCCACGACCCGGTAGAACCTCCCGCCCGCTGCTGCGTTGACCGTGCCCAACGACACCAGCACCAGCGGTCCGCCGTCGACGGTGTCCCACGGGAACGACGGGTCGTGCGGCGGGCGGTCGCCGAACGCCGGGCCGACGAACCGCCAGTGCGGCGGGTAGTCGCGCTCCCCGGCCAGGGCGGTGGTGGTGAAGGCCAGGACCAGGTCGTCGGAGAAGCGGAGCCGACCCGCGGTGGCCTCGGCGGCGGGCACGCCGTGGTCGAGCTGCACCTGGACCAGGCAGCCGTCCGACCACTCCTGGAGCTTGGGGAAGCCGGCGAAGGGGTCGACCAGCTCGGCCGACGTGGTGGCACTGGTGGCCCAGGGGATCCCGTGGCGGCGGGCGACGAGGGCACCGGCCACCGTCTGCTGGTCCACCACGAGGACGTCAGGGTGCCAGGCCGAGACGGCGGCGTCGACCGCCGGGACCATCGCATGGGCCAGGGGGACGAGGAACTCCTCCCAGAAGAACTTGAGTGCCGGCGCACCCTTCAGTCCCTGGGACCGCGCCTCCACGTCGGCGACGGCATCGGCCGGGACGTCGGCGCCTCCGGCGACCACGTCCGACCCGGCCGGCAGCACCGCCTCGAGGAAGGACGTCGCCCCGCACCAGGCCACGTCGTGCCCCCGGCGGGCGAGGACCGCCCCCACCGCCATGGTCGGGTTCACGTGCCCGTGGAGCGGGGGGACGACGAAGAGGAAGCGGGCCACGGTCAGCTCCCGGCCGCGCCGCCCGGGCGGGGGGCGGGACCCGGCCCCGAGCCCAGGGTGGCGAGGGCGGTGACGGCCCGCACCAGCTCGGCCCGCGCCAGCTCGGGCTGCGCGCCGCTGGCATCGAGGAGGAACGGCTCGAACAGGTGCCAGCCGAAGACGAGGGCGGTGACCTGGGCGACGCGCACGCGGGCGAGCTCCTCCGGCATGCCGCCGTCGCGCGCCCCCGCCACCAGCACCCCGAGCGCCGGGTGCTCCGGCTGCAGGGTGGCGACGTCCTCGCCGTCCAGGATGAGGCGGGCCACGATGCGGAGGTGGCGGGCCACGGGCCCGTCGGTGCCGAGCAGCTCGTAGACGGGGACGTCGCCGGCCAGCTGGTCGGCCGTGCGGCTGGACAGCCGGGCCAGGACCGAGGCGACCAGGTTGGACTTGGAGCCGAAGTACCGGTGGACGAGCCCGTGGTTGACCCGGGCGGCGGCGGCGATCCGGCGGATCGAGGCATGGGCGGCGCCGTGACGGACCAGCTCGACCTCGGCCGCGTCGAGGAGGGCCTCGGTGACCTCGGCGCGGCCCGACGGCCGGGGTCGCCGCTCCGGTCCAGCGCTCATCGCCGCAGCGTAGCCCGCTGACTACGGAGCCGGCCGGGGGCCCACCGGCACCCGTTGACGCTGTGTAGTCACCTGTCTACGATGCGGTCATGCCGACCGACAGCGACCTCCCGTTCGACCCCATCGCCTCGCCGGTGGCCGCGGCCGCCCCCAACCGCGAGCCGGCCTTCGCCCACCCGGCCCAGCGGGACGAGGCGGCCCGGCGATTGGCCGCCTGGGCCGACCGCCGCGGCCGGAGCCGGCCCAACATCCTGGTGGTGCTCATGGACGACGTCGGCTGGGGCGACTTCGGCTGTTACGGCGGCGGCACGGCGGTGGGGGCGCCGACCCCCAACATCGACCGCCTGGCCCGCCAGGGGAAGCTCCTCACGTCGTGCTACTCGGAGCCGTCGTGCACGCCGTCGCGCGCCAGCCTGCTGACCGGGCGCCTGCCCATGCGCCACGGGCTGCAACGACCCCCGATGTACGGCGAGCCGGGCGGGCTCGAGGGCGAGCGGACGCTGGCCGAGCTGCTGTCCGAGGCCGGGTACGTCACCCAGGCGGTGGGCAAGTGGCACCTGGGTGAGAACACCGCCTCACAGCCCCAGAACTGCGGGTTCGACGGCTTCTACGGGTTCCTGTCCGTGTCGGACATGTACACCGAGTGGCGGGATCCCTACTTCTTCCCCGAGATGGTCTACAGCGAGGCCCGCACCGCGTGGGTGGAGAACATGCCCTTCAACAAGTGCTTCGTCCACGCCACCCGCGGCGGCGAGGTGGAACAGGTGGAGGAGGTGACCATCCCCGTCCTCTCCGAACTGGACGAGACGTGGGCCACCTACTCCGAGGCGTTCATCGACGCCCGGGCCGGCGGCGACGAGCCGTGGTTCCTCTACCACTGCACCCGTGGCGCCCATTTCGACAACTACCCCCAGGAGCGGTTCCTCGGCGCCTCGCCGGCCCGCCATCCCTACAAGGACACCATCGTGGAACTGGACGAGATCGTGGGGAGGCTGGTCGAGCGCCTGCGGGCCACCGACCAGCTGGAGGACACGTTGATCTTCGTCTCCTCCGACAACGGTCCCGAGATGGAGACGTGGCCCGACGCCGCCTACACGCCGTTCCGCTGCGCCAAGGGCTCGACGTGGGAGGGCGGTGTCCGGGTGCCGGGCATCTGGTCGTGGCCAGGCACGATCGAGCCGGACGAGGTGACCGACGGGATCTTCTCCTTCACCGACGTCCTGCCCACCGTGCTGTCGCTGGCCGGCGCGGGTGACCTCCTCCCCGACGACCGGTTCATCGACGGCGTGGACCAGAGCGCCTTCCTGCTGGCTCCCGGCGGCCTGAGCCACCGCAAGTACCTCTACTACTGGCTCGGCCAGATGTTCTCCGCCCTGCGGGTGGGCGAGTACAAGTTCATGCTCGGGTCGATCTCCGACGGGAACGGCGACGTGGCCACCGACGGCGGGTTCAGCGGCGTGGTGCAGAAGTACCCCTACGGTCGCGTCTACAACCTCTACCTCGACCCGAAGGAGCAGCACTCCTACCTGATCCGCAAGCTGGCCTACCTCGAGGCGTTCCAGCACGGCCTGCGCGACCACATCCACTCGTTCGCCCAGTACCCGCCCAAGGCGTCGGTGGGCCTCAACGTCTGACTCCCCGGCGCGGCCCCGGGGCCCCGATCGTGCGGTCGGGGCCCGGCCGGCGGCTCAGACGGGGACGCCGAACCCGGACGAATTACAGGGTGGCTGGTAGGTGGGGCTGTCGGTACCCAGGGCGTTCATCACGTCGTCGAGCACCGTCTGGTCGTAGACCATGCCGATGTGGCCGACCGGGTCGGCCGGGCACTGGTCCTGGACCAGGATGTTCTGCGCCCCCGGCCCCTTCAGGAAGGCGTTGGTGTACGGCGTGACCACCTCGTCGTGGGTCGACTCGATCACCACGTACGTCACGCCCGGCACGGTGTCGCCGTTGGCGTTGAGGGCGGTCAGGAACGACGAGCCCTGCTCCTGCTCGGTCAGCGCCGGGCCGCCCAGGGTGGAGACGAGGCCGTTCACGTCGAAGCCCAGGCCTCCCAACGCGTTGGCGAGGGAGGCCAGCCCGTCGAGGGTGGTGCCGTAGTTGGACGGGGCGATCCCCACCAGCTCGTGGACCTTGGGTGCCCCACCCAGGTCCTGGATGTAGTAGCGGGGCATCATCCCGCCCTGGGAGTGGCCGACGATGTCCACCTGCGACGCGCCGGTGGCCGCCAGCACCGAGTTCACCTCCGTGGCCAGCTGCTGGGCGGACGTGGCGATGTCGCCCAGGCCGTCGAAGATGCCGAGGCCGTTCGGCGTGGCACCGTAGTTGAAGGCGTAGACGCAGTAGCCGGCGTCGTAGAGCATGGGCGACAGCGCCTGCCAGTTGAAGTCCATGTTGATCAGGGTCGCGTGCACCAGCACCACCGGGTACGGATGGGCCGCCGACGGGGTGCACCCGGCGATGTTCGAACCGGGAGGCGGGGTGTCGGGAGCGGTGATCCCCGCCACCAGCCCCTGGGCCAGCGTCCCCTCCGGCAGCGGCGACCCGCTCTGGGTGACGCACGCGCTGAGCAGCGGTGCGGCCAACAGGAGTGTGGCCAGCCAACGACGCCTCATGATGCCCCCTCGCCCGGTGCCCCCCGGCAACCGGCTCGATCCTGCCCTGACGTGCCGGCCACCCGGGCCGCCGCGCCGGCACCATCGTTACTGACCGGGCAGTAACATGTCAAGGAGGGTCGGCTCCGTGCCCATGGGGGCCCTCAGGTGGCGGCGGGGTGGCGGTGGCCCACGCCCCCGGCCCACCGTGCCGGCACCTCGACCGCCGTGGCGGCCACGGCGACCACCCCGGCCGCCACGGCGGCGAGGGCGCCGACGGGCAGGACCGGAGCACCCCATCCGCCCGGCACGACCACGGCCAGCGCCGCCCACCCGGCCGGTATCCCCACCGCCGCCCCCAGCACCGTCCCCGCGGCGGCCAGCGACAGCGCCTCCCAGCGCACGGCGGCCCGCAGCCCGGCCGGCGGCATGCCGACGGCCCACAGCAGCCACAGCTCGCGCCGGCGTGCCAGCACGCCCACCACCATCGCCTCGGCCACACCGGCCAGCGCACCGAGCGAGGCGGCGGCGGCAAGCGTGCCGAGGGCGGCCTCCGCCCGGTCGACGGCCGCCGAGACGAGGGAGACGAACCCGGCCCGGTCGAGGACGTCGATGCCGGGCGTCCCCGCCACCATGCCGGCCAGGGCGGCGCGGGCCCGGGCCATGGGAACGGCCGGTGCCGAGGCGGCCAGGACGAACAGCACGCCGTCGTCGGGCACCAGGTCGGCGAAGGTGGCGGTCGGCATCACCAGGTCGCCGGCCACCGGATCGTCGGCGTAGACCGCCCGGACGGGGACGGCGACGGGTCCGGCCCGCGGGGAGTCGAGGCGGAGGGAGCCGCCGGCGTGCACGCCGGCCGACGCGGCCAGCGACGCCGAGATGGCCACCCCCCCGCCGGCGAGGGCGCGCAGCGAACCGCCCACCACGTGCACGACCACCAGCCGCTCCCAGCTCGCCGGGTCCACGCCGTAGGCACGCCGGGCGGCGCCGTCCACGGTGACGGTGCCCACGTGGACGGCGGCCACGGCCGCCAGCGCGGCCGGGAGGGGCCCGGGGGCGAGGGTGGCGCCCGGGAACGGCTCGAGCTGGGCGGGGACGGCCACCAGGTCGGCCCGCACCGATCCGACCACGGCGGTGGCGAGGGCGGTCCGTGCCGACGCCGCCAGGGTCGCCACCGCGGCCAGGACGGCGACCGACGCCCCGACGACGGCCACCAGCGACGTGGCACGGGGACCGGCCGACCATGCCCGGCGCCACCCGAAGGCCCGCGGCCCACCGCCGCCGCGCCGGGCCGGCGGCACCGAGCGCGCCAGCCGGGCCAGGCAGCCGAGGGCACCGGCACCGGCCACCAGCGCGCCGGCACCCACCGCGGCCATCCGGGCCACCAGGGGGAGGGGCGGGGCGCCACCGAACCACCAGGCGGCTGCAGCGGTGACCACCGGCCCGGCGACGAGCCCGAGAGC
>JAJZAC010000134.1 GCA_021799615.1 Actinomycetes bacterium
CCATGGGAGGCGGCCCCGACGACTGGCCCGCTGCGGGGACGTAGCCCAACCGGCAGAGGCAGGGCGCTTAAACCGCCTTCAGTGAGGGTTCGACTCCCTCCGTCCCCACTCGGCCGGCGCGCTGAGATCGCCCGGTCGTGCCGGGCGTGCCGTCCTCGGCCGGGTACTGGTCCGGCCCCTGTGGACCGTGGGCTGTGGGCCGTGGGCCGCGGGAGCCGGACACGGGGATCCCGGGCCGAGCGGTGGCTCAAGGCTTCAGCGCGGTGGCGAGCTCGCCAACATCGTAGATGGCCGCCATCCGGTGCAGCTCCCCCAGCCCTTCGGGGAGATCGTCGAGGCGCACGACCTCAAAGGGCTCACCCTCGCTCACGACCCCGTCGACGTCGTCGAAGACCAGCGCGGAGACGTGACCCTCGGGATGCACCCGGAGGAACGAGGTGGCCAGCGCCCGTACGAAGGGGAGACCGCCTGCGTCGTGCTGGCATCCTATGCGGCCGGGACGAGGCCCCTCGCCGCAGCGGGCTGGCCGACCCTTCCCGCCTCCGGTGCCGACGATCCCGCCGTGCGACGACCCCGCCGGGCGACGATCCCGCCGTGTGACGACCCCGCCGTGTGACGACCCCGCCGTGTGACGACCCCGCCGTGTGACGACCCCGCCGTGTGACGATCCCACCGTGTGACGATCCCACCGTGCTGGCGGATGCCAGGCCCGGCGCGCTCTACAGTTGGTCGATGACCGCTCATCGTGCGCCTGATCCCGCGTCGCAGCTCGGGACAGCGACCGGGACAGCGACTGGGGTCGAGTCCCTGGTCACCAGGACCCGCGGCCTGCCCACCGCTGTCGCCGGCCGGCGCTCGTCGTGCTGATGACGGGCCCGTGGGCACACGTCGCCGAGGGCAGGGGAACGGTATGCAACTGACCGAGGCGCAGACCGCCGTGGCCACCGTGCTGGCCGCCATCTTGGGCGTCGTCGGTTACGAGCTCTCCGAGCGGGACCGGCACCGGTTCGGCCGGTCGCCGTGGGGCTGGCCGTCCGTCGTGTGGGGCGTCCTGTGGTTCCTCTTTTTCGCCCTGGGGCTCGTCCTGTTCCTGTTCGCCCGCCGGTCCGAGGCAATGCGGCGGGCCAGGTTCGACACCGCGCAGGTTCCCCCGCCGACCGGTGGGCGTGGGCGGGGCGAAGCCGAGGCAACGTCCGGCGGGCCTGGCGCCGGCCTCCCCCCGGCCGGCCTCCCCCCGGGTGGCCTCCCCCCGGATGGAGCGTCACCCCCCGGCGCCACCCCGTCACCGGGCATGCCTCCGCCCGGCTGGTACCCGGACCCGGGGACCAGGTTTGAGTACCGTTGGTGGGACGGCTCCATGTGGACGCCGTACGTCTCGACGGAAGGGAACCCGCTGGTTGACACCAGCACGGATCAGCGCATCGGCCCCTATCCCGACACGCCGGGCGGGCCGACGGGTTCGTCGGCCTGACCACGACGGGGCCCGGCCCGATCTAGCCGCCGGAAATCGCCGGGCACCGCCGGTGGGCGACGGTGGGCGACGGTGAGCACGGAACACGGGGAGCAAGGGGGAACAGCTATGGCGATCGCAGCCGACGACGTCGTCCGGCACGTGGGGGAGGCGGACCTCCCCTGGGTGGACGCCACCGGAGGCGTGTGGCTCCAGGTGCTGCGGATCGACAGGCCGGCCGGCGTCTGGGTGGTGCGGAACCGGTTCGAGCCCGGTGTCCGCCTCCAGCCCCACCGCCATACCGGTCCGGTCGACGGTTTCACCCTCTCGGGTCGCTGGCACTATCTCGAGTACGACTTCTACTCGACGGCCGGTTCCTACATCAGGGAGCCGGCCGGCTCGGTGCACACCCTCGACGTCCCCGAGGACAACGACGGGCTCACCGACGTGCTGTTCGTCATCGAGGGCGTCAACCTCAACCTGGCGGAGGACGGTTCCGTGGAGAGCGTGACGGACGGGCCCGGGACCCTCGCCGCCTATCTGGCGCTGTGTGCCGCCCAGGGGTTCGCACCCCCGACTGTCCTCGGCGCATGAGCACGGACGCTGGCGACGGCGGGAGCCGGAGCCGCACCGGTGCCCCGGACTTCGCCCTCGAAGAGGCACTGACCGCCCCCCTCCTCGATCCGTCGTTCTATGCCGGGGACCCGTACCCTGCCTACGCCGAGCTGCGTTCCCGGGCCCCCCTCGCCTGGAACGACGCCGTGGGGTGCTGGGTGGCCAGCCGCCACGCCGACGTGGTCGAGGTGTCCCGGGACCCCCGGCGGTTCTGCTCGGGCCAGGGCATCATGCTCTACGAGATCGGCGCCACCTACGACACGCCCCCGACGATGATGCACACGGACCCGCCCGACCACACCCGCTACCGGGCGCTGGTGACACCGGGCTTCCGACCGTCGTTCGTGCGCTCACTGGAGCCGATGGTCCGCCGCCGGACCGCCGACCTGCTGGCGGGGATCGAACCGGGCGAGGTCGTCGACGTCGTCGGCACCCTCGCCGTGCCGCTGGCCCTGCAGGTCATCAGCGACCTCCTGGGGATCCCCGAGGACGAGTGGCCCCGCTTCCACCGGTGGTCGGACGCCGTCATCCCCGGCGCCGTCGACATGCCCGATGCCGAGCGCGACGCCCTCCGGGTCGAGATGGTCGGCTACTTGCTCGAGGCGGCGGCACGCCGGCGGGTGGAGCCGGCGGCGGACATCATCACCGAACTGGTGGCCCCCGACACCGGGGGGGCGGCATCGGATCCCGCATCCGCGCTCACCGACGCCGAACTGGCCATGTTCCTCGTCCAGCTCCTGGTGGCGGGGAACGAGACGACCCGGAACCTCATCTCGGGTGGTCTGGCCGCCTTCGCGGCCGCCCCCGAACAGTGGCACCGCCTGCGGGAGCGGAGCGGGGCCACGCCCCTCGAGGCGCTCCGCCAGCCCGGTGACCGTTCCCCGGTTGCTGCCCAGCGCCTGGCGCCCCGACCGCACGTACCCGCGTCGTGGCAGGGGCGGGCGACACCGGCATCGCGTGCGGCGGCCATCGCCGTCGAGGAGATGCTCCGGTACACGACGCCGGTCGTCTCGTTCATGCGCACGGCGGTGGAGGACACCGTGCTGGCCGGCCGGCTGGTTGCCGCCGGCCAGCCCGTGCTCATGCTCTACGCCTCGGCCAACCGGGACGAGGACGTGTTCGGTCCCACGGCGCCCGACTTCGACGCGGGACGCGAGCCGAACCCGCACATCGCGTTCGGGTTCGGCCCCCACTTCTGCATCGGGGCGGTGCTGGCCCGCCTCGAAGGTCGGGTCCTCCTCGAGGAGCTGATCGGGCGCTTCACGTCGATCGAGCCGGCCGGGGCCGTCGAGCGCACGCCCTCGCCGGTGATCGCCGGGATCAGGAGCGCGCCCGTCCGCTTCGGCCGGGCCTGAGCGGGCCGGGCCTGAGCGGGCCGCGGGCTACGAGGCGACGGCGTCCAGCGAGTTCACCTGCTCGGCGCTCAGCTGGAGCTCGGCGGCCGCGCAGTTCTCTTCCACGTGCCCGAGGGACGAGGTGCCGGGGATGGGCAACATCACTGGCGAGCGCTGCAGCAGCCAGGCCAGGGCGACCTGGGCCGGGGTGGCCCCGGTGGCCGCCGCCACCTCGGCCAGCGGGCCGCCGGGATCGGCCAGGTTGCCCGACGCGATCGGGAACCAGGGGATGAAACCGATCGCCTGCGTCGTGCAGTGGTCGAGCACGTCCTCGGACTGTCGGTTGGCCAGGTTGTAGAGGTTCTGCACGGTGGCGACCGGGACGACCTTCCGGGCCTCCTCGATCGTCTCGACGGGTACCTCCGACAGTCCGACCGCCGCCACCTTTCCCTCGGCCACCAGGTCCGCCAGCAGCCCGAACTGCTCGTCGGCCGGCACGGCCGGGTCGACGCGGTGGAGCTGGAACAGGTCGATGCGCTCGACGCCGAGGCGCCGGAGGCTCATCTCGCACTCCTGGCGCAGGTACTCCGGTCGGCCGACCGGGAACCACTGGCCCGGCCCCGTCCGCACCAGACCGGCCTTGGTGGCGATGACGAGGGTGTCGGGGTAGGGGTGGAGCGCCTCGCGGATGAGCTCCTCGCTCACGGCAGGTCCGTAGGAGTCGGCCGTGTCGATGAAGTCGACCCCGAGCTCCACGGCCCGACGAAGTACGGCGACGGCCGTGGCGGGGTCCGCCGGCGGGCCCCAGACGCCCGTGCCGGTGATCTGCATGGCACCGTAGCCGAGCCGGTGGACGGTGCGTCCGGCGATCTCGAACGTCCCCGACGCCTCGACGGGCCGGTGGGACGGGTTGGTCGTCGTCATGGTGCGCGCTCCTGGTCTCGTGTCTCGGGGTGGCGTCTCCGGTGTACCGGGAATCACCCCGGCTCCGTACGCGACCGTCTGCGGGGGTCCCCGGTCATCTCCTGCGGTAGGTCGGCTCCCGACCCTCGCGACGCGCCGCCTTCATCGCTGCGTAGTCGGACGAGGCGAACACCATCGACTGGGCCAGTGCCTCCTCGGCGATGGACCGCTGGACCTCGGCGGCACCCAGGTGTGACAGGGTCCGGCGCGCCATCTTGACGGTGAAGGCGGGTGCGGCGGCGATCTTCTCGGCCACGGCACGCACGGTGCCGGCCAGGTCGGCGTCGGGGACCACCCGGCTCACGATCCCGTGCATGCGGGCCTCGTGGGCGTCCATCGACCGTCCGGTGAGCGCCAGGTCGGCAGCCAGCCCGTGCCCGGCCATCTGGAAGAGCCGGGCGACGCCGCCGGAGTCGGGGATGACCCCGTGGCCGACCTCGGGGAGCATCATGCGGGCGTTCTCGCCGGCGATGCGGAGGTCGCACAGGAGGGCGCGCTCGAAGGCACCGCCCACCACCCAGCCGTGCAGGGCGACGACGATGGGGCAGGGCATGGTCAGGAACATCTGCGCGCCCCGGTGACCGCGCTCGATGAACTCCAGGTCGGAGATGTCCTCCGTGCGCACCCCGAGCTCGGTGGTGTCGCGCCCGGACGAGAACGACGGTCCGGCGCCCTGCCAGATGATGGCGCGGAGATCGTCGCGCCCGTGGCACTCGGCGAGGACCTCCCACAGACGCCGGTCCATGGCGTCGCTCATGGCGTTGTGCTTGTGCGGGCGGTTGTTCGTGATCGTGGCGATCACCCCGTCGACCTCGAGGAGGACGAGGTCCTCCTCCGGCGTGACCGGTGCGCCGGCCTCGCCCGGTGCGGGTGCACCGCCCGGCCGCCCCCTGTCGTCCCCGTCCATGGAAGTCCCCCCTGGGATCGTCGTTGCCGCGCCCGGTCCCCGCCCCGGGGCCGTCGCCCCCATCGGTCTACCCGCTCCGCACGCCCGGTGCACCGGTGTGTCGGTGACCGGTGTGCCGGCGTATGCCGGTCAGGCTGGACCGGCGGACCCGGCGCGACCCGGCCCGCCGGGGGCGAACGGGCCCCGCTGGAGCTGCTCGCGGATCGGGACGAACGGCGCCTGGAGCGCGTTCCGCCGTTGCCAGTTGGCACCGTCGACGACCATGGTGTGCCCGCTCACGTAGGCCGCATACGGTGAGCACAGGAAGGTGGCCGCCCAGCCCAGCTCCCGGGGGAGGCCGACCCGCAGCGCGGGGACGCGGTCGTCCACGCCCTCGTCTCGTCCGGGGACGCCGGCGATCGCCGCGACTTCGTCGTCGTGGGGGAACAGCCCGGGAACGAGGCCGTTGACCCGGATGCCGCCGGGCGCCCACTCCACGGCCAGGGTCTCCGTCAGGTTCTTCACCCCGGCCTTTGCCGCGGCCGAATGGGCGAAGCCCGGCCCTCCGGTCCAGGCGTACGACGCACCGATGTTGAGGATGGCTGCCGGCCGGGCGGTGGCGAGTGCCCGCCGGGCCAGGTCGCGGGCGCACAGGAACGTGCCGGTGAGGACGATGTCGACCACCGTCCGCCAGGCGTTGGGGCTCAGGTCCT
>JAJZAC010000135.1 GCA_021799615.1 Actinomycetes bacterium
GGCGTCCTTGGCCTCGGCCAGCATGGTGGCCGGCGGCGAACCCTGGACGAGCTTCCCCTCCACCTCGACGCCGGGCGCCTCGGACCGTGCCAGCGCCACAGCGCCGTCCAGCACCTCTTGTGCGCCGACGGCGATGGCGTCGAGCGCATCCTCGGTCACGTAGCCGAGGGGGACGGTGAGGAGCTGCCACACGTGCAGCACCGTCAGCGGCACCCCCCGCAGCGCCGCCTCGCGGGCCGCCCAGCGTGCCGCTGCCGTCGCGTTGTCGGAGCCGTCGACGCCGACGACGATCCGTTCCGGTGTGGCCTGCTCGCTGTCGCTCATCGTTCCTCCCTGTGGTCTGCTGCCATCGTCGCTCCCGTCCCACGCCGGAGCCAGGGCCGAAGGTCATCCCCGCCCGGGCCGCCCGGCCTGCCGGTCCCCGGTGATTCGCTGGAGCGGGGTGCCGGGGAGACCGTAGACCGGACGGCACCGCGCGCGCCGGGCCCCGGACGCGACCCACCCCCGCCCTGAGGCGGGGGTGGGGGGTGGGCCGTGCCGGGTACCGTCCCGGCAGTGGCGCTCGGTCGCTCAGATCTCGGCGTCCGGCGGAACCCTCCGCAGGTGGACCCACCCGAGGATCACCAGGATCAGCATCACGAAGGCCAGGATGAAGGAGGCGATCCCGGCCCACAGGGCGATCTCACCGAAGACGGAGAAGGCGTAGGCCTCGAGGAGGAGCCCCCGCAGCGTCGTGCCCTGGAAACTGGTCTGGACCTCGGCGGCCAGCTTCTTGTCGGTGGGGTTGGCCCGCGAGGCGTTGCTGACCTTCGAGTACACGCCGCCGTAGGGCATCTCCGACAGGTGGACGGCGATGAAGTCGTCGGCGTACACCTTGGCCTGCTCGCCGGTGAGCAGCTGCTGCCCGGCATACTGTGACACCGTCGGGATCATCGACGGCGTGATCTCGGTGCCGGGCTGCGCATGGGCGAAGGCGGCCTTCGACGGGAAGAAGATCTGCTGCTGGGCCAGCTGGTCGTGGACGCTGCTGTTGGCGAAGCTCTGACCCCACATGAGGAGGCCACCTGCCACCAGCAGCACCACCACGACGAGCCCGCCGACTGCGGTGAGAATCGCATCGAATGTCTTGCGTCGCATCGTTCCGTTCCTTCCCTCGGTTCCTCTCGCACGCGAACCGGCCGGTCCGAAGATCGGTACCGGCCGGTCTCGTAATTCCAATGTCGCGCCCTGCCCGTGTCGGAGGCAGGGTCGGAGGTCCTGACCGCGTAGGGCCGGAAGTCCCGGGTTACCCGCCGGTCATCCGCCGGGCTCGGGTGGCTCCGGGGACGGTCCGCCGTGGCGCCGGTTCCAGTCCCGCCACACCAGGCGGTGCACCGGAACCCAGCGGGGGATGTCCCGCAGCCCGGGGATGAAGGGGACGGCGAGCAGGAGCGCGGTCGCCACCCCGGTCATGTAGATGGCGATCAGGTCGACGTTCGTCGAGCTGCGGAAGCCGGGCACCTGGTACCAGAGCGTGTAGAGCCACAGCCACGGCTGGCCCGGGTAGCTTCCCGTCTCGTTCATGACGCCCCACTGGGAGCCGGTGAGGTGCATGGCGGTCGCCTTGTCGACGTAGTACTGACCGTCGGCGATGAACAGGAGTGGCTTGGTGAAGTTGGTCCCGTAGAACTGGCGTTGGGCCAGCAGGTCGGTGTCGAGGGCGCCGCTGCGGGCCATCGTCAGCTCCGCCTGCATCATCTCGGGCACCGGCCCGTCGTTGGCCGACGGCACCTGCGGGGTGCCGGCGGGCGAGAACGTCACGTTGGCCACGGCCTTCGAGTAGGCGTCGGCCCAGGCCTGCCGGGTGGACGACGGCGCCGAGTTCCAGGTACGCAGCGCGCCGGCCAGGGTGGCGTCGTTGCCCGAGATACTGGTCAGCGGGCTGATGACGAAGTCCCTGGCACTGTCGACCGGCAGGCGGACCCCGGCAAGCTTCTGCCAGTTGATCACCAACTGCTGGACCGACCCGCTGCCGTTGTTGTACGGGGGGCCGTAGTCGGCCGACGTGCTGGAACCGTCGAGCTCGGCGGCCGCGGTGGCGAGGAAGTCGTCGGGCGCCAGCTTGGCCCACGTCTGGACGGTGACGGGTGGATCGTCGGGTGACGACAGCACGCCGGCCAGCACCACCACCAGGATGAGCACGATGGCACCGGCGATGGTCCCCTCTTTGATGATGTCGTAGCGGCGGGTGGGACCCTTCCAATCGGCCGCCTCGGCGGCCGCCAGCGCCCGGCGCTGGGTGCGGCCGCGGCTGAACGCCGGCGGCCGCGAGGCCGGGAGCGGGTGCGACACGCCCCGCACCCGCACGAGGAGGATGTGGGCTCCCACGATCGCCACCAGCACGAGCGGCATGAGCAGGATGTGCCACATGAGCATCTGCCCGAAGTTCATGACGTTGAGGAACGCGCCGATGCCGGCGGCGTTGAAGGCGTCCTTGCCGTTGGTGGCGATCCACTGCGAGTCGAAGTTCTGCTGGGACAGGTAGCCGGTGAACGCCTCGAACACCGAGAAGACGAAGGCGACCACGCCCGTGATCCACGTCGTGCGGCGGCGACCGCGCCAGGCCGCCATCCAGAACTTGCCCCACAGGTGGATGACCATCAGCGCCATGAACAGCTCGACGCTCCACAGGTGGAGGCTGTTGAAGAAGTGCCCCACGGAGTCGGTGTGCCACCAGTCGGGGCCGCCCAGCGCGATGAGCACGCCGGACAGGATGACCACGCCCAGCGCGACCATGGCACCGACCCCGAACACGTAGACCCACGACGCGACGTACGCCGGCTGCCGGTCGGGCAGGAGCTTGCCGGGTGGGAGCGTGGACAGCCAGCGCCGGCGCAGCCTGGCCGTCCACATGGTGGCGGTTCCCTGGTCGGCCGCGGCATCGTCGTCCGAGGCGCCCTCGTGGTGGTCGTCCCCGGCGGTGCCGGCCGACTCGCCGTGGCCGCCGTGGCTCGGGAACGGGATGAGCAGGGCGGCGCCGAAGATCACCACCATGACGAGGATGAGGACGAGGTTCGCCTCCGAGATCTGGAGGATCGACCAGTGGAGGTACCGCCCGGGGGAGCTCAGGTCGACAGCGGTCAGCGGTGCGGTGGACATGTCTCCGTCTCCTCCGGTCCTGGTCGGTACGGATCGAGAGCCCACCCCCCGTACGTCGCCGCTCGGATCGCGTCGCTCGGTCCCCCTGTGCCGGGCGGGCAGGCCTGCACGGGATCGAAACCCCTGATGGGCGTCAGTGTAGCTTCCGCCCCGGCCGCGAGCTCCAGGCCCGATCGGGGTGGCGGGCCAGCTGCGAGATGAAGCGCAGGATGGTGATGTGCCGCTCGGTGTCCGACCGGACGAGCGCGACGGTGAGCTCGGCCAGTGGCGACCCGGACACGCGGGAGATCTCGGACTCGAGTCGGCCGAGCTCGTCCCGGTCGCGACGCTCGATCTCGATGAAGCGGTCGGTCGCCTCGGCGAGCTCGGGGTTGGGGGTGTGCACGTCGATCCGCGGGATGGCCGGCCCCCGGTGCTCGAAGGTCGCCTCGGCCCGTACCGTGTCAGCGAGCTGACCGAGGACCCGGCGGTGGCGTTCCTCGTCGTCGACGATCAGCCCCAGCAGGTAGCGGACCGCATCGGAGTCGGTCCGTTCGACGAAGTCGCGGTAGGCGGTGATCACCTCCTCCTCGTCGTGCTCGTGCTCGGTGATCATGTCGTAGAGGCGCTGTTCCCAGGTGCTGGCACCTCGCAGCCGTTCGTCGTGTTCCACCTTGTTGCCCTCCCCTGTGGTTCGACGGGCGCCACCCGCCGGCGGCCGTTCGAGCCGCTCCCGGCGTAGGCTCCGCCCGTGAACAAGGTAGCCGCCCACTTCTACGACCGGGTGATGCGAGGTGTCGAGCTCGCCGGGCTGGGCGAGTGGCGGGCCGAGCTGCTCGGCACCCTCGAGGGCGCGGTCATCGAGATCGGGGCGGGGACCGGGCGGAACCTCGACCTCTACCCGTCCTCGGTGACCCGCCTCGTCGCCTGCGAACCGAACCGGCACATGCGGGCCCACCTCGAGCACGCCCTCGCCGCCGGCACGGGTGCGGTCGGCGCCGTCGAGGTGGTCGATGCCCCCGCCGAGCACCTGCCCTTCCCCGACGCCACGTTCGACGCCGCCGTCTCGACCCTCGTGCTGTGCTCGGTGGACGACCCGACGGCTGCATTGGACGAGGTGCGCCGCGTGCTGCGCCCCGGCGGCCGGTTGGTGTTCATCGAGCACGTGGCAGCCGAGGACCGGCCCGGGCGCCTGGCATGGCAGCACCGTCTGGAACCGGTGTGGAAACGACTCGCCGGGAACTGCCACCTGACCCGCCGGACCGAGGACGCCATCGGCGGCGCGGGCTTCGAGCTGGAGCGGGTCGAGCGGGCCAGCATGCGCAAGGCGCCCCCCTTCGTGCGGCCGACGGTACGCGGCTCGGCACACCGGCCGGCGGCGGGGGAGGTGTCGCCGGCCGGCTGAGGCCGACGGCCGGAGCCGGTGGCGCCGGAACGGCCGTCAGGCCAGGCGCATGAACATCCGCTCGACGGTCTCCATCGGGTAGCCGTCGGCCGCGGCCTCCTCCGGGTGCTCGATGCAGAAGGTCAGGCCGGCGGCCACCAGGCGGAACCCGGCCTGCTCCATCGCCTTGGTCGCCGCCGAGAGCTGCTGGACGATGTCACGGCACTCGCGCCCCTCGTCGAGCATCCGCTCGACGCCGTTGATCTGACCGGCGATCCGGTGCAGGCGCTTGCGCACGTCCTCCACGACCGCCTCGGGCAGCTCCATCTCCGCATCCTCCTCGTCATGGCCGGCCCTCTGGGGCCAGCCACAGTACAGTCTATACCCCTAGGGGTATAGAGGCCGCATCCGCCGCCGGGTGCGTGACGGTCGGATCCCGCCACGGGGCGTGGGAGTGGGGAGCGCGGCCGGTGACGGACGGATGCCGGGGTCCGGGCCGGGTCAGGTCCCGCCTCAGCCCTCTCGGCACCGCCCGGCGCCGGCCCCGGCGTCAGCAGTCCGGGCTGCCAGCTGGCCGCAGGCGGCGTCGATCTCGGAGCCCCGCGTGTCGCGCACGGTGGCGGTCACGCCGGCGGCGACCAGGCCGGCGCGGAACTGCCGCACCCGGTCGGGGGGCGTGCCCCGCACCGGGTAACCCGGCGTCGGGTTGAGGGGGATGAGGTTGACGTGTGCCCGCAGTGGCCGCGCCAGCGCGGCGAGCTCCCCGACGTCGCGGGCGGTGTCGTTGACTCCGTCGATCAGCGCCCACTCGAACGAGAGCCGCCGGCCGGCCCGCTCGCGGTAGCGGGTGCAGGCGGCCACCAGCGCGCCCAGGGGGTAGCGGCGGTTGACGGGCACCAACTGGTCCCGCAGCTCGTCACGTGCCGCGTGCAGCGACACGGCCAACGTCACCTGCAGGCGCTCGCCGGCCAGTCGGTCGATGCCGGGGACCAACCCGACCGTCGAGACGGTCAGGTGGCGCGCACCCAACCCGAGCTCGGCCTGGAGCACCTCGACGGCCCGCCAGACGCGGTCGTAGTTGGCCAGGGGCTCACCCATGCCCATGAAGACGACGTTGGAGAGGCGGGCCGGCGCGGCCGCACGGCGGGCCGCCACCACCTGCTCGACGATCTCGCCCGTGGTGAGATGCCGGGTGTACCCGGCCTGACCGGTTGCGCAGAAGGTGCAGCCCATGGCGCACCCGGCCTGGGAGGAGACGCATACGGTGGCCCGTCCCGGGTAGCGCATCAGGACCGATTCGACGGTGGCGCCGTCGGCCAGGCGCCACAGCCACTTGGTGGTCTCCCCCCGGTCGGCCTCGGTGACGGCGGCCGGTGCGAGTGCCGCCGGGAGCTCGGCGGCGAGACGGTGCCGGAGG
>JAJZAC010000136.1 GCA_021799615.1 Actinomycetes bacterium
AAACCGGGCTTCGGGCAGTGCCGCCGCCATGCGGCTGACGGTCCGCCGGGGACCGGCGAGGAGCAGGTACTCGACGTTGCGCAGGTGGGAGACGGTGCCGACCTTCGCGCCCGAGGGGCCGTGGATACCGATGCGGGCGCCGACGTAACGGGCCGAGTCGAACGCGAGGACCTCCACGGCCCCCCGCACCGCGCACAGCTCGACCAGCTCGTCGAGCGTCAGCCAGCTCTCGTCGTTGTAGGAGAGGACGACCACGGTGGCGTCCACCCCGGCGACCACGCCGGCCAGCGCATCCGGCATGGTGCGCCGCCCGTTGAACGGGCTGCGGGTCTCCGGGTCGCGCAGGTCCACCCGCTTGGCCGCCACCCCGTAGTGCTCCGGGTCATCGGCGGCCACGATCGTCTCCCACACGTGGTAGTTGGCGTCGTAGCGGTGCTGGTTGTACGGGGGGTCGAGGTAGGCGAGGTCGACGTGGCCCAGTTGGCCCGACTCCACCAGTGCCACCGCGTCGCCCCGCACCGCGCTGCCCGGACCGGGGAGCAGCGCCGGCGGACGCAGCTCCAGCGGCTTCGCCGCCCGGGGCGCCCACTGCTTCAGGTAGGCCATCTGGACGCCGGTGGTCGAGTCGACCCGGTCGGCCGCCTCGAGGAGGCTGGTGAGGAGCACGGGCCACAGCGGCGTGCCGGCATGCTCGCACTCGATGGCCTGTCGAACGGCATCGATCCGGGCGCCGTTCTCCGGGCGGAAATAGCGCGCCGTCCGGCAGAACGTCTCGGTCACGTACCCGGGCACCCCCGGCAGCCGGTTCAACCGTTCCACCGCGGCGTCCACCACGGCGGGCGCCACGGCCGGGTCGTCGGCGTCGGTGGCGACGTAGCACCGAGCCAGCACGTCAGCGGTCCGGGTCACGTCCACCGCCGTCACCGTGCAGCCGCTCCCCTTCAGCGCCTGGGCCACCCGGGTGGTGCCGGTGAACAGGTCGAGCGCGCTACGGGCACCCTGGGCGCCGGCCAGGGTGGCGATGGCGGGGACGAGGCGGCGCTTGGAGCCCAGGTACTTGATCACCGGGCCGGCCGTCGGATGACGCTCACCGGGCCGGCCGAGCCGGTGCGAACCGGCGGCCCCACCAGCCCGGGTCCCGGGCATGGGCGTGGAAGTGGTCGGGGACCTGGCGCATCACCCGGTCGAACGACCACCCGTCGACACCGAAGCGGGCGTCGGCCACGTCGCCCAGCCGGTGCAGCATGGCGGTCACCGCCGCCTCGGGGGGCGTGGCGCCGTGATGCCGCCAGACGACCATGGGGACGTCGCACACCTCGCAGTCGGCCACCCAGCAGACGTCGTCCTCGTAGTGCCACGGGGTGATGCGGGCCGCTTCGCACAGCTCGCACCCGTCGGCGGGGTCTCCGGGGTGCCCGGTCATCCGACGCAGGGGTGCCCGGTCATCCGACGCAGGGGTGCCCGGTCATCCGACGTAGAGGTACACGGTGGTGCCGGCAAGGACCACCGTGCCGGCTGCCGGATCGCTCCCGATGACCACCTTGCCCTTGGGCGGGCCGTAGGCGCCCCCGAACACCAGCCCGTCGGCGGCGAGCGCCGCCTGCGCCTGGTTCACGGTGTCGCCGGTGACGTCGGGCACCGGCACGGGCTGCGGTCCCAGTGACACGGCGACGGTCACCGTGGAGCCGTAGGGCTGGGGTCCCGACGACGGGCCGGGCGTGGTGCCGATGACCGACCCGGACAGCGCCGTCGAGCTGTACTCGTCGATCCGCTTCACCTGGAAGCCGGCCGCCTGCAGCGTGGCCACCGCGCCGGCGTAGGTGGTACCGGCCCCGGCGACGGCCGGCACCGTCACCGGTGCGTGCCCCTTCGACACGATGATCGTCACCGTGGCGCCGTAGAGCGCGGAGCCGGTGGGCGATGACCCGAGGATGGCGCCGGCCGGCTTCGTCGAGCTGTACTGGGCGGCGGACTGCGGGCACACGCCGACCAGATGGAGCGCGGCCAGCGCCGTGGTGGCGTCTTGGCAGTTCGTGAAGGTGGTGAGGTCGGGGATCGTCACCGGGGGGAGGCCGGCGGACACCGTGACCGAGATGACCGCACCCTCCTTCAATCCGGCGCCGTGGCGGGGCGTGGGTCCCGGCTGTTGGGTGAGGATGAGACCGGTGGCCTCGGTGAGGCTGTACGAGTGCCCGGTCACCCGCACACTGAAATGGTCGGCGCGGACCGCGCTGGCAGCGGCGGGAACCGTCGTGCCCACCAGCGACGGCACCGGGTGGGTGGGCGTGAACACCTGGTCGCCGACGGCCGCCGCCGTCCCCACCACGGCCAGGGCGACGACCAGGCTCACCACGGCGACGACCCAGGGCCACCGGCGCGGTCGCACGCCGCCCCCACCGGCCTCGGCGGGGACCGCCGGCCCGGTCGACGGCGCCGCCGTGCCGGCGTCGGCAGTCCCGATCCCGGCGTCGGCAGTCCCGATCCCGGCGTCGGCAGTCCCGATCCCGGTGGCACCGGCCGCCGCGGCACCGGCAGTCCCCGCAGCCGCCACCGGCACCACCGGCACGGGTCCCCGCCGCCGGCGACCGGGTCGCGGGATGATGGCCGGAGGAGGGACGACCGGCACGCCGATCTCGGTGCGATCGGTACCCAGTTCGGTGACGGCCTCGGCCGGGTCGGTGGCCGCCCCGGCCGACGGGGTGCCGGGCAGGGGGATGGGAGTGGGCGCGGGAAGGGACACCGACAGCGCGGCCAGGCGCCGGCCGAGCTCCTCGGCATCGATGCGCTCGGCCACCTCGGGTGCGGCACCCCACAGGAGCACGTCGTAGAGCGCACCGAGGTCCCCGTGCTCGGGGAGGAGCGCACCGACGCGGGACGACAGCGTGGCGAGGGAGGTGTCCCCGACGAAGGGGACGACCCCGGTGACGGCCTCGTAGAGGACCAGGCTGAGGGCGTAGACGTCGGCCCGCCCGTCGATCGGCTGTGCCTGGGCCTGCTCGGGCGAGGCGTAGCGGGCGGTCCCGAGGACGGTCCCCTCCGGCTCCGTCCACGCCGCCTCGGCGAGGGCCCGGGCCAGCCCGAAGTCGGCGATCCGCAACCGCTGGTCGGCGTCGAAGAGCAGGTTCGCCGGCTTGATGTCGCGGTGGACGAGGCCCCGGCGATGGGCGTAGGCCAGCCCGGCGGCGGCCTGCCGGCCCGCCTCGACCGCCTGTTCGGGCGTGAGGCGGGTCCCGGTGTCGAGGACGCGGCGGAGGCTCCCGCCGGCCAGGTACTCGAGGACGAGGAAGGGGCCGTCCTCGTCCTCGCCCCAGTCGTAGACCTGGAGGACGTTGGGGTGGTTGAGAGCCGCCACGGCCCTGGCCTCGGCCCGGAACCGCTTGAGGAACGAGGCGTCGTGGGCAAGGGCGGGATGGAGGACCTTGATGGCGACCTGCCGATGAAGGTTCACGTCCTCTGCCAGGTACACGTGCGCAGACGCGCCCGTGCCCACGGCCGTGACCAGTCGGTAGCGGTCGCCGAGGACCCGCCCGATGGAGTCGGTGATGCTCGGCATGGTTCTGGTGCAAGGCTACCGACCTCCCGGGCCGGTCGGGTGGAGGGTCCCGGAACGACAAGGTGACGGGACGGGCGGGGTGGTCGCCGGCACCGGCAGGGAGAAGGCGCCGGCAGGGAGAAGGGACGTTGGCCACTGGCGCTGGCGGCTCGGGTGGCGTGGAATTGCGCGGGCGAGGGCACGGTGCCGGTGCACGCCCCGGGGCGTGGCCGCCGAGCCGACACAGAGGAGGCATCCGATGATCGAGCTGCGGGTGTACATGGACGGCACGCAGGTGTCGACGGCACGGTTCGACGATCCCGCGGAGGCCCAGGCTGCCGCCGAACGATGGACCGAGCTGCCCGGGTTCACGTGCCAGATCGACGATCCGTCCTACCACCACGCACCCGACGACATCCTCGGGGGCGAGACGGACCTGGTGCCCGGGGACGACCTCGTCGAGGGAGCGGGGCCGGTCTGATCCGGGCTGGCCGACCCGAGCCGCGACATCACGTTACGTGCTCTGTTTCTCACGGTGAGCGACTTCCTCAGCCCCGCTACCTCGCCGGTCGGCGAAGGTGTCCATGGGCCCTGGCGCGCCGCCGGTGGCGGGTGGATGCTCGACGTGGAGGGCGCAGTCCGGCCGCTCGGCGACCGGCAGCGAGGAGGTAGGCCATGACGATGACGAGCCCACGGCCGGCCAGGACGACGGTCGGCACCAGCGGGCGGACGGCGGACCACGGAGCCCCGGCAACTTCAGCGGGCGCGGTCACGAACCGGAGGCCGCTCGCCACCGTCGCCATGACCGCCACCGACATGGCCGCCGGCATCGCCGGGTCGGCGCTGCCGGCGGGCACGGTCTCGGTCCGCAACGACAGGACGGGCATGGTGGCCCGCCTGACCGAGAGCCTGGACCGGTGGCACGGGCGGATCGACGACCTGGTAGTGCAGGCCGACCTCGGTTCGATGGAGCTCCGCGAGTCGGTCGGCGACCGCATGGCCCACCTGGTGGTGGCCTGGGAGGTGGCCCGCCAGCGCCTGTGGGCATCGGCCACCACCGTCGGACGCGACGCCGACGAGGTCTACCGGGACGTGGAGGACGCGCTGGCCGATCTGAAGGTCGCCTACGCCGAGGTGGTGGCCATGCTCGAACGGCGTTGACAGGCGCTCGACACGGCGCTCGACACGCAGCCGACACGGCCCCGCCGAGCCCTCGTCCGGCCCGGTCCCGCGGACCTCAACCCGGGCCCGGCACCTCGCCGGTGGCCAACAGCCGTTCGAACAGGCCGCCGTCGACCACCGGCACCCCGTGGCGCTCGGCGGCGGCGACCTTGGACGCACCGGGTGACGCCCCCACGACCAGTGCGTAGGTGCGGGCCGAGACCGACGACGGCGCCTTGCCCCCCCGTGCCGCGATCGCCGACTCCGCTTCCTCGCGCGAATAGCCGTCGAGGACGCCGCTCACCACCACCGACCTGCCGGCCAGGGTCTGGGGAAGCTCCTCGCCACCCGGGACGCCGGACCCGGGTGCACCCGGTTCCTCGAGCTGCAGCCCGGCGGCCCGGAGCCGGTCGACCACGCCCCGGTTGACCGGCGACTCGAACCACCGCACCACGCTGGTGGCGATGACCGGTCCCACGCCGTCGACGTCGGCGAGGGCCGGCTCGGGTGCCGCCATCAGCGCGTCGAGGGAGCCGAACGCCCGGGCCAGGGCCACCGAGCCGACCTGGCCGAGGTGGCGGATGCCCAACCCGACGAGGAGGCGCGACAACGGCCGCGAGCGCGACGCCTCGATGGCGTCGACCAGGTTCTGCGCCGAACGCTCGCCAAGGCCCTCCAGCCCGGCCAGGTCCTCGGCGCGGAACGCGTAGAGGTCGGCCACGTCGTTCAGCATCCCGAGGCGGACGAGGAGGTCGACCCGCTGCTCGCCCAGGCCTTCGATGTCCATGGCCGAGCGCGAGGCGAAGTGGGCGATGCGCTCGACCCGCTGGCCCGAGCAGTCGAGGTTGGTGCAGAAGGTGTCACTCTCGCCGGGAAGGCGCACCAGCGGACCACCGCACACCGGGCAGGCGGTGGGGAACCTCCAGACCGGGGCGCGGTGCCGGCGGCCGGTGGTGCCCGAGGTGCCGAACACCGGTCCGACCACCTCGGGGATGACGTCGCCCGCCTTGCGCACGATGACGGTGTCGCCGGGACGCACGTCCTTCAGGTGCACCTGGTCCTCGTTGTGGAGGGTGGCGCGTGACACGGTCGAGCCACCCACGAACACCGGTTCGAGCACGGCGAACGGCGTGGCCTTCCCCGTCCGCCCGATCGAGACCTGGATGTCGAGCAGGGTCGTGGTCCGCTCTTCGGGGGGGAACTTGTAGGCCACCGCC
>JAJZAC010000137.1 GCA_021799615.1 Actinomycetes bacterium
AAGTCAGTCATCGATCCGGGCGGCCAGGTGGTGAGCGCGATGGACCGGCTCTACCTGGCGTCGTCGATGCCGACGTTGATCATCTGGGGGGACCGGGACGTGATCATCCCCGTGCGCCATGCCTACACCGCCCACGAGGCAATTCCCGGGAGCCGCCTGGTGGTCATCGAAGGCGTGGGCCACTTCCCGCAGATCGAGAGCCCGGAGCAGTTCGTGGACGCGCTCGTCGGCTTCGTCGAGACGACTGAACCTGCCCACCTCGGCGCTGGTGATCGACGACGGATGCTCCGAGCGCGATCCGAGGCCGCCCGGACCGAGCCACGGCGGGTCGAGTAGGTCCGTCGATATCGACGACCAGGTCGGCGACCGTGGCGGCCGCTCACCGGCGTGGAGGCGACGCGTCGACCTGTCCCTCGGATCGTGCGTTCGGGATGACTGGCCCCCGGCAATGCCCGCCAGCTCACGCGGGGTCGGTGCCGGTTCCGATCGCCTGTGGCTGCGTGCCCGAAGCAGCGATGGCCTCGCCGACCCGCCGCCGCCATCGTCGGACTGGGACCGCTGTCCCCGACCGGTAGCCCGGGCGCACGCTGGTGGCCAGCCGACGGGCCGCACGGACCTGCCCGACGGGTCGAACGGTCATACCGGGCCGCTGCAGTTCGGAGCGTCCCGATCTGGACTCGTACCCTGCGCGACTCCGTGGGTTCCGCAGGGAGCGACGTCGTGCCTCCGCCCCGGCGTGCCGGGCTCCCGGTTACTCGGTCGACCCCGCCGTCGGAGGTGCATCCGCCGTGGCGCGGGCGCGGTTGGCGGCCGAGACCACCGCGCTGAGGGAGGCGTCGAGGATCGACGAGTCCATCCCCACGCCCCACCAGGTGGTGCCGTCGGCGCCCTCTGCTTCGACGTAGGCGACGGCCGAGGCGCCGCTTCCGGACGTGAGGGCGTGCTCGGAGTAGTCCTTCACCTCGAACACGATCCCGAGCTCGTCGCGCAGGGCGGCGACGAGGGCGTCGATCGGCCCGTTGCCCGTCCCCACGACGGTGGCGGGCGTCCCGTCCACCAGTAGCTGGGCCGTCACCGTGGTCTGCTTGCCGCCGGTGGTCGTCTCACTGCCCACCAGGCGGATCCCGGCGTCGTCGGGCAGGTAGGTGCGGGCGAAGACGTCCCACATCTCGCCGGGGCGGATGACCGTGCCGCTGGCCTCCGTCACCGCCTGGACCTCGCGCTGGAACTCGACCTGGAGCCGGCGGGGCAGGTCGAGACCGTGCTCGGTGTCCATGACGTAAGCGACGCCGCCCTTGCCGGACTGGCTGTTCACCTGGATGATCGCCTCGTAGGTGCGGCCGGTGTGGGCCGGGTCGATGGGGAGGTAGGGGACCTCCCAGCGGTCGTAGTGGTCGCCGATGGCGGCCACGCCCTTCTTGATGGCGTCCTGGTGGGATCCGGAGAAGGCGGTGTACACGAGGTCGCCGGCGTAGGGGTGGCGGGGGTGGACCGGCATGCGGGTGGCGTACTCGGCCACCCGACGCACCCGGTCGATGTCGCTGAAGTCGAGCTTCGGGTCGACGCCCTGGGAGAAGAGGTTCATGGCCAGGGTGACGATGTCGACGTTGCCGGTCCGCTCGCCGTTGCCGAACAGCGTGCCCTCGACCCGGTCGGCGCCGGCCATGACGGCCAGCTCGGCGGCGGCCACCGCCGTCCCCCGGTCGTTGTGGGGATGGAGGCTGAGCACGATGCTGTCCCGACGCGAGATGGTCCGTCCGAACCACTCGATCACGTCGGCGTACACGTTGGGCGTGTACATCTCGACGGTGGCCGGCAGGTTGATGATCATCGGCCGCTCGGGGGTGGGCTCGATGACGTTCATCACCGCCTCGCAGATCTCCACCGCGAATTCGGGCTCGGTGCCGGTGAAGCTCTCGGGCGAGTACTCGTAACAGATCTCCGTGCCCGGCACCGACGCCTCGAACTTGCGGCACAGGCGGGCGGCGTTGACGGCGATGTCGACGATGCCCTGCCGGTCCAGCCCGAAGACGACCCGCCGCTGGAGCTCGGAGGTGGAGTTGTAGAAGTGGACGACAGCCCGCCGGGCCCCGACCAGGGACTCGAAGGTCCGCTCGATCAGCTCCTCGCGGCACTGGACGAGGACCTGGATGGTGACGTCGTCGGGGATCAGCCCGTCCTCGATGATCTGCCGCTGGAAGTCGAAGTCGGGCTGCGAGGCGGAGGGGAACCCGACTTCGATCTCCTTGAACCCCACCGCCACCAGCTCCTTGAAGAGGGCCAGTTTCCGCTCGGGGTCCATCGGGTCGACGAGCGCCTGGTTGCCGTCGCGCAGGTCGACGCTGGCCCAGGTGGGAGCGGTGGTGATCTCCCGGTCCGGCCACGTGCGGTCCTCGAGCCGCAGGGGGACGTTCGAGCGGTAGAGGTGGAAGGGCATGGGGGGGGGGTCACAGGGCAGGGCGAGGCGAGGCGCCTCCTCGCGTGTCCCCTGGTCTGCTGGTCCCGTCGGTGCGCTCGGCATCGTCACTCCCTCGTTCCCGTCTCGTCTCTCCGTGGTCCTGCACGTCGGTTGTGCGCCAGGCGTGCGTCGCCGGCGGTCCCGTTCCCGTGGTCGGCACCTGTCGCTTCGGCAAACAAAAAACCTCCTGGCCAGTTCGGCGCAGGAGGCTGTCGGCAGACGCGATGTGGCGCCTGCCGTCAGGTAAGGAGCAGCTCGTTCGTCGTGGTGCCTGCCGTCGCCTGGTACATGGTCAGTCCATGGTCGCAGGATCGCCCCGGCCCGTCAAGAGCGGGGTACGCCCGGACCAGCGACCTTCGGTGCCGGTGCGGGCGGGCGGTGACGGGTGTCGCTAGGGTCCTGGCGGTGCCGAGGACCCCCGAGCCGTCCGGGCGACACCTGTGGTGGTCCGGACGAGCGCCCGGACGCCGGCTGCTGGTCGCGCTCCTGGTCGCCACCGCCCTGTTCCGGATGACCCAGAACATGGCGACGACCACCGTGTCGTTGCTGGCGGGCGAGGCGGTCCACCTCGGCGCGACCGCCGTCGGCGTGCTCGGTGCCGTGCTCGGTCTGATGGTGGCGATGGTGACCCTGGTCCTGTCCCGCCGGGTTCCCCACCACCGGGCCGCCACCTCTGCGGTGTGGGGCATGACGGGTCTGGCCGGGTCGCTCCTGGTGCTGGCGGCAGCGCCGTCGTTCGGCGTGCTCGTCGGCGGGGTGGTGCTCCTCGGGGCTGCCGGCGGGGTGGCGATGCCGGGCCTGCTGAACGCCATCGTCTCCTCGGCGGGCCGGGAGCGTGAGCGGATCATCGCCGTCTACACGGTCACGCTGAGCGTCAGTCTGGCCATCGGCCCGCTCCTCGAGACCGTGGTGCTCAGCTCGGCCCACCAGAACGTCCGGGTCCCCTACGTCGTCTTCGCCGCCTTCCCGGTGGTGGGCGCCGTCCTGCTCACCGCCGCCCGGCGGGGGCGGGGGGCGGCCCCTGTGGGCGGCGGTGCCCCCGGCCAGACGTCCGATCCGGACCAGCCCTCGGCCGGCGACCACGGCGACCAGGTCGCCGCCACCGCGCTGGTCGCCGACGTGGCCGGTGACGTGGCCGGTGAGCCCGCCGGCCACTCCGGGCGCCGTGCCCACCGGCGGGGCTGGTGGCGGGCGGGGCTGCTCGCCACGCCGGACGGCCGGACGGCCCTCGTCTCCCAGCTCCTCTACGCCGTTCCCTTCTCGGGGGTGACGATCTTCGGCGCCCTGGTCGCCAGGCGGGGCTTCGGGGCCACGCCGGCGCAGGCCCAGCTGGGCTTCACCGTCTTCTTCGTGTGCTCGCTCGCCGCCCGGGCCGCCGTGGCATGGCGGGCACCGATCGCCGCCAAGCGTGCGCTGCTGTGGGTGTCGGCCGGGCTCACGGGTGCCGGCCTCGTCCTCCTCGGCACCGTTCATGGCCTCGTCGTCCTGATCGTGGCCATGGGGGTGCTCGGCGTGCCCCACGGGCTCACCTTCCCGCTCGCCCTCGCCCTGGTGGCAGATGCGACCTCGATCGCCGATCTGCCACGGGCGAACGCCACGTTGCTCGGCAGTACGAACCTGGTGTCCGTCATCGTCCCGGTGGTCCTCGGTGCACTGGTGCCCGCCTTCGGTTACCGGGGGGTGATGCTGGCGCTCCTGGTGCCGGTGGCCGTGTTCTCGGCGGTGCAGTTGGCGGTGGGGTCGAAGGTCGGTGCGGCCCGTCCGGGGCGGTCCCATGGCCGGCCGGTCGGGTGATGGGACCGTTCGGGCCCGGTCCGGGGGTCGGTCGGGAGCGGCGAGGCGGGCGGAGCTCGTCGGTGCTCCACCGGGGCGTGATCCGCGTGTCGACGGAGACGGACGACGGGGGGTTCCGAACCGCTGTCACGCCGGGCAAGGCCCGCATCCTCTCCGCCACCCTGTCCGAGCGGTGGGGGCGGCTGTTCGTCTCGTTCTCCTGGCTCGTCGAGGCCCACCCCTCCCCGGCACCGACCACGGGCGGTCGGGCCGGCGTCGATCTGGGGCTCCGGGTGCTCGCCACCGTCGCCGACGACACCGGCACCATCACCCACGTCGCTCACCACGCCCCCCTGCGGGCGACGCTCACCGAGCGCGGCCGGGTGGGACGACAGCTCTCCCGGCGCATCCCCGGCTCGCACGGCCACCGGGCGGCGAACGCCAAGCTCGCCGGTTGGACCGCCGAGTCGTGCACCTGCGCCGGCGAGCCGCCCACCAGCTCACGAGCTGGCTGGCGGGCACCGACAGCGAGGTGGTGATCGAAGACCTCGACCTCGCTGCCACGAAGCAGGGCATCGGGCGCGGGGCCTTCCGGCGCTCCGTGCCCGATGCTGCGCTCGGAGCGATCAGGCCACAGATCACCTCCAAGATGGCCTGGCGGGGAACCACCCTCACGGTCGCCGACCGGTGGTTCGCCTCATCCCAGGTCCGTCACGGTTGTGGGTGCCGCTTGAGAGAGCCGAAGAGGCTGGCCAAGCAACTCGTCGGTGCCATCACCGGCGAGTCGGTCAACCGGGACGACAACGCAGCATCGAACCTCCGTGACTGGCCGGGCCATGCCAGTCGTGGCTCAGCCGGAGCCAGGGCCCCGATGCCCGGCAGTCCCACCGGAAGCAGTGGGGGACTCGGCTCGGACGCCGGACCATCCGGTGCCGGAGGAGGGGACGTCAGGCCTTTGCAGGCACAGCAGGCCGTCCCCGATGGGGGCCGGAACCGAACCCGGAAACAGGGAAGGAACCCCGAGAAGGGGTGCAGCGTGAGTGCTCGCTCTCGCTCACTCGGCTGCAACGGTTCAGATCCGTTCGAAGTACCGGGCGAGCTCCCAGTCGGTCACGGCGCGGTTGGCGGCCAGCCACTCCTGGCGGGCCGTGTTGGCCAGGTGGTGGTGGACGTCCTCGCCGAAGGCGGCCGGGGCGATCCGGCTCCCCTCGAAGGACTCGACCGCTTCGACCAACGTGGTCGGCAGCCGCGCCACGTCCGCCTCGTACCCGTTGCCGGCGAACGGCGGCCCCGGGTCGAGATCGTGCTCGATGCCCCACAGGCCACCGGCGATGGCCGCCGCCAGTGCCAGGTAGGGGTTGACGTCGGCTCCCGGCACCCGGCTCTCGATCCGCCGCCCGGCACCGTGGCCGACGGCCCGGAACCCGCACGTCCGGTTGTCCTCGCCCCACACGACGGCGGTGGGCGCCCACGATCCCGGCACGTAACGCTTGTAGGAGTTCACGGTGGGCGCGAAGCACCATGCCAATTCGCCGGCTGCCGCCAGCTGACCGCCGAGCCACCGGCGTCCGACCGCCGACAGACCGTCCGCCGAGCCCGCCTCCCCGGGGCTCGCCGGTGCCATGAGCGGCCGGCCCGACTCCTCGTCCCACAGGCTGGTGTGGAGGT